>CAYNGV010000020.1:6949-21241 GCA_964397005.1 uncultured Sulfuritalea sp. | reverse complement strand
CCGCCAGTTTCAGTAAGGTACGCCAACTCGAACTGTCTTTAGTTGGCGTACCAAATCGATGGAATCCCTTGCCACAAGGGGTTCCGGGCAAAAACCTCTTGACCTCCCATGGTTCCGACAACTCTGGACTGCACCGTCCAGACGAGGTTTTCCGCGTTCTGGTTCTCGAAAGTTCCGTACTAAAACTGTCTTTAGTGCAGATTTTCTTGCCACGACTTGGAAATGACCGCGATCCGTTTGAACGGCTTGTAACCGCTTGCATCCGAACACCGGAAAATGCGCCCGAACCGGCTTATCTCTCGGCACCAGGAATAACCAGGCAGGATTGCTCATAGGCCTCGATATCGCTCACCCGATACAAGATGCGGCCCATCATCTTGATGTAGAGTGGCCCGATCTTCTGTGAGCGCCAGCGCTGAATGCGTGAAACCGAACAAAACCAGCGCTCGGCCAGCAGTTCCTCCGAAATGATCACCATCACTGAATGGAACTTGCAGATCTCCTGGTATCTCTCCGGCTGAAGAGGAGGTGGTGGCAGTTGCTTCGGTCTATTGGCTCCGACTTTGCGAGGTCTGGCCGGTTGCGGATGCATCGTTGTCTGAGGAAGTCCCAGCTTTCGTTGCAGACCGGCAATCAGGATGCGCAGAAGATATTCTCCTTGCTCCTTCGCCGCCATCTTTCGAACGTCGTCGTACTTGAAGATCAGGGGTTCGTAACCATCACTGGGCTTGCGCTTGGTCGTTTTGGTAGATGGTTTCATGACCGAAATTTGTAAATCTACCAGCGAACCGCTTCGAAGGTCGACTCACTTGGTGAGCCTGTGGCATAACAGAATTCGCCACAGGAAGGTATCATCAGCTGATATAATGCGCCATGCGTGAAGACCACGGAATAGCCAACCTGCTAGACCTCCACGATCAGATCATTGATCAGGACGGTGGCTATTGGGTGAAGATCGAGGCCTGGCGTGTCGAAGTGACAGCAGACGTCCCACACGGAATCCGCTATTCCCTGACACTCCACGAGCCTTACGGAAAGCGGATTTTGGGATACGACAACGCGCATGCGGTAAAACCGCCGAAGAAGTTCAAGTATGCCGGGCAGCGCCTGACTTACGATCACAAGCACCGGCATGCGCGCGACAAAGGCGTGCCCTACGAGTTTCAGGATGCACAGCAACTCCTGATCGACTTTTTCAACGAGGTCGACCGGGTTCTGAAGGAGGCAAGACAGAAATGAAAGCCATCGTGATCGGTATCATGCCGCAGGACAAGATTCGGGAGCGGGTCTTGTCGATTGCTCGCGGCGAGCACAAGCCAAAGTCCGGCGAACCGAAAATCTGGTTCACCTCAATGCGCTCTCTCGCCGAGGTGTTGAGCGATGAGAATCGTGCATTGCTTCAGGTGATCAAGGAGACGAATCCGCAGTCCATCACGTCCTTGGCCGAGACGACCGGACGCAAGCCGGGCAACCTCTCGCGGACGCTCAAGACCATGTCGAATTACGGTATCGTCGAAATGAAGCGCGAGCGAAACCACGTCCGCCCTGTCGCCAAGGCGACCGAATTCAGGATTGTGGCCTGAACTACATCCTAGTTAAATCAACAGGTTGTGGCGTAGACGGTTTTTGTTGGCATTGCTTCTGGACCGCCAGTAACATACAAAAAGCCCATGACTCTATGGGCTTTTTGTTTAACTAAATTTTTGCAACCCACAAATCAACCCACAAATTTGCGCTCGCTTTCCACGTTGAAGCTATAGATTTCCATGGTTGCTGCTGTTCCCGGCAAAGCCATCAAGGACAACTACACGATATCAAGGCGCCCCATGTGTAGCAACTATCGCCCGCCCGCACGAGAAGCCTTCGCCCGCCTTCCCATCGATCCGCCGTCCTTTGACTTCGGCGAGTGCTATCCCGGTTCACTCGGTCCCTTCCTCTCCAGCCACAAACCCGACACTTGGCTACCCGGCACCTTTGGCCTGATACCCCATTGGGCCGAGCCCAAACTTGCGAAGATGACCTACAACGCCCGCTCGGAAACCGTGGCCGAAAAACCCAGCTTCCGGAACGCTTGGCGCAACCGCCAGTTCTGCGTGATCCCCGTCCAGGCATTCTTCGAACCGAACTACGAATCCGGCAAGCCGGTACGCTGGCGCATCGAGCGCGCCGATGGTCAACCCTTCGGGCTTGCCGGTCTGTGGGAATCCCGGACCGCCCCGGATGGCACTCCGACCTGGTCCTACAGCATGCTCACCATCAACGCCGATGAGCATCCTCTCATGCACCGCTTCCACAAGCCCGGAGACGAGAAGCGCAGTGTCGTCGTCCTCGATGACCATGCCTGGCAAGCCTGGCTCGGCACCGACCGGGAGGAGGACCCCCGCCACTTCCTGCAGCAGTTCGACCCCGGCCAGTTCCACGCCATTGCCGATCCCCGGCAATCGCCACGGATGAAATCCGCCTCGCCGCCCGGCCTATTCCCGGATCCGGCTTGACGATCTGGCGCGGCTACCGCATACTGGATATATGCCCAGTTGTCGCGTGGCGCCGCACCGCCTCCCCCGTTACCCGCTGTTATCGGTTCCCGTACCGGCCGGTTTTCCGTCGCCGGCCACGGATTTCTCCGAAGACAGCCTCAGCCTCGACGAGTACCTGATCGAGCATCAGGAAGCCACGTTCTTCGTCCGGGTCACCGGCCACTCCATGACCGGGTTCGGCATCCACGATGGCGATCTGCTGGTGGTGGATCGGGCCCTGCCTCCGGCCGACCGTCAGATTGTGGTGGCGGTGATCGATGGTGCCTTCACGGTCAAGCAGGTCTGCCGCCTTCCCCATGGGGTACTGCTGCGCGCGCAGGGTTCCGGCCAAGGCGACATCCTGGTCGGCCCGGAACAGGATCTGACGGTCTGGGGCGTGGTGCGCTGGGCGATCCACAAGGTCTGAGTCGTGTCCTTCGCACTGGTGGATGGAAACAACTTTTATGTTTCCTGTGAGCGGGTATTCAATCCCCGGCTGGAAGGCCGGCCCGTGGTGGTGCTCTCCAACAATGATGGCTGTGCTGTCTCGCGCAGCAACGAAGCCAAGGCGCTGGGGGTCAAGATGGGCGCGCCCTGGTTTCAGATGAAAGACCTGGCCCGAAAGCACGGCATCCTGGCGCTTTCATCCAACTACGCCCTCTACGGCGACATGAGCCAGCGCATGATGTCGGTGCTGGGACAGTTCTCTCCGGAACAGGAAATCTACAGCATCGACGAATGCTTCCTCGGGATGGACGGGTTCAGTCACTTCGACCTGGTGGCCCACGCTCAGGCCATGCGCCATCAGGTCCGGCAGTGGATCGGAATTCCCGTCTGTGTCGGCCTGGCGGAAACCAAAACCCTGGCCAAGCTGGCGAACCATGTCGCGAAGAAGGGACTGATTCCGGAATCCGACGGGGTCTGCGATTTCGGCAGACTCTCGGCGACGGAGAGGACAACCTTGTTCGAGTCAATCCCGGTGGGAGAAATCTGGGGTGTTGGGCCGCAACTGACGAAACAACTCACCCACCGGGGTATCGGTACGGTGGAATCTCTGCGGCGAGCCGATCCCAAGGTACTGCGACGTGAGTTCTCGGTGACGATGGAACGGATCATCGCCGAACTCAACGGCGAGGCGTGCGTGGATATGGAGGAAGTTACGCCGGTCCGGCAGCAGATTCTGTCATCCCGCTCCTTCGGTTCCTACGTGTCAGATCTCGCTTCGCTGTCGGAGGCGGTGGCGAGCTATGTGGCGATTGCGGCTGCAAAGCTGCGGCGTCAGGAGTCGCTTGCCGGGCGGCTTCAGGTTTTCATCCGCACGAGTCCGTTTCGACAGGATCTGCCACAACATGCGCAGGCGGTGACGATTCCCTTGCCGACGCCGAGCGACGACACGCTGCTGCTGACGCGGGCGGCGCTGTGGGGTCTGAGGCGCATCTACCGACCAGAATTCGAGTACCAGAAGGCCGGGGTGATGCTGATGCATCTATTGCCAGCGACAGTTGGGCAGCCGGATCTTTTTCATGCCGTCCGGAACAACGACGCCCTGATGCAGGTGGTGGACCGGATCAATGCGACCTGGGGGCGAGGGACACTGAAATCCGCCGCCGAGGGAATTGGCAAGCCATGGGGGATGAAGCGGGAACGGATGTCACCGCGATGGACAACGAATTGGACGGAGATTCCGGTGGCGAAATGACCAATAATAGCTGACGTTGATATAGTCCTTGCAAACCCCGAAGAAGATCATGGACAAGGATTCCCGATGAAGCGTGTTGCTCTGACCGCCAGAGATGGCCACACGCTGGCCGCTTACCGTTTCGATCCGGTTGGCCCGGCCAGGGCAAACGTGATGATCGCGGCCGCCATGGCGGTACCCCAATCCTTCTATGCACCGTTCGCCCGGCATCTTGCCAGCCGCGGCTACACGGCCTGGACCTTCGATTACCGCGGCATCGGCGAATCGCTGACCGGCTCCTTGCGCCGTTTCAAGGCGAACCTCAGCGACTGGCTGATCAAGGACTACGACGCCCTGCTGCACGAGATCGGCGAAACCTCACCGTTGCCCCTGTTCGTGGTCGGCCACAGTTTCGGCGGCCAGGTCGCGCCGCTGCTGCCTTCGCGCGAGCGCCTTTCGGGCCTGGTCAATATCGCCGTCGGCAGCGGTTCGATGCGCCACAACACACCGCGCATCCGCCGCACGGCGCCGCTGATGTGGCATGTGCTGGCGCCGGTGTTCTGCCCAATCTTCGGCTACTTCCCCGGCGAACGACTTGGCGTCATCGGCAACCTGCCCACCGGCGCGATGTTCCAGTGGCGGCGCTGGTGCCTGACGCCGGACTACCTGCTGAGTGGCGAACCCGGTGCGCGCGAAGCCTATGCCAGCGCGGACTATCCGGTGCTGGCGCTGACTTTCGCCGATGACGAACTGCTGCTCGAGGATGGTTCGCGCCTGATTCATGCCGCCTACCGGAAGCGGCCCGTCGACTACCGCCTGGTCGAGCCGGCGCACCACGGCTTGCCGCGCATCGGCCACTTCGGCTTCTTCAAGCCGGCAAGCGAAGCGGCATTGTGGCCGCTGGTCACCGACTGGCTGGATCGCGCAATCTGAAGCGCCCCACCAAGGCATTCGAGGACGCCGTGCCGCCGGGGCCGCCGCGCTGGCCGCCTGATGATGCTCATGCGGAGTGCGCCAAGCCCGCAAATGACGCGGGCAAAGCCACTCCGGATAGGCAGCGGCGCCTGTCGAGCTACTCGGCCAGCATGCGGGCGAATTCGCCGCTGTCGATCAGCCGGCGCAATTCACTGGCGCCGCCGACCAGGGTGCCGTTCACAAAAACCATGGGAAAGGTAGGCCAGCCGGTCCACATCTTGAGCGCGTTGCGACGTCGCCACTGGCTGAGATAGCTTCCGTACTCGAGGTACCGGTAGGGCGTGCCGAGGTCATCGAGCGCCTTGCGCGCCATGCGCGGGAAGGGGTTTTGCGCCATGCCGACAATGACCACCTTGTTGCCGGCAATGGCGGCCTGCACTTCGCGCACGATGTCGGCATTGTTGTCCGCTATGGTCTGGCGGGCGGCAGGGTGAATATGGGCTTCGTCCAGAACGTTGCGGCTCATGTCGGGCTCCTGCATTATTTTGTCGGGACGACGCACGCGTTGAACCGATCCCCGCAGCACGTCGAAGGATCATCCTGCTCCGCGACGATGAGGTTCGTCATTTGCCCGCCGCCGCTGGAGCAGCTTTTTTGGCGGCCTCCTCGGCTTCCCGGCGCTTCAGGAGTTCGGCATATTGCCGCGACCGTTCGTCGATCTTCTTCACGCGCTCGGCATGCTGCCGTTTCCGTTCCGCGCTTTTCCGGGCATTCTCCGGTGCTTTTTCCGCACGCTTCGCGTCTTCCTGGCTGCGCGCCGCAAGCTTCTGCTGCTGCGCCGCGCGCTCCGCCGCCACCTTGCTGCGACGGCTCTCGAGCTTTTTCGCTTCCTCGGCCTGGCGCCGCTCGCGCTCGGCAGTCCGTTGCGCTTCCTTCTCGCGATAGCGTTCGACATCGGCCTTCTGCCTGGCCTCCAGACCCGGCGCCTCGGCTGCGCGCTGCGCGGCCTTGGCCTCGACCTCCTGGCGATGAATTTCGCGTTCGGCCTTGCGCCCTTCCCGCTCCAGCGCATCGGCCTCCTTCACCGCGGCGGTGCGCCGCTCTTTGGCCGAACTCATGCAGCCGATGGCAATCACCTTGCCCTGGCACGCTGCCTTGTCCGCCTCGTATCTGGCCTCTGCCTCGTCTTTGAGCGCCTTGCCCTTGGCCCGCTGGACGCGCGCTTCATCAAGCGATAACGGCGATGGTGCTTCGACTGTTTGCGCCAGGGCCCACGCGTGGACAAGCATCAGGCCGGCAATCAGCACTTTTCGAATCTGCATCGGTTTCTCCATTCGGGAAAGCAGCTTAGCCGGTTCTCCCGTGATTTGCCATTCTTCGGTTTGTCTCACATCCGTGTCCTTGCCGCCGTCTCGCCAGCGCCGACTTTTGATCATGGTCTCGTGAAGCTTTGCCAACCGGTCCGCCTCGGCAGGGCATGATTTCAGGCTAAACTCCGACGCAAAACAAGGAGGAGCGACCGTGAGCGAAGTCATCGTCATCGGCGGCGGCATAGCGGGTATCTGTGCCGCGCTGGAACTTCTCGACGCCGGGCGCCGGGTGCTGCTGCTCGAACGTGACACTCCGGACAACTTCGGCGGCCTGGCGAAGGAAAGCTTCGGCGGCATCTTTCTGGTCGGCACCCCCGAGCAGCGGCGCGCCGGCATACGCGACACACCGGAACTGGCGCTGGCCGACTGGAAGGCCTTTGGCGCATTGGACCCAATTGTCCCGAACGACCGTTGGCCCCTGGCCTGGGCAGAAGCCTACGTGCAGCGCTGTCACGACGACGTAGGCGTCTGGCTGCGCAAGCGCGGCATCGGCTTCCTGCCTGCGCCGCACTGGGTAGAACGCGGCCTGTTTACCCCGGGCAATTCCGTGCCGCGCTTTCACATCGTCTGGGGCACGGGACACGAGTTGGCGCTGCGCCTGATCGATCAGCTTGAAAACCACCCGCGGCGCGAACGGCTCGAGATCCGCTTCGGCCAGCGCGTGGAAAGCCTGCTGACATCGAACGGGGCGGTCATCGGCTGCAAGGGCATATGCGAGACGGATCAGCAGCCCTTCGAGGCGAGCGCCGGCAGCGTGATTGTCGCCGCCGGTGGTTTCAACGGCAACATCGAGCGTGTTCGGCAACACTGGCACCGCGACTGGGGTGCGCCGCCACCGGTCATCCTCAACGGTTCGCACCGCTACGCGGACGGCCGGCTGCACGACGCGGTGAGCGCCGCCGGCGGCCAGCTCACTCGCCTGGATTCGATGTGGAACTATGCCGCCGGAGTGAGGCATCCACGGCCGAGGAAGCCCGGACACGGCTTGTCCCTGGTGCCGCCGCGTTCTGCCCTGTGGCTCGACTGGCAGGGCCGGCGCATCGGCCCGATGCCGCTGGTGACGGGTTTCGACACCCGCAATCTGGTCGCGCAGGTATGCGCGCAGGAGCGGCAGTACTCCTGGCAACTGATGAACAAACGCATCGCGCTGAAGGAACTCGCGATTTCCGGCGCGGAGTTCAATCCATCGATTCGCGACAAGAAAAAGCTCGCCTTCCTGCGCGACATCCTGATCGGCAACCAGTGGCTGTACGACGAGATGACCGGTTCCTGCGAGGACTTCGTGGTCGGCCGCGATCTGCCGGAGCTGGTGGGGAAAATGAATGCGCTGCAGGGCGACGACGCGGTGAGCCTCGACGCCATGCGGCAGACGGTTGAGGCCTACGATGCGCAGATCGACCGCGGCCAGAGCCTGCATAACGACGAGCAGTTGCGGCGCATCGCCTACGTGCGGCACTGGAAGGGCGACCGGATCCGCACCTGCAAGTTCCAGAAGATTCTCGACCCAAAAGCCGGACCGCTGATCGCCGTGCGCGAATTCATCATCAGCCGCAAGAGCCTCGGCGGCATCCAGACCGATCTGCAAAGCCGCGTGCTCGACCACGCCGGCGCTGCCATCCCCGGCCTGTTTGCGGCGGGCGAAGCGGCCGGCTTCGGCGGCGGCGGCATGCACGGCTTGCGTGCGCTGGAAGGCAGCTTCCTCGGCGGCTGCATTCTTTCCGGCCGCATCGCCGGCCAGGCTGCCGCGTCGACTACCTGAACATTATCCGGAGGAAATCCGCATGAAACGAACCGGCGCCTGGATCGCGGTACGAGCCCTCGAAGCACTCGGCATCACGTACACCTTCGGCATTCCCGGCGTGCACAACACCGAGCTGTACGATGAACTCAACAGTTCGCCATCGATCACGCCGGTGCTGGTAACCCACGAAGGCGGCGCCGCCTTCATGGCCGACGGCGTCAGCCGTACCTCGGACCTGACCGGCACGCTGGTGATCGTCCCCGCCGCGGGAGCCACGCACGCCGCCAGCGGCATCGGCGAAGCGTTTCTCGACGGCGTGCCCATGCTGGTGATTTGCGGCGGCATCCGCACCGACCTGGACAAGCGCTACCAGCTTCACGAACTCGATCAGCACGCCTTCCTCAAAGCGCTGACCAAGGCCACCTTCCTCGTCACCCGCCATGAGGACATCGCGCCTACGTTGTTCAAGGCCTGGGAGATTGCGCACTCCGGCGAGCCGGGTCCGGTCTTCGTCGAGATCCCGGTCAATCTCCAGATGTTTCCTGGCGAAGCAGGCGAGCTTCCGCCGCCACCGGTCATCGCCAAGCCGCAGCGTGCTTCTTCGGCAGATATCCGGCGCGCCGCGGAAATGCTGCTGGCCGCAAAGCATCCGGCGATGTTTCTCGGCTGGGGCGCCCGCGACGCCTTCGACCTGACACGAGCCATCGCCGAGTTGCTCCAGGCGCCGGTGGCAACGACTCTGCAAGGCCTGTCTGTGTTCTCCGCCGCCCACCCGCTGCACACCGGCTTCGGCTTCGGCGCCTCGGCGGTTCCTGCGGCGCGCAATGCCTTCGCCGACTGCGACTGCCTGCTGGCGGTCGGCACCCGCTTCGCGGAAATTGCCACGGGCAGCTTCGGCGTCACGGTGCCGCCGAACCTGATTCACTCGGATATCAACCCGACGGTATTCAATGCCAACTACCCCGCGGCAGTGACGCTGGAGGGCGATGCCAGCGCTGTACTGGCCGCGTTGCTGGCAGAACTGCAAAAAGTCGGCGCCGGCGGCACGGCGAATGCCGAATTGCATGCCCGCATACAACGCGACAAAACCGCCTACATCGACGAATGGCTGCGCCACGACAGCGGCGGCAAGGTCAACCCGGCGATGTTCTTCAATGCGCTGCGCGCGGCCATGCCCGACGATTCGATTGCCGTGGTCGACGACGGCAACCACACCTACCTGACCGCGGAACTGTATCCCGTGCGGCACCCCAAGGCATTGATCGTGCCGACCGATTTCAACAGCATGGGCTACGCGGTGCCGGCCGCCATCGGCGCCAAGCTGGCCAACCCCGATCGTGAAGTGTTCGCCATCGTCGGCGACGGCGCCTTCACCATGACCTGCATGGAAATCGTTTCCGCCACACGGCTCGGTCTCGGCCTGGTGTTCTATGTGTTCCACGACGGCGAACTGTCGCAGATCGCCCAGGCGCAGGAAATTCCCTTCAATCGCAAGCCGTGCACGGCGCTGGGCGCCATCGACTTCAGCGGCGTCGCCATCGCCACCGGCGCCGAATACATTCGGGTGTCGTCGAACAACGAGGTAGCCGCCGCGATTGCGCGCGCCCGAGAGCTGGCCGCCGCCGGCCGGCCGGTGATCGTCGATCTGATCATGGACTACTCCAAGCGCACGGCATTTACGCAGGGTGCCGTCAACACCAACTTCAAGCGCCTGCCGCTGGCTCAGCGCCTGCGCATGGTGACCCGCGCGATCAAGCGAAAAATCACCGGCTGACCGTTCTACTTTCCGGCAGCCGGATCGAAGAAACGCAGCGCGTTGCGACCAGCCGCCTTGGCCTGATACATGGCAAGGTCGGCCTGTTTCAACAATTCGTCCGCGGTGAACTGGTGACCGGAAAACAGGGTTCCACCAATGCTGGGGGTACTGATATGCTCGTGTTCGGCCAGCAGATAGGGCTTGTTGAGTGCGGCGAGGACTTTTTCCCCGGCAAGCACAGCCTGTGCGGCGGCTTCCAGGCGGTTCTCGCTCAAGCCCTCCAGCATCACCACGAACTCGTCGCCGCCAAGGCGTGCAACCGTATCGCCCTCGCGGACGCTGGCGACGAGACGCCGCGACACCTGCTGCAGCAAGAGGTCGCCCATGTCGTGACCAAGGGTGTCGTTGAGAGTCTTGAAATTGTCCAGATCCAGAAACAGCAATGCCCCCTTCTGGCCGCCGCGTGCGCTGAAAGCCATGGCGTGCTGCAAACGATCCAGCAATAGTCGGCGGTTGCCAAGCTGGGTGAGGGAATCGAAATAGGCCATCCGCTCGATCTCCATCTCGGCTTCCTTGCGCTCGGTGATGTCGACCTGCGTTCCGACATAGTGGGTGACCGTCCCATCGTCCTGTTTCACGGCGGTGATGGTGAGCCATTGCGGATAAATCACGCCGTTCTTGCGCCGGTTCCAGATTTCGCCCTGCCACGACCCGTTCTGCGCGACTGTCTGCCACATCGCCTCGTAGAATTCCTTGTCGTGGCGACCGGAACTCAGCAGTGTGGTTCTTCGCCCGACAGCCTCCTCGGCTGTGTAGCCGGTGATTTCAGTGAATGCACGGTTGATTCTCAGGATCAAGCCGTCGGCATCAGTGATGACCATGCCCTCCTGCGATTCGAAGGCGATCGCGGCGATCCGTTGCTCCTGCTCGGCGCGCTTGCGTTCGCTGACGTCCCTGACCAACGCCAGAAAGCCGCTGGCGTACTTTCCCGAGCCGGACAACTGGCTCATGGTGACATGGAAGAAATGCTCCCTGTCGTTTACCAGAACCGTGAATTCGTGAGTGCGCGCCTGTGAATCGGCAAAGATGCCGACCATCGCCTCCGCGACAAAGTCAGATAATTGATCCGGCAGCGCGTCGGCAAAGTAGTTGCCCAGAGCGGCCTCGCCGCCGACAGGGAAGCTGAAGGACGGCGGCAGGTGATATTCGGTAATCCGTCCTTCCGTGTCCACCACGAACACCAACTCCTGCAGCGAGCCAATGAGGTTTGCCAGGCGCGCTTCACGGGCCTTGAGTGCGGCTTCGTTGTGTTTGCGTTCGGAAATATCGAGGACAGTGCCGACCATGCGCAGCGCGCGGCCATCCGCATCCCGTTCCACCACTTTGCCGCGGGCGAGTATCCATACCCAGTGGTCATCCTTGTGGCGGCTTCGGTGTTCGGCCTCGTAACTGGGCGTTTCGCCCTTGAAGTGAGACGCGAGCGCGGCGCTTACCTGCGCGCGGTCGGCCGGATGAATCAGCCAGTTGAATACCTCGGCATCGATCAGAAGTTCATCTTTCGCATAGCCCAGCATTTCGAGAAAGCGTTCATTCTGTACAAGCCGCCCGGTGGCGATATCCCAATCCAGCAAGCCCAGATCGGCGCCCGCCAGCGCCAGTTCCATGCGCTGCTGGCTCGCCGCGAGTTTCGCTGCCGCCTGCCTGCGCTCGGTGATGTCCGTGGCAACGCCGAGGTAGCCGGAAATGTTCCCGTCCGTATCAGTGAACGCCGTCACCGACAGAAGCACCGGAATCCGCGGTCCATCCTTGCGTATGTATGTCCATTCATTCTCGTCAGGCGCGCGGGTTGTACGAGGCTTGATGACAAACACATCGAATCCCGGCGTGACGGTCTCGCCCAACTCCTTCGACAGAACCTCGGCGCGGCGGCGAACCTCATCAGGATCGTGAAACAGGGACGGAGTCTGCTTTCCGACTACCTCCTCCGCACCATAGCCGAGCAAGGCCTCGGCACACGGATTGAATACCGTGATGATTCCCCGTGGATCGGTGGCGATAATGGCGTAGGCGGCGTGGGTCAGCACGGATGTCTTCAGCATTTCGCTTTCAAGCCGCGCCCGTTCCGCCGCCTTGCGCTCGGTCACATCGCGGAAGCTCCAGACCCGTCCGCTGACTTTGCCATCCATGCGCTGGGGTCGGGAGTAGCGCTCGAAAACCCGTCCATCCTTGAACTGCAACGTATCCGCCGAAGACGCATCGGGCTGCTCGTAGAGTTGATTCACCTTTTCGACGAACTGCTTTTGATCCTGCAACTGGTCGAGGACGAACTCCATCAATGCCTTGTCGTCGCCGGTGGCGAGGATATCCGCAGGAACTCGCCACAGGCTGGCAAATTGAGAGTTGTAGGTGACCACCCGTCTCTGGTCGTCGATGACCAGGATTCCATCGGACGCCGCCTCCAGCGTGGCACGCTGCAACGAAAGCGCTGCCCGCATCTTGCGAATCAGGGTTGGAATCGGCAACAGCACCAGCCAGATCGAGAGGAGCCCGATGAACCAGGACACGATGGGCTTCCCGATGAAATAGGGCTCCGGCGCCACGCCCAGCATGTCCGACACCACGTAGGCCAGCCAGGCCAGCATGTATGCACCGCTGTAAATTGCACCGGCCCGGATGCTGACGACTACCGAGAGCATGACGGCTATGGCCAGCATGGTTGCGGTGGTGATCGGCGGCAGCCCACCGAAGATCAGGGTTACCAGGATCAGCCACAAGCCACCGGCGAACAACAACAGGGACTTTTGCGGCTGCCCCTTGCGGCTCATCCGCCAGGCGACGCCGACCAGGCCGAGCAGAATCACGCAGGCGACGGCGGAAGCCGCCTTTCGATAGAACACGAAGGGCACACCGATGGTCAGGAAGACGAGTCCCACCGCCAGGAACATGCCGTAGAAGCGGTCCAGCAACTGGATGTTGGATGTCTGATCGGTGTCCGGGCCTGATGACATGGAGAGACTCATGTGCAAGTTGAGAAGCAACGTGCCATCTTACGGCACCCCATGCCTTTGTTGATACCGGCGAGCCTGCTCGACGGATATCCGAATGCCCTTCAGTCCGCAACCGCCGCACTACCCACTCGGCCCGACAGGACGGTGGCCAGCAGGCCACTGGCTACAATCAGGATTACACCCACCCAAGCCTGCCAGGGCAGTGTTTCACCCCACAGCAGCATTCCAAAAATACTCGAAAAGACTACGGTACTGTAGGCAAGGCTGGCGGAAACCAGCGTCTTGCCGCGCTTGTAGGCGGCAGTCATGCAAAGCTGCGCGAGCACACCGAAGCCCCCCACTCCCAGCAGCAACAGCCAGCCGCGCAGATCGATGGCATGGAAGGAACCGGAAGCCAGAAACCAGGGCAAACCACCCAACGCCGCCATGACTGAAAAATAGAACACGGTGCGCCATTCGGGCTCGCCCAGTTCACCGAGGCGTCTCACGTTGAGGTAGGCGATACTGGAAATGATTCCGGAACCCAGACCGAACACCGCACCGAGCCACTGGTCGCCTCCGAGTGTGGGCTGCAGCAGAAATATCACGCCCATGAATCCTGCAACCAGCGCAGCATGAAATCCGCGCCTCACCGGCTCCTTCAGCCAAAGGGCCAGCAGCAGCGCCAGAAAGATCGGAGAGGTGTAATTCAGGGTCACCGCCGCAGCGAGCGGAATCAGGCTGATGGCGTAGAAGTACATCACCAATGAGACGAAACCCGACAGCCCGCGCACGGCATGGGTTCGCATGTGCGGCGTGGCCAGCGACAGCCGGTGCACCAGAACGTAGGAGCCGATAATCAGCGTGGCGATGAAGCCGCGCCAGAACACCAGTTCGGCCGCCGAAAATTGCTCCGAGCCGAGCTTCACGCAAACGCCCATGCAGGCAAACAGCAGGCTTGCCGCGATCATCCAGAGTGACTGCATACAAATGGAACGGGCGCCGGGCAAGGCCCGGCGCCCGCATCAAGCTTCCTCGGTCAGATGTGTTCGGCCATCACGCGCCGATAGAACTCATGAAAGTGCTGCATGCCGTCTTCCATGGGCGACTGATAGGGGCCGACTTCACTGCGTCCCTGTTTCATCAGCGCGCGGCGGCCGCGATCCATGCGTTCGCCGATATCATCATCCTCGATCGCCGTTTCCATGTAGGCGGCCTGCTCGGCCTTGATGAAGTCAGGCTCGAACAGCGCGATGTCCTCGGGATAATAGAACTCGACCACGTTCAGGGTCTTGTCCACGTCCAGCGGCACCAGGGTCGACACCACCA
>CAYNGV010000020.1:0-6849 GCA_964397005.1 uncultured Sulfuritalea sp. | reverse complement strand
CCGGGGTGATAGGGCACGACGTGATAGTCCTCGAGATACACCTCGATGAAGGTCTTCCAGTTGTAGTTGCACTGGTGCAATTCGACATGATCGAGCTTGTAGCCTTCAAAACCGAGTTCGCTCGCGACCTTCATGCCCGCGAGGTCTGCGTTGGCCGAGCGCGGCCCCTTGAACAGCAAGCCCTGCCAGTTCTCCAGTTTCTGCTTGGCAAGATTGAGGCAGGGATTGGCCGGAAAATGCGGCGCGCCGATAAGCTCGCCGCCCGTGTCGTAGGTCCAGCGATGGATCGGACAGACGATGTTCTTCGCATTGCCGGCGCCTTGCAGCATGATCGCCTGCCGATGGCGGCAGACATTGGACATCTCGTAGCAGCCGTCGGGCTGGCGTACCACCAGTCGCGCGTGGTCGTGCCACTCCTGTGAGCGGTAGTCGTGCACCTCGGGAACCATCAACTCGTGGCCGACATAGCCCGGGCCGGCATCGAAGATCAGCTTCTTCTCCAGTTCGAAGAGCTTTTCATCGAAGTACCACTCCACGGGGAACTGCGACACGCCCGGGGAGAGCAGTGCGCGGGCGCCGACATCGGACATGATTCCCAACCTCCAAGAGGGGTTTACCCGGAAACCGGAAATTGACGGAAAGACCCGTCAGGACTGAGATAGCGTCGGTTCGAAGCCGACGGTATAATTGTAGCCAATTTGACCAGAGGCCGCACCTTAGGCTATTTTTATACTTTTCCCTTGCCGCTGGTCAGCGCTTCCGGCCAAGGCTTCACTCATGGCCACACTCCCGAAAACTGCTGCAAACCTCAACTCCGCAAGCACTCAAACTCCTTCGTTTGAAAGTGCTCTCGCCGAACTGGAAGGCATCGTCGCCGCGATGGAGGCGGGCCAAATGCCCTTGCAGGATGCGCTGGACGCCTACAAACGCGGCGCGGCACTGTTGCGCCAGTGTCAGGAAACTCTGACCGCCGCCGAACAGCAGATACGCATCCTGGACGCCAACGGGCTGCGCGACTTCGTTCCGGAGTCCGGCACTGAACTGGACGACTGAACCGCTCATGAACTTCCCGACCTGGATGTCCGCCATCCAGCAGCGCACCGAATCAGCCCTGGATGCCGCCCTGCCGTCGCCCGGCTTGGCGCCGGTGAGCTTGCACGAGGCGATGCGCTACTCGGTACTCGGCGGCGGCAAGCGTGTGCGTCCCCTGCTATGCCATGCCGCTGCCTCGCTTTTTGAAGCGGATCCCGGCGTCGTCGACGCCCCGGCCATCGCCGTCGAACTGATCCACGCCTATTCTCTGGTGCATGACGACCTGCCCTGCATGGACGACGACGTCCTGCGCCGCGGCAAACCAACCTGCCACGTCCAGTTTGACGAAGCGACCGCGCTTCTGGTCGGTGATGCCCTGCAGACCCAGGCGTTCCAGGTTCTCTCCAACCGCCTGGCCGGGGTCGCCGCCACCCGGCAACTCGATATGCTGCATCTTCTGGCAGTCGCCTCAGGGTCGCGCGGGATGGCCGGCGGTCAGGCCATCGACCTCGCATCCGTGGGCGAGCAGCTGACGATCAGCGAGCTTGAGTTCATGCACATACGAAAAACCGGTGCGCTGATCCGCGCCGCAGTCCTGCTCGGCGCCCATTGCGGTGAAGCGGCGCCTGATGCCCTGGAACATCTCGGGCACTTCGCCAATCGCATCGGGCTGCTATTTCAGGTGGTTGACGATATCCTCGACGCTGAGGCCAGCACGGCAACATTGGGCAAGACCGCCGGCAAGGACGCTGCACAGAACAAGCCGACCTATGTCAACTTCCTCGGCGTGAATGAAGCCAAAGCCATGGCGGGCAAACTGAGGCAGGACGCGCACGACGCATTGGCCCCGTTCGGCGAGTCAGCCATTCGCCTTCACGAACTTACCGACTTCATCGTCGAGCGTACTTTTTGATGACCTACCCCCTCCTCGACAAGATTGATTCGCCGGCCGACCTGCGAGCGCTGGAGCGCGACCAGCTGCCACAGCTGGCTGAAGAACTGCGCGCGTTTGTGCTCGAGTCGGTATCCAGGACGGGAGGACATCTTTCGTCCAACCTCGGCACCGTGGAGCTGACCGTCGCATTGCATTATGTCTTCAACACACCTGAGGATAGACTCGTTTGGGATGTCGGCCATCAAACCTATCCGCACAAGGCGCTGACAGGCAGGCGCGCCGGCATGGAACGCTTGCGCATGAAGGATGGTGTTTCGGGTTTTCCGCGCCGGATCGAAAGCGAATACGACACCTTCGGCGTAGGGCATTCATCGACCTCGATTTCGGCTGCGCTGGGCATGGCGGTGGCCGCGCGCAACAGGGGCGAGGAGCGCCGTGTGGCGGCCATCATCGGCGACGGCGCGATGTCCGCCGGCCAGGCTTTCGAAGCACTCAACAACGCAGGCGTGATCGATGCCAACCTGCTTGTGATTCTCAACGACAACGACATGTCCATCTCACCGCCGGTCGGTGCACTCAACAAGTACCTGGCGCGCTTGCTGTCAGGCGGCACCTTCAATGCCGCACGGCGCGCCGGTGAAAAAGTGCTGTCCGCGCTGCCGAATGTCCTTGAATTCGCCAACCGCGTCGAGGAACACGTCAAGGGCATGATCTCGCCGGGCACCCTTTTCGAAGAACTCGGTTTCAACTATATCGGCCCCATCGACGGCCATGACCTCGATGCGTTGATTCCCACCTTGCAGAATTTGCGCAAACTGAAGGGGCCGCAGTTTCTTCATGTCATCACCCGCAAGGGTCAGGGCTACAAGCTTGCCGAGGCAGATCCGATCCTCTATCACGGCGTCGGCAAGTTTGACGCGGCCAACGGCATCGAGCAGGGCAAGGCGCCCGGCCGACCGACCTATACCCAGGTGTTCGGCGACTGGCTGTGCGATCAGGCTCAGGCCGATCCGCGCCTGATCGGCATCACGCCGGCGATGCGCGAGGGTTCCGGCATGGTCCGCTTCGCCAACGAATTTCCCCAGCGCTACTTCGACGTCGGCATCGCCGAGCAGCATGCGGTGACCTTCGCCGGCGGCCTGGCCTGCGAAGGCATGAGGCCGGTGGTGGCGATCTACTCGACGTTCCTCCAGCGCGCCTACGACCAGTTGATTCATGACATCGCCTTGCAGAATCTGCCGGTTGTGTTCGCCATAGACCGCGGTGGTTTGGTCGGTGCCGACGGCGCGACGCACAACGGCGCGTTCGATCTTTCCTACCTCACCTGCATTCCCAACATGGTGGTGATGACGCCCAGCGACGAGAACGAATGCCGCAAGATGCTCTCCACCGCTTTCACTCTGAGCGGTCCGAGTGCCGTGCGTTACCCGCGTGGCAGCGGGCCTGGAGCGGCCATGGAGCCAGACCTTGCGGTCTTGCCGGTCGGGCGCGGCGAACTGCGGCGAAGCGGCAAGCGGGTGGCCCTCCTGGCCTTTGGCGCCATGCTGACGCCTGCGCTCAAGGCCGCCGAAACACTCGATGCCACCGTGGCCAACATGCGCTTCGTGAAGCCGCTGGATGCCGAACTGGTGCTCCAACTTGCCGCAGACCACGAACTGCTGGTGACGATCGAGGAAAACGCCCTGATCGGAGGCGCCGGTGCCGAGGTAGCCCGTGCACTGGAGGCATCAGGCCTGCGTACTCCGCTGCTGCGCCTGGGCCTGCCGGACCGGTTCATCGACCATGGCGATTCGGCGGTGCTGCTGGCGGAGGCCGGCCTTGACGATGCCGGCATTACGCGCAGCGTGACCGCAAGACTTGCGCTGGAAAATATTAGTTGAGTAAATTAGTCGGATAATGGTATAGTTCGCTCCAGAACTTCACCCGATGCCGAAAAACGACATGAATTGCAGGGATCCCATGGCTCCACCCGAAAAATCAGTGATTGCAGACGTTCAGAACAGTGCGGATTCGCGTCAGTTGCCGATCAACAAGGTCGGCATCAAGGATATCCGCCATCCATTCAAGGTCCTGGACAAGAGCGGCGGCGTACGCCACACCATCGCCACCTTCAACATGTATGTCGGACTGCCCCACAACTTCAAGGGCACCCACATGTCTCGTTTCGTCGAGATTCTCAATTCTCACGAAGAGGAAATTTCGGTCGAGAGTTTCGAGACCATGCTGCGCGAAATGGTGACCCGTCTCGAGGCCGCAACCGGCCATCTCGAAATGAGCTTCCCCTATTTCATCAACAAGACCGCGCCTGTCTCCGGCGTCAAGAGCCTGATGGATTACGAGGTAACCTTCATCGGCGAAATCGGCGAAGGCGGTCGCTATCGGCAAACCATCAAGGTCGTGGTCCCGGTCACCAGCCTCTGCCCCTGCTCGAAGAAGATATCCGAACGGGGCGCACACAACCAGCGTTCCCATGTCACGATTTCGGCCACCACCAACCAGCTGGTGTGGATCGAGGATATCGTTCGCATGGCTGAAACACAGGCTTCATGCGAACTCTACGGCCTGCTCAAGCGCCCCGACGAGAAATACGTTACCGAGCGGGCCTACGACAATCCGAAGTTCGTCGAAGACCTGGTACGCGACGTTGCCGGCGCGCTCAATGCCGATCCGCGCATCGATGCCTACGTGGTCGAGAGCGAGAACTTCGAGTCGATCCACAATCACTCGGCCTACGCCCTGATCGAGAGCAACAAGAAGCGCTACTGATCTTCGTCGTCTCCAAACGAAAAGGGCCGCCCGGCATGCCGGGCGGCCCTTTTCGTTGATATATCCGCGCGGCTTCGAATCAAGCCCTGCGGGTCAGCTTCTAGCTCCGGCATAACGCCCGCTGGCGCGGGCATTAGCCTGCACTGAAAGCTTACGCTTTTCGCGTAAGTTTTTCTTTGATGCGTGCCGACTTGCCGGAACGATCGCGCAGGTAGTAGAGCTTGGCGCGGCGCACGTCGCCGCGACGCTTCAGCTCTATGCTCGCAATCAGCGGCGAGTAAGTCTGGAAGGTGCGCTCGACGCCCTCGCCGGACGAAATCTTGCGCACGATGAAGTTCGAATTGAGGCCGCGATTGCGCTTGGAGATGACCACGCCTTCGAAGGCCTGGATACGCTTGCGGTCGCCTTCAACCACATTTACATTGACGATCACGGTGTCGCCGGGCGCGAACGCGGGGATGGTCTTGCCCAAGCGGGTAATTTCTTCGTTATCGAGTTGCTGGATCAGGTTCATTGCTTTACTCCATCAAGTTATGGCTGCGGAAACACCCGCCAACCTTGCGCCCAGAGCAGGACGGATTCACCGTCCTGATGTGTGCCGTTTCTATTTACCTTCCCGCTGGAATTCCGCCAGCAGGTCGGCTTCTTCGCTACTCAACGTCCTGACCTCAAGAAGATCAGGGCGCCTTTGCCACGTCCGCCCCAGAGCCTGTTTCATGCGCCAGCGCCGGATTCTTTCGTGGTTTCCCGACAAAAGCACGTCGGGCACCGCACATCCTTCATACACTTCCGGCCGCGTGTAATGCGGACAGTCCAGCAAGCCCGCGGCAAACGAATCCTCAACTGCCGAAGCCTCGTCATTCAATGCACCCGGCAGTTGCCTGATGCACGCATCCATCAAGGCCATCGCCGCCAGTTCGCCGCCGGAAAGAACGAAATCGCCCAGCGACAACTCTTCATCCACGCAACGCTCGATCAAGCGCTCATCAATGCCTTCGTACCTGCCACAGAGCAGAATCGCCCCATCGCTTGCAGCCAGATCCATTACACGTTGCTGAGTAATTCTTGCACCTTGCGGCGACAGACAAATCACTTTCGCCGTTCCGCCAGCGCCGACTTTTGCCGCCGCTATCGCCTGCTCCAGCGGCGAGGCCATCATCACCATCCCGGGGCCACCGCCGTAAGGCCGGTCATCCACCGTCCGATGCGCATCCTGCGTCCACTGGCGCGGATTCCAGCACTCTATCCGCCACAGCCCCCGATCCAGCGCGCGCCGGGTAATTCCCGACGCCGTGAGCGCCGCAAACATCTCGGGGAACAGCGTGATGACATCGAAGCGCAAGCTCACCAGTCGCTATCCCAATCGGCGCGAATCGTTCCTCCCGGAACATCCACCACCTTTACTACATGTTCGACAAACGGCAGCAACCTTTCACGCTCGCCGTCCACTACCACCAGCACTTCATTCGCACCGGTCTCGATCAAGGACTTGACCCGGCCCAGAGCTTGGTCCTGCATATTCACAACCGCCAGACCGATCAGGTCGGTCCAGTAATACTCATCCGGCGCCGGCTGCGGCAGGGCATCACGCGGGGCGCCAAAATACAAGTTGCCCAACGCTTCCGACGCATCCCGATCATCGATGCCGGCAAGCTTTGCCACGACGCCATCGCCGTGAATCTTGATGGCTTCCAGGTCATGCGCCTTCCAGCGTTCGTCCGGGGCCTCAACGTCCGAGGAAAGCCACCATCGCGGCATCTTCCGCCACGCCTCGGGATCATCGCCGAAGGGATGGACCCGCAACCAGCCGTGAACACCGAACGGGGCGACAATGCGCCCCAACACGATCATGCGACTTAGGCGGCCTTTGGCGCCGCTGCCTGCTTGACCAGGCGCGCGGCCGTGGGCGACAACTGCGCGCCATGCCCCTGCCAGTAGGCCAGACGTTCCGTATTGATCACCAGGCCGTTTTCGTTGGCGGCGGCGACTGGATTGTAATAACCGATGCGCTCAATGAAGCGGCCATCGCGGCGGTTGCGCGAATCGGCGACCACCATATTGAAGAAAGGGCGCTTCTTGGCACCGCTGCGGGCGAGACGAATAACAACCATGGTGTTCTCTTGGAAAGCGGGAAAGCCGGCGATTTTATTTCAAAA
>CAYNGV010000019.1:19604-21434 GCA_964397005.1 uncultured Sulfuritalea sp. | reverse complement strand
TGCGGCGTGCCGGTGGTCTTGCTCACCAGTTCCGGCGTGTAGCGGCTGTAGTGCTTCTTCATCAACTGGAAGACGCAGTTCGGGCTTTCCAGGGTCGGGTCGACCATGGCAAAGCCGTCCTTGCCGATCTGGTACTTCCAGGTGTCCTTGGCGTAACTGCGCTTCTCGCCGTTGTAGCCGGAGAACAGCCCGTCCTCGAACTTGAAGCCTTCGTCGATCAGGAACGCGGCGTTGGTGTAGTTCTTGACGTACTCGTGATGGATCTTGTCTTTCGACAGCAGGTAGTTGATGACGCCGCCAAGGAAGGCGATGTCGCTACCGGCGCGAATCGGCGCGTAGAAGTCGGAAACGGCGGCCGAGCGCGTATAGCGCGGATCGACCACGATCAGCTTGGCCTTGCGATCCTTCTTCGCTTCGATGACCCATTTAAAACCGCAGGGATGCGCTTCGGCGGCATTGCCGCCCATGACGATCACCAGGTCTGAATTTTTCAGATCGACCCAATGATTGGTCATTGCACCACGCCCAAATGTCGGACCCAGACTGGATACCGTGGGGGCGTGTCAAATACGTGCTTGCGTGTCGAGTGCGACGACTCCGAGGTTGCGCAGGATCTTGCTGGTCAGGTAGCCGGCTTCGTTGCCGGCGGCCGACGAGGCGAGGAAGCCGAAGGTGTTCCAGCGATTGACCGTGACGCCGTCGGCGTTCTTCTCGATCAGGTTGGCATCGCGGTCCTTCTTCATGTGGGTGGCGATGCGGGTGATCGCGTCGTCCCACGAAATGCGTTTCCACTCGTTGCTGCCGGCTTCGCGCACTTCCGGATACTTGAGCCGGTTGGGGCTCTTGATCATGTCGATCAGGCCGGCGCCCTTGGGGCACAGCGTGCCGCGATTGACGGGATTGTCCGGATCGCCCTCGATATGGATGATGTCCGCTTTAGCGTTCTTGGACTTGTCACCCATGGTGTAGATCAGAACCCCGCAGCCCACCGAGCAGTAGGGACACATGTTGCGGGTTTCCGTGGCGTGGGCCAGCTTGTAGCTGCGCACCTCCGCCAGGGCCGATGTGGGTGAGAATCCCATCAGTGCGATGGAAGACCCGGAGAGACCGGCGCTACAGACCTTGAAGAACTGTCGCCGTGTTACTTGCATTATTTGCCTCCTCCTTGTTTAAGTTCCTGCTCGCCGGGATTGATGCGGGCAAGCCCTGCCAATACGCAAGTTCTGCGCCATTCCAGCGTCAACAATAGGGACAAGCACTTACCGCGTCGCAGCAACTCGGACCAGACAAAATGTCCAAATCGGATTGGGGCAGGTGGGACATTTTGTCGTTGTCTTCGGCGCTCATTGCCAAGCCTCCCCGAATTGACGATCATTGCGGCCATAAGAGCAGTTCAACGAGGGGGAGACATTTGAATTCCGTTCCTGCGGGCGCGACCGCCGAGCTTTCGCCATGGCAGCATCAGTCGGTGCTGGTGGTCGACGACGAGCCGGGCATGGTGAGTTTTTTGCATCGCTCGCTGGCGCTGCGCTGCGGCTGGGTGGCGACCGCCGGCAGCGTGGAAGAAGCGGCCGAACTGCTCAACCGTCGCCACTTCGATCTGATCGTGCTCGATATTGCGCTGCCCGGCCGCTCGGGTGTCGAGTGGCTGCATCAGTTGCGCGACCAGGGTTTTGGCGGCGACGTGGTGTTGATGACCGCCTATGCCGACCTTGAAACCGCGATCGATGCGCTGCGCGCCGGGGCCTCGGACTTTCTGCTCAAGCCGTTTTCGGTGGCGCAGATGTTGAATGCGGTGAAGCGCTGTTTTGAACGCTCGTCGCTGCGGCG
>CAYNGV010000019.1:0-19504 GCA_964397005.1 uncultured Sulfuritalea sp. | reverse complement strand
GCGCCGCCTCGGCGTTTCGCGCAAGACGCTGGAACGCAAGTGCGTCGCGTGGGGAGTCTAGGAATTTTCACCGGCATCGCTGCGCGCTTTCGCGGTTCGCTGCGCTTCAAGCTGCTGGCGCTGGCGCTCGGCCCCCTGCTGGTGGCCGTGCCGATCCTGATCGGCATACTCGCCGGCTGGGGCGCGGTGTATTACGACCGCCTGCTGATCACCAAGGTACAGAGCGATCTGGCGGTTGCCCACGGCTATTTCGATCAGGTCAGGGAAGGCGTCGGCCGTCGCGTCGAAACCCTGGCCGGTTCCGAACGCTTGGCCCGCGCACTCCGCGAGCGACCGGGGCCCGCGGCCCTGAGCGAATTGTTGCGCGAGATGCAGCAACAACTGAAGATCGATTTCCTGATACTGCTCGACAGCAACGGACGCGTGCGCGCCGCCACGGGCGGCCCGGCCATCGGCAGCACCTATTCCGGGTGGGAAGTCGTGCGTCGTGCGCTCTCCGGCCACGCCGAAACCGAGGTGGATATCCTCGACGCCGTTCAGCTGGCGGTGATCGATCCGGCGCTGACCGAAAAGGCCCGCACGCCCCTGATTGCAACGCGCAACGCGCAAGCCACGCAGCGCAACGAGGAAACCCGCGGCATGGTGATGCATGCCGCCGCCCCGATCGCCTCTGTTACGCGCGAGGGCGGCGCCGGCGCCGGCGTGCTGGTCGGCGGCCTGCTGCTCAACAAGAACCTCGAATTTGTCGATCGCATCAACGACATCGTATACCCGGAAGGCGCGCTGCCGCTGGGCAGCCTCGGCACTGCGACCCTGTTCCTCGATGACGTGCGGATCGCCACCAACGTGCGCCTGTTCGAGAACGTGCGTGCCATCGGCACCCGGGTTTCAGCGGAGGTGCGCAACACGGTGCTCGAACAGGGCCGCACCTGGCTCGATCGCGCTTTTGTGGTGAATGACTGGTATGTCTCCGCCTATGAGCCTGTTGTCGACAGTCGCGGCAAGCGGGTCGGCATGCTCTACGTGGGTTTTCTCGAGGGGCCCTTCCAGCACGCGCGACAGCTGACACTGGCGGCGGTGGCCCTGCTGTTCGTGCTGACCGTGGCTATCGCGGCATTCGTTTCCCTGCGCCTGGCGCGGCATGTCTCGCGACCGGTGGAGCGCATGCACGGCACCATGAGCGCGATTGAATCCGGGCAGACCGAGGCGCGTGTCGGTACCCATTTGCCGGACCTGGCCGGCGCCGACGAACTGGCCGAACTGGCAGCCCACTTCGATCGTCTGCTCGACCGTCTGGAGGCGCAGACCGACGCCTTGCAACGCTGGGGCAGCGAACTCGACGGCAAAGTGGCCGAACGCACTCAGGAACTCGCCACGGCCAACCAGACGCTGCGCTCGGCGCAGCAGCGACTGGTCATGTCGGAGAAGCTCGCCGCCATCGGCCAGCTCGCCGCCGGCGTGGCGCACGAAATCAACAATCCGGTGGCGGTGATCCAGGGCAATCTCGATGTGCTGCGCGAAACCCTCGGCGAAGCGGCCGAGCCGGCAATGCCCGAGATTCGCCTGATCCAGGACCAGGTGTTCCGCATTCGCCTGATCGTCACCAAGCTGCTGCAGTTCGCGCGGCCGGCCGAGTACGCCGGTTATCTGGAGCCCGTGGCGCTCGATCAGGTAGTGCAGGACAGCCTGGTGCTGGTGGCGCACCAGATGAAAAAGACCAATGTTGCCGTGGTGCAGGAACTGCATGCGACGCGACCCGTGTCGGTGAATCGCAACGAGTTGCAGCAGGTGCTGATCAATCTGATGGTGAATGCCCTGCAGGCCATGCCGGAGGGCGGCACGCTGCGGCTGGCGAGCGGTGACCGCGAGGAAGGCGGCATCCGGGGCGGCTATGTTGCCGTCGGCGACAGCGGCCCCGGCATCACGCCGGAAGACCGCGAGCGACTGTTCGATCCCTTCTTCACCACCAAGACCAGCGACGGCACCGGGCTGGGCCTGTGGGTCAGCCTCGGCCTGGTGCAGCGTTATGGCGGCCGCATTGACGTCGAGTGCCCGTCAAGCGGCGGCTCGGTGTTTACCGTGTGGCTGCCCAATGAGACAGCAGCGGGGGCGGGAGCTGCCTGAGGGCGCGGTTCAGCCGCCGGCAGGCGCGAAGCGCTTCTCGATTTCCGCTGCCGGAATGTAGCCGCCGACGCGTTCGCCCCCGGCGAAGAAGATAGCCGGCGTGCCATTGATGCGCAGTTTGCGGCCGAGCTGCGCCGACTTGTCGAGGCCGCTGATGTCGCACTTGGCCGGTATGGCGGGCAATGCCTTGCCCGCCGTCATCCAGTCAGTCCAGGCCTTGGCCTTGTCCGGTGCACACCAGATCGCCTTCGATTTTTCGTAGGAGTCGTCGCCCAGCACCGGATAGAGGAAGGTGTAGACCGTTACATCCTTCACGGTCAGGATGTCTTTCGCCAACTTCTTGCAATAGCCGCAGTTCGGGTCTTCGAAGGTCACCATGACGTTCTTCCCGGTGCCGCGAACCTGTTTCACCGCCAGTTCGAGCGGCAGGGAATTGAACTGGCGCTCCGCCGTGAGATTCTTGCCCGTTTTCATTTCCAGCAGGTTGCCGAAGATCAGGTAGGCACCCTTGTCGTCGGCGTAAAAGATCTGGCCATCGACCGTAACCTCCCAGATGCCCGCCATCGGCGCCCTGGCGATCTTTTCGACCTTGCCCAGCTTGGCCTCGACGGCTTTTTTCACATCGGACTCGTCGGCGAAAGCGGCGAGAGATAAACAGGCCAGGGCGGCGGCAAGCAGGGATGGTTTCATGAGATCTCCAGGGAAAATCAGGATGCTAGCGCGTAGCGAACCAGCAAGTTCTTTACGACCGGCAAAGTGTTGGTGAGGTTCAATCCAAAATTGCGCAGACGCAGCAACGAGCCTGCAGCGGGGCCAAAAAGGTCGTGCAGGCTATCAGTCACTGTCTGCAAAGTCACGACTTCTTCCTTGCGCGCCCGCTCGTAGCCGCGCAGCAGTGCCAGGTCGCCGCAGTCCACATGGCCCGGTTTGTCGCACAGCACGGCGGCCAGAGCCTGCGCATCCTGAAAGCCGAGATTGACGCCATGGCCGGACAACGGGTGAATGGTATGGGCGGCGTCGCCGATCAGTACCAGTCGCGGTGCTACCGTTTTTGGCGCGCGCATCAGGCGCAGCGGAAAGCCGGCAGGCGGCGTAATCAATTCCAGGGCGCCCAGCCGATGTGTGCCGGCCTCGGCCACCTGGGCGCACAGTGCGACCGGATCCAGTGTCAGCAACTTGCGGCCGCGGTCTTCCGGGGCTGACCACACCATCGAGATTCGATTGCCGGGAAGCGGCAGCCAGGCGAGCACTCCATCCTGGCGGAACCACTGGAAAGCGGTGCCACGATGCGGCAACTCGGTGGCGAAGTTGGCTACCACGCCCAGTTGGTCGTAGGGGTCGAAGCGCACGTCAATACCCGCCGCGGAGCGCGTCCAGGACTCGGCGCCATCCGCCGCCACGATCAGTCGCGCGACCAGCGTACGGCCATCGTCAAGCGTCAGCCGCGCCGCGCCGGGCTCAATCGCCAGCGCGTGTGGGCGCGCCGGGCACAGCAGGCCCAAATTGCCCTGGCGCTTGGCCGTTTCCCACAATTCGCGCTGCATCAGCGACGATTCCACTATCCAGGCCAGTTCCGACACGCCGCTATCGTAAGCCGTGAAATCCAGCCGGCCGCCGGCGTCGCCATGAATCTCCATCGTCCGCACCGCCTCCATGCGCGTCGCATCCATGTGGTTCCAGGCGCCGACGGCGTCGAGAAAGCGTGCATTGGCCGGGCTGATCGCATAGACGCGCGAATCCAATCCTTCGGGGAAGTTGGGTGCCTTGCCCTCGACCAATGCCACCGACAAGGCCGAGCGCCGCAAAGCCGCCGCCAGAGCCAAGCCGGCCAAGCCACCCCCTACAATCGCGACATCGACGTCCATGCTTCAATTGTCGCTTACAGGGGCTAACCTTGACAAGGCAAGCGTGCGGCGGGGATAATTCCGCCCCTTTGCGGTGATGTAGCTCAGTCGGTTAGAGCATCGGATTCATAATCCGGGGGTCGGTGGTTCAAGTCCACTCATCACCACCAGTATTCAGACGGCCTCCAGCGATGGGGGCCGTTTTTTTGTGGCTTGACCTTTTGCTGCTAGGCTCAAGTACTACGCGAATGGTTTGTCGAGCGCGTCAAGGACTGGCTGACAGACATAGAAACGCCCCCACTGTCGTCCGGTCATCTCGCGGAGGATTTTGCCTTCCTCCATCGCGGTTATCGTCGCCTTGGCCGTGGGGTGCGTTTTCCCCAATATCTTTGCTGCTCGCCCGATGGTCATGTAGGGATTGATGAGCAGATTGTCGATTAGAACGAGCGCGTTGGGCTTGTCTCGCAGTTGGGCCCGGTACTGTTCCCGCAATCGGTGCAGTTCCTTGGCTTGCGTGCCCGCTGCGGTGGCAGTCTCGGTTACGCCCTGGAGGAAAAAGCGGATCCACGGTATCCAGTCGCCATGGGTACGCACACGCTGCAGCAGGTTGTAGTAGTCGTTCTTGTGGGCATCGATAAAAGCGGACAGGTAGAGCAGGGGCTGTGAAAGCCGCTTGCGTTCAAGCAGGAAGAAGGTCACCAGGAGCCGGCCGACACGGCCATTGCCGTCGAGGAATGGGTGGATCGTTTCGAACTGGACATGCATCATGGCGCACTGAATCAAGTCCGGGATGACATCGTGTACATGAAGGAACTTCTCCCATTCATCTAGGCATTCGTGCATTTCCACGACGGGGGGCGGCACGAAGGCGGCGGTCATGGGGGTGCTGCCCGCGGGTCCAATCCAGTTTTGAGTGCGTCGGAATTCGCCGGGTGTAGCCTTGTCCCCGCGCACTCCCGTCATGAGCTTGGCGTGAATCTCTCGGATTAGCCGGAGCGATAGAGGCAACTCAGGGAGCAGTGTGATGCCATGCTCCAGGGCGTAGGTATAGTTCCTGATTTCCTGAATGTCGGCATTGGCGGAGCGCTTGGAGTTATCGTCTTCGATTTCGTCGATCAGCAGATCGGAAAGGCTGGCCTTGGTGCCTTCGATGCGCGATGAAAGCACCGCCTCACGGCGGATGTAAGGCGAAATAAGCAGGTGAGGGTTTGGCAGCTGGCCACCAAGGCCGGAGAGTTCAGATAGCGCTGCATCGGCTTTCGACAGCGCAAGCGCAAGCTCCATGTCGATATTGATGGGGGGCGGCAAGGGGTTCGGCACGAAGGCTAGATACCCCTGGGGTGCGTTCAGCAGGCGCCCGCTTTTTGCTGCAGAAAAGTCTTTTGGATTCATTGCGTTATGGGAGTAAATTAAGGATACTTTCAAAAGATTCTAGGCTTTGAAAAAAATAAGTCAATTTCTTTCAAAGCTATCTAGTGTTCGAAAGCTCGCTTTCACAACAGGCCAACCGAAACGCTTCTACAGTTCCGAAGGACCCCTCACTACGGCGCGGGTTCGCGAGGCATCAACGGCGGCCGTTTTTGGGGCTTGTCGGCGGGTTGAAATGGGCTCGCGGAACCCCGGCCCATACTGGTAATCTAGCGTCTGTCTTTTCGACCCATGACAGCAGATCCCCATCATGACCCCGAGCCAGATCGTCAAATTTCTTGACCAGCACGTCATCGGCCAGGATGAAGCCAAGCGCCAACTGGCCGTCGCGGTTTATACCCACTACAAGAAGATAGAGATCGCCGCCCCCGACAAGGTGGAAATCGTCAAGAGCAATGTCCTCCTGATCGGCCCGACCGGCACCGGCAAGACGCTGTTGTGCGAAACGTTGTCCAAGGTGCTCGAGGTGCCCTTCGTCACGGCGAATGCCACCTCGCTGGCGCAGAGCGAATACGTCAATGAAGAAATCGAGGCGATCCTGCAGCGGCTGATCGACAAGGCCGAGGGTGACATCGGGCGCGCCCAGCGCGGCATAGTGTTCATCGACGAGATCGACAAACTGAAAGCCATCAGCAGCCAGAACGGCGAGGCGCGCGGGACTTCCGGCGAAGGCGTCCAGCACGCATTGTTGAAGATCATGGAGGGCGTGCCAGTCAAGATCAAGGACACGCGTTATATCGACACCACGCAGATCCTGTTCATCTGCGGCGGCGCATTCGTCGGGCTTGACGATATTCTCTACAAGACCCGTTCCTTTGGCTTCATCTCCACGTCGGAGGACGACAACCAGAAACTGCTCGATCGCCTCAATGCACGCGTCAAGCCGACCGACCTGTTCGAGTACGGGCTGATCCAGGAATTCGCCGGGCGCCTGCCGATCGTTGCTTCCCTGAAGCCGCTCTCGCGCGAGATGATGGTCAGGATCATGACCGAGCCAAGGAACTCGATCTACGGCCAGTACCGCCAGATTCTGCAGAACAATGGCGTGGAACTGATCATCGATCCGCAGGTGTTCGAGCAGATCGCCGATCTCGCGATGGAATACCGGGTTGGTGCGCGCAGTCTGCGCGGGATTTTCGAGGAAATGCTGACGCCGGTAATCTATCTGGTTCCCGACCACCCCGAGGTGCAGCAGGTCAAAATCGCCTCCTTGTTCGAAAATCCTCGATACATCGGAACCCGTTCATCCGGCTAGTGTCCGAGCGGTCATTCAGGGTTCATCTTTGCGCCGGCTATGCGTCGCGATGCAGGCGGCGGCGGTCGAGCCACCAGGCGAGGATGGGCAGGGCGACGAAAGAGCCGGGCAGCACCATCACCACCAGGTAGGGAGAAAGACGCGCCAGGGCTCGCAACTGGTCCTGCAGGTCGGCTCGTTCGGCCGTTGTCCAGCGCTCGCCATTGCGGGATTTCATCAGCAGCGGCATGAGGCCGCGCACCCGGACCATTTCGCCGAGCAACTGCTTGCGTTCGCGGTTCTGCGCCGCCAGGATTTTCTGCAGCAGGCTGGGCGATACGCGAACACCTGTTGCGGCGGAGACTTGCCGATTGGCTTCCTTGACTTCGCCACGCGGCCTGAAACGAACCATTGCAGGATCAGGCCGGCAGGCGGCGCTCCAGAAGATCGCTCAATTTCCGCCATGCTTGCCAACCCGCGAAGGCGCGGCGTGCCCAGCGCCAGGCACGCTTGGGCCGGGCGACCGCCAGCGCGACGACGGCTGCCATGATGACTTGCGGGTGGCTACGCAACCAGCGGGCGGTGTCAACCGCCAGGTCGGCTCCGGCGCAGGCGGGGGCCAGTCCTGCCGCGTAACGACCAAAGTCGGCGCGCAATGTCTCGCCGGCGATCTGGAGCCGCTGTTTCCTTAGTGCCAGTTCAAGCGGTACGTGGTTCACTGCTGTGATTTTGTGGCGGGGCTTGTCGTCAAGGCATCATGATCCTTGCGAAGCTCGGCCAGGCTGGCGGAAAACAGTTTTGAGCCCGAGCGTGCCAGGCTCATGGCCAGCATGAGGCTGGCAATGCCGGCCCCGATGAATAGCGCCGAAAAAACACCGAGGGCCAGCAGCCGGTTGCTGTCCCACAGCAGCACGGTAAAAAAGATGGCCAGAAAGATCAGGCCCGCGGAGATGCAGAGAAACGCCGCTCCGCCGTAGGCCAGGAGGGAAACCAGGCGCACTTTCTCCTCGGCGAGTTCGACACCGAGGAGTTCGAGACGATTGTGCAGCAGGGTGACGCCGGTGCCGAGCAAGCCCTTCGCCGAAGCGAACAAGCCGCGCTGACCCGACACTGTGCTTCCTTCGTCACCCATCGCCGGGCTCAGCGGCGGCCGATCAGCAGGCCGACGATGAAGCCGAATCCGGCGGCTACGCCCACCGAACGCCAGGGATTGTCATGCACGTAGTCGTCGGCGGCGCGGCCGACCTGCTTGGCCTTGTCCACCACGGCAGCCTCGGCTTCAGCCAGCTTGATCTTGGCGGCCGAAAGGCGATCCTGGGTCCGTGCGCGGATATCGGCAATCTTGTCGCCCGCCTGCCCGGCCGTGGCACGCAGCAGTTCTTCGGTATCGGCGATCACCAGCTTCACGTCGGCAATCAGTTTGTCTTTGGTGACATCGGCCATATCGCTCATGTTCTTCTCCTGAATTGAATGACAAAAATGGAAGGCTACCGATTTTGTCGCTGCACTGCAATGAGCAACGTCATATCGCAGCGAACTCGTAGTCAATCGTCAGCGGTGCATGATCGGAAAAGCGCTGCTCCTTATAGACCGCCACTTGGCGTGCCGCCGCCGCCAGTCCCGGGGTGGCGATCTGGTAGTCGATGCGCCAGCCGACGTTTTTGGCCCATGCCTGGCCCCTGTTCGACCACCAGGTGTAAGCCTCGCCGGTCGCCTCGGGGAGCAGGCGGCGATGCACGTCCACCCAGCCCAGGTCATCGAAGACGGCAGACAGCCAGGCGCGCTCTTCAGGCAGAAAGCCTGAATTCTTCTGGTTGGATTTCCAGTTCTTGAGGTCGATTGGCTGGTGCGCGATGTTCCAGTCGCCGCATAGCAGTATCTCGCGGCCATCGCGCCGGGCTTCGCTTGCCAGGCGTTCAAGCTGCGGACGGAACTGGTCGAGGAAGCGGAACTTGGCCTGTTGCCGCTCGTCCGAACTGGAACCGGAGGGCAGGTACAGCGAGACCACGGAGAGTTTGCCGAAATCGGCTTGCAGGTAACGTCCTTCGGCATCGAACTCGGCGTTGCCGAAGCCTTCGATGATGCGGTCGGGCGCTTTGCGGGAATAAATGCCGACCCCGCTGTAGCCCTTCTTTTCGGCGGCATGAAAGCATCCGGTGAAGCCGACCGGGGAGCGCAAGGCGGGCGTCAAATCGGCCAGTTGCGCCTTAAGCTCCTGGACGCAGATGATGTCGGCCTGCTGTGTCGCCAGCCAGTCGAAAAATCCCTTGTTGGCGGCGGAACGGATACCATTCAGATTCAGACTGAGTATTCGGAGCATGTGCTTGAGCATGTAGAATGTATTCGATGAATGCGAACGTCGTCCTTCCTGCCGCCAGCGCCGTCACCAGCGCGATTACCAGCGAACTGAGCCGCGAGTTTATCGCCTTCGCCTGCGAGCAGGGCGTGCTGCGCTTTGGCGAATTCAAGACCAAGGCGGGACGTCTGAGCCCCTATTTTTTCAATGCCGGTCTGTTCAACGACGGAGTTTCCCTGTCGCGCCTGAGCGATTTCTATGCGCGCCGCATTCTGGCGGACGGCATTGGCTTCGATGTACTGTTCGGGCCGGCCTACAAGGGCATTCCGCTCTCCGCCGGTACGGCGATGGCGCTGGCGGGGCTGGGCCGCAACACGCCCTATGCCTACAATCGCAAGGAAGCCAAGGATCACGGCGAGGGCGGCACCCTGGTCGGCGCGCCGCTCAAGGGCCGCGTGCTGATCATCGACGACGTGATTTCCGCGGGCACCTCGGTACGCGAATCGGTCGAGCTGATTCGCGCGGTCGGTGCGACCCCTGTAGCGGTGGTCATCGCGCTCGATCGTCAGGAGCGCGGCCAGGGCGAGTTGTCGGCGGTGCAGGAAGTCGAAAAGGGCTTCGGCATTCCCGTGATCAGTGTTGCCACCTTGACCGATCTGATCGATTATCTTTCCGGCCATCCGGAACTTGAAAACAATCTTGCCGCCGTGCGCGAATACCGCGTTCGTTACGGCGTCGACTGATGCCCATGAAACCTTTCCGGGGAGATAACCCATGCGCCTGATTTCCGCCCTGTTGTTTGCTTCTTCCACCTTGCTTGCCCTCGATGCCGCAGCCCAGATACGCATCTTTTGTTGCGATGACGCAGACGGGCGCAAAGTATGCGGCGACTTCCTGCCCCCGGCTTGCCAGGGCCGGGCTTATGAAGAGCGTGACAATCGCGGCTTTGTCTCGAAGACGGTGGAAGCCCCGCTGACCGAGGCGCAGCAGGCACGCCGCGATGCTGAAAAGGCAAAGAAGGCAGAAGAGCAGAAGAAGGCTGGCGAGGAACGCCGCAGGACGCTGGCCTTGCTGTCGACCTATTCCAGTGAAAAAGATATCAACTCCGCCCGGGATCGTTCGTTGGCGGAAATTGAAAAGAACCGGAAAGAGTCGCAGCAGCGGCTGGACGAAGCCAACAAGAAGAAACAGACGCTTGACTCTGACAAGGAGTTTTACAAGGGCAAGGCCATCCCCGAGCAGGTCAAGGCGCAGATCCGCGACAACGAAAAAGAGATCAAGGCGCAGCAGGCGGCGGTCGATGCCCGGAACAAGGAGATGGAGGAAGTCCGTCAGCGCTTCGCCGAGGAGAAGAAGCGTTATCTGGAACTGACGGGCAAGAAGTCGACGGATGTGGCGCCTGCACCTGCGGCGGCACCAGCACCAGCACCTGCAGCAGCACCGGCCCCGGCACCGGCTAAACCTGCCGCCGAAAAGAAGTAATCAGCCGCCGAGTTTCTTCTTCAGCAGGTCGGTGACCTGCTGCGGATTGGCCTTGCCTTTGGTGGCCTTCATGGCTTGCCCGACCAGCGCGTTGAAGGCTTTTTCCTTGCCGGCGCGGTATTCCTCGACCGATTTCTGGTTGGCGGCGAGTACTTCGTCGACCAGCGCCTCGATCGCGCCGGTATCGGTGATCTGCTTCCAGCCGCGCGCGGAGATGACGGCATCCGCATCCGCGCCGTCACCGGCCCAGAGCGCTTCGAAGACGTCCCTGGCGATCTTGTTGGAGATCGTGTTGTCGGCAATGCGGCGGATGATGCCGGCAAGCTGCTGCGCCGAAACCGGTGCGGCGGCAATCGCCAGGCTTTCCTTGTTGAGTCGGCCCGCCAGTTCGCCCATGACCCAGTTTGCCGCGGGCTTGGCATTCTCGCGGCCGGCGAGGACCAGTACCGCCTCGAAGTAGGCAGCCATTTCGCGCGATGCGGTCAGCGTCGCGGCGTCGTAGGAGGACAAGCCGAAATCCGTCTCGAAGCGCTGTTTCATGGCTTGCGGCAGTTCCGGCAGGCCGGATTTCACCTGTTCAATCCAGTCCGCAGTGATTTCCAGCGGCAACAGGTCGGGATCGGGGAAGTAGCGGTAATCGTGCGCGTCTTCCTTGCTGCGCATCGAGCGTGTTTCGCCGCTGTCGGGATCGAACAGCACGGTGGCCTGCCGGATGGCGCGGCCTTCCTCGATCTCGTTGATCTGCCACTGCACCTCGTAGTCGATCGCCTGCTGCATGAAGCGGAAGGAATTGAGGTTCTTGATCTCGCGTCGGGTGCCGAATTCCTTCTGCCCCATCGGCCGCACCGAAACGTTGGCATCGCAGCGGAAGGAGCCCTCCTGCATGTTGCCGTCGCAGATGCCGATCCATTGGACCAGCGCATGCAGCGCCTTGGCATAGGCCACCGCCTCGGCGGATGACCGCATCTCCGGCTCGGTGACGATTTCCAAGAGCGGCGTGCCGGCGCGATTGAGGTCGATGCCAGTTCTGCCGTGGAAATCCTCGTGCAGCGATTTGCCGGCATCCTCTTCGAGATGGGCGCGCGTCAGGTGCACGAACTTCTCCGCTTCGCCCACCCGGATGTGCAAACCGCCACCCTGCACCACGGGGATTTCGAACTGGCTGATCTGGTAGCCCTTGGGCAGGTCGGGGTAGAAATAATTCTTGCGGGCGAAGACCGAGCGCGGTGCGATCGTGGCGCCGACGGCGAGGCCGAACTTGATGGCGCAGACCACGGCCTCGCGGTTGAGCACCGGCAGCACGCCGGGCAGCGCGATGTCCACCGCGCTGGCCTGTACGTTTGGCGCGGCGCCGAAAGCGATGCTGCTGCCGGAGAATATCTTCGACTTGGTCTGCAGCTGGGCGTGGGTTTCCAGCCCGATGACGACTTCCCAGTTCATTTCAGTCCTCCCGGCATCCTTGTGTGCCAGTCGGTGGCCTTCTGGTACTGGTGCGCCACGTTGAGCATCTTCGCCTCGCCAAACCAGTTGCCGATGATCTGCAGGCCCACCGGCATGTTGTTGGCGCCGAAGCCGCAGGGCAGCGACATGCCCGGCAGGCCGGCGAGGTTGGTGGAGATGGTGTAGATGTCCGACAGGTACATCTGCACCGGGTCCGCGCTCTTGGCGCCGAAGGCGAATGCCACGGAGGGCGAGGTCGGCCCCATGATCACGTCGCACTGCTTGAAGGCCTCGACAAAGTCGGCGGCGATGAGACGGCGAATTTTCTGCGCCTTGAGGTAGTAGGCGTCGTAATAGCCGTGCGACAGCACGTAGGTGCCGATCAGGATGCGCCGTTTCACCTCGGCGCCGAAGCCCTGCGCCCGGCTGCGCGAGTACATTTCGGTCAGATCGTCGTACTCAGGTGCGCGATAGCCGTAACGCACGCCGTCGAAGCGCGAGAGGTTGGAACTGGCCTCGGCCGGCGCGATCACGTAATAGGCCGGTACCGACAGGCCGGAGTTGGGCAGATGGACTTCCACCGTGGTGGCGCCCAGCTTGCGGTACTCGGCCAGCGCGGCATCGACCGCGGCGCGAACATCGGCATCCATGCCTGCGCCGAAGAATTCTTGCGGCAGGCCGATTTTCAGGCCGGCCAGCGGCTTTTCGAGGTCGCGGCCGTAATCCTCTGTCGGGCGTTCGAGCGAGGTCGAATCGCGCGCATCGAAGCCGGCCATGGTATTCAGCAACAGCGCGCAGTCTTCCGCGCTCTTGGCCATCGGTCCGCCCTGGTCGAGGCTGGAGGCGAAGGCGATCATGCCGTAGCGCGATACGACGCCGTAAGTCGGTTTCAGTCCGGTGAGTCCACACAGGGCCGCCGGCTGGCGGATCGAGCCGCCGGTGTCGGTGCCGGTCGCGGCAGGCGTCAGGCGCGCCGCGATGGCCGCCGCCGAGCCGCCCGATGACCCGCCGGGTACGCGGGAAACATCCCAGGGATTCCTGACCGGCCCAAAGAACGAGGACTCATTCGACGAGCCCATGGCGAACTCATCCATGTTGAGCTTGCCCAGCGTCACCATGCCGGCGCCAGCGAGCTTCTCGACCACATTGGCGTCGTAGGGCGAGACGAAGTTGGCCAGCATCTTCGAGCCGCAGCTGGTGTGCCAGCCCTTGGTGCAGAAAATGTCCTTGTGCGCCAGAGGGATGCCACACAGGGGAGAAATCGCCGTTGCGCCAGCGCCGAGTTTTTGGTCGGCGGAGCGGGCCTGGGCCAAGCTCTTGTCGCGATCGAGTGTGATGAATGCGTTGAACGCGGGATTGAATTTCTCGATGCGATCGAGGAACACGGTGGCCAGCTCGACCGCGGAAACCTTCCTTGCCGCCAGCGCGGCAGAGAGTTCGCGCAGCGATGAATTGATCAGATCGCTCATTCCACCACCCTTGGGACCAGGTACAGCCCGGCCTCGGTTTCCGGCGCCACGGCCTGAAAATCGGCACGGCGATCGGCTTCCGTGACCACGTCCGGGCGCAGGCGCTGAACCACGTCGACCGCGTGCGCCATGGGCTCGATGCCCGTGGTATCAACCGCTTGCAGTTGTTCGATAAAGCCGAGGATGCCGTTCAACTGGTCGCGCGTGGTTTCACGCTCCGCGGCGGAAATCTCGATGCGGGACAAAAGGGCGATGCGGGTGATGTCTTCCAGGTTCAGGGACATGATGACAGGTGGGGGCAAGTGATGTTGGACCCGGGTGAAACGGGGCCTGATCGGTGCTTAATCTGAGAGGCGCGATAGGGTATCATAAGCGACCCTTCTGCCGCAGCCCTCGCTGGGCGGGCTTCAACACTGGAACCACGATGTTCGGCTTTCTCCGCTCCTATTTTTCAAACGATCTTGCAATTGACCTCGGTACCGCCAATACGCTGATTTATGTGCGTGGCAAGGGCGTGGTCCTCGACGAACCGTCGGTCGTCGCCATTCGCATCGAAGGCGGCCCCAACGCCAAGAAAACCATCCAGGCGGTCGGCCGCGAGGCCAAGACCATGATCGGCCGCAATCCGAAAGAGATTTCGGTGATCCGGCCGCTGAAGGACGGCGTCATCGCCGACTTCACCGTGACCGAGCAGATGCTCAAGCAGTTCATCAAGCGGGTGCATGAGTCGCGCCTGTTCTCGCCGTCCCCGCGCATCATCATCTGCGTGCCCTCCGGCTCGACCCAGGTGGAGCGCCGCGCGATCCGTGAATCGGCGCTCGGCGCCGGCGCTTCGCAGGTGTACCTGATTGAGGAACCGATGGCGGCCGCGATCGGCGCCGGCCTGCCGGTCTCGGATGCCACGGGTTCGATGGTAGTGGACATCGGCGGCGGCACCACCGAAGTCGGCGTGATTTCGCTGGGCGGCATGGTCTATGCCAATTCGGTACGCGTCGGCGGCGACAAGTTCGACGAGGCGATCATCTCCTACATCAGCCGCAACTACGGCATGCAGATCGGCGACAACAGCGCCGAGAACATCAAGAAGCAGATCGGCTCCGCCTTCCCCGGCGCCGAGGTGCGCGAGATGGAAGTCTCCGGCATCAACCGCGCCGAGGGCATTCCGCGCAAGTTCACGATTTCCTCGAACGAAGTGCTCGAAGCGCTGTCCGAGCCGCTCAACCAGGTGGTCAAGGCGGTCAAGGACGCGCTGGAAAAGACGCCGCCCGAGCTCGGCGCCGACATTGCCGAACGCGGCCTGGTGCTGACCGGCGGCGGTGCGCTGCTGCACGACATGGATCGTTTGCTGACCGAGGAAACCGGCCTGCCGGTGATCGTGGCCGACGATCCGCTGACCTGCGTCGTGCGCGGCTCCGGCATGGCACTTGAAAAGATGGACAAACTAGGCAGTATTTTCGCCAACGAGTAGGTCCCGCCCCGTGTAGCTTGCAAGCTGGCCCCGTGACGGTTGAACGCGGGGCTTCATCGGGTTCCATCTTTTTTCGAGGGCATACCTGCCTTGATGTCTGTCGTTGGCCACGCTCCGCCCCCTTTCTTCAAGCGGGGTCCGGCGCCGCTTGTGCGGCTGGCCTTCTTCGTCTCGCTTTCCCTGATTCTGCTGGTCGCCGACCTGCGCTTCCATACCCTGGAGTGGGCGCGCCTGGCGGTGGCCACGGTGGCCTGGCCCCTGCAACGCATCACCTGGATGCCGATCGATGCCGCGGGTGATGCCGGCAGCTATCTGACGCGGCAATCCACCCTGTTGAAGGAAAACGAGGAACTGCGTCGGCGCCAGTTGGGCACCGCCAATCTGCTGCTGCGCCAGCAGCATCTGGAGCAGGAGAACAAGCGGCTGCGAGCGCTGCTCGATATGCGTGCGCGACTGCCGGTCGAAGGACGCATCGCCGAGATTCTCTATGCGGCGCGTGATCCGTTTTCGCGCCGGGTGATCATCGACAAAGGCATCCAGCATGGCATCAGCGCCGGTCAGGCGGTGGTCGACGACATCGGCATCATCGGCCAGGTGGCGCGTGTATTTCCACTCACTTCGGAAGTCCTGTTGCTGACCGACAAGGATCAGGCGATCCCGGTCGAGGTGCAAAGGAATGGCTTGCGCGCCGTGCTCGCCGGCGCCGGCGCCGGCATGATGGAACTGCGCTTCCTGGCGGCGAATGCCGAAGTGCAGATGGGCGACATTCTGGTGACTTCCGGGCTCGACGGCGTCTATCTACCGGGTTTGCCGGTGGCCAAAGTGGTCAAGATCGATCGCGACAGCTCCTACTCGTTTGCCCGCATCACCTGCGCGCCGCTGGCCGGCGTCGAACGCCATGGCCTGGCTCTGGTGCTGGGCGATCGAACCGCCCTGCCGCCCCAGCCCGACGATGCACCGACAACAGTGGAGCAGCCGGGCCGCGGCAAGCGGGTCAAGAAGAAAGAGAAGGCGCGATGACCCAACCCACCCATTCCTCGCGCCGCATCCTGCTGCCGGTCAGAAACTGGTTCATCGTCGTCACGCTGTTTTGCGCCTTGCTGCTGAACCTGATCCCGTTCGGACGCTTTCCGGGCATTCCCGACTGGGTGGCCCTGGTTCTGGCGTTCTGGTGCGTGCATCAGCCGTTGAAAGTCGGCATGGCCGCCGGGTTCGTGCTCGGCCTGGCGATGGATGTGGCCGACGCCAGCGTGATGGGGCAGCACGCACTCGCCTACGTGCTGCTGGCCTTCGCCGCCGCAGGGCTGTCGCGCCGCGTGCTGTGGTTTCCGCTTTCGCAGCAGGCCTTGCACGTGCTGCCGCTGTTTCTCGGCATGCAACTGGTGATGATGCTGGCGCGCATGATCACCGGCGCCGAGTTTCCCGGCGTGCTGTGGTTCCTGTCGAGCTTCACCGCGGCGCTGCTCTGGCATCCGGTGACCTACCTGCTGTTGATTCCGCAGTTCCAGTCCGAAGACAAAGACGTGCATCGTCCGATATGAGCAGGTTTGGAGGCAGAATCTTTCACCGCAGAGGCGCAGAGGCGCAGAGAATGCGCAGAGAAAAGCGGAAATCGGAGACCAAGCATCTCTTGCTTTTGGGGTTCTTCGCGTTTCCTCTGCGCCTCTGCGCCTCTGCGGTAAAGCCTTTTCCACTACCGCCGGTACCGGCGTAGCCCCGGATGGAATTCAAGAACCCCCAGGAGGAACTCGAACGCTTCCGCTCGCGGCTGGCCGTGGCGGGCGGCTTCGTGCTGTTCTGCTTCGTCCTGCTGTTCATCCGCTTCGTCTGGCTGCAGATCGTGCAGCACGACTACTACCAGACCCGCGCCGAGGACAATCGCATATCGCTGGTGCCCATCGTACCCAACCGGGGGCTGATCCTCGACCGCAACGGCGTGGTGCTGGCGCGCAACTATTCGGCCTACACGCTGGAAATTACGCCGTCGAAGACCCGCGACCTGGAACAGGTGATCGACGGCCTGGCATCAATCATCGACATCCAGCCCAAGGACCGCAAGCGCTTCAAGAAGCTGCTGGAAGAAAGCCGCAACTTCGAGTCGCTGCCGATCCGGACCCGGCTGACGGATGAGGAGGTGGCGAAGTTCATCGCCCATCGCTACCGCTTCCCCGGCGTGGATATCAAGGCGCGCCTGTTCCGCCAGTATCCGGGCGGCGCCTTCGCCTCGCACATGCTGGGCTACATCGGTCGCGTCAATGACAGGGATCTGGAAAAAATCGAAGAGCAGCAGCAGGACGCGAACTATCGCGGCACCGAGCACTTCGGCAAAACCGGGCTGGAACAGCACTATGAGTTCCACCTGCATGGCAGCACCGGTTTTGAACAGGTGGAAGTCGATGCCGGCGGCCGTGCCGTGCGCACGCTGGCGCGTACCGCGCCGGTGGCCGGCAACAACCTGACGCTGACTATCGATGCAGAGTTGCAGCGCATCGCCGAACAGGCCTTCGGCGACCGCAAGGGCGCGCTGGTTGCCATTGAACCATCCACAGGCGGCATCCTGGCGCTGGTGGCGGTGCCCAACTATGATCCCAACCTGTTCGTCGACGGCATCGATACGCAGAACTGGAAGGAACTCAACGAATCGCCCGACAAGCCGATGGTCAATCGCGCCCTCAATGGCGCCTATCCGCCCGGTTCGACCTTCAAGCCCTTCATGGCGCTGGCGGCGCTGACGCTAGGCAAGCGGCGTCCGGAACAGGCGATTTCCGATCCCGGCTTCTTCAATTTCGGCGGCCATCACTTCCGCGACGACAAGAAGGGAGGCCACGGCATGGTGGATATGTACAAGTCGATCGTGCATTCCTGCGACACCTACTACTACATGCTGGCCAACGACCTGGGGATCGACAACATCTCGGCCTTCATGGGTCGGCTCGGGCTGGGCAGCCGCACAGGCATCGACATCGACGGAGAATCGGAAGGCGTGCTGCCGTCGCAGGAGTGGAAACGAAAGCGCTTCAAGAAACCCGAACAACAGAAATGGTATGCCGGCGAAACCATTTCCATCGGCATCGGTCAGGGTTACAACGCCTATACGCCGATCCAGCTGGCGCATGCCACGGCGATCGTCGCCAACAACGGCGTGGTGTTTCGTCCGCACCTGGTGAAGTTCATTACGGATACCAAGTCCGGCAACCGGACCCTGATCGAACCAAAGCCGACGCGCACGCTGGACCTGAAACCGGAGCATATCGAGGTGATCAAGAATGCCATGGTCGGGGTGAACAAGGAGGGCACCGGCGCCCGCGCCTTTGCCGGGGCCGAGTATTTGTCTGCGGGCAAGACCGGCACGGCCCAGGTGTATTCGCTCAAGGGCGCGGAATACAAGGCGGGTACGGTCAAGAAGGAACTGCGCGACCATGCCTTGTTCATCGCCTTCGCCCCCGCCGACGAGCCGAAGATCGCGCTGGCGGTACTGGTCGAGAACGGCGGCTTCGGCGCCCAGGCGGCGGCCCCGATCGCGCGCCAGGTGCTTGACTATTACCTGCTCGGCAAGCGCCCCAAGGCGCCGGCGCCGGTTGACGAAGCAGCCGTCGAAGAGGATGAGGAATGAACCGCGGAATCGGGCTCGGCATGGTTCGCAACCTGGTGCAGCGCCTGATCGCGCCGCTCGATATGCCCCTGATGCTGATTGCCGGGCTGCTGGTGCTGCTGGCGATCGGCGTGATGGGCAGCGCTTCGCCCGAACGGCTCAATGCGCAACTGATCAATGTCGCGGTCGCCCTCGTCGTCATGCGTATCCTGGCGCAGATTCCGCCGCAGCGGCTGATGCACCTGGCGGTACCGATCTATCTTGTCGGCCTGCTGTTGCTGATCGCCGTCGCTCTGTTCGGCGACGTCTCGAAGGGTGCGCGGCGCTGGCTGAACCTGGGTTTCATGCGTGCGCAGCCATCGGAATTGATGAAGATAGCGATGCCGCTCCTGCTCGCCTGGTTCTTCCAGCGGCGTGAAGCCATGCCGCGCCTGCGCGATTATGCGATCGCTGCCGTGCTGCTGCTGCTGCCGGTGGCGCTCATCGCGCGCCAGCCCGATCTGGGCACGGCGATCCTGGTGCTGGCGGCCGGTTTCTACGTGATCTTCTTTGCCGGCTTGTCGTGGAAGATCATGATCGGCATGGCTGTCGCGGGCATCGCTGCCGCGCCGCTGGCGTGGAACCTGCTGCACGATTACCAGAGGAATCGCATCATCACCCTCTTCGATCCGGAAAAGGATCCCCTGGGCAAGGGGTTTCACATCATCCAGTCGACCATCGCCATCGGTTCCGGAGGCATCTTCGGCAAGGGCTGGCGCGCGGGCACCCAGGCGCAGCTGGAATTCATCCCCGAGCGCCACACCGATTTCATTTTCGCGGTGTTCTCCGAGGAGTTCGGCCTGTTCGGCAATCTCGTGCTGCTGGCGCTGTACGCCTTGCTGATCGGGCGTGGACTGATGATCGCGGCGAACGCGGCGACCTTGTTCTCGCGCCTCCTGGCCGGCGCCGTCACCATGATTTTCTTTACCTATGCCTTCGTGAACATGGGCATGGTCTCCGGCATCCTGCCGGTGGTGGGCGTGCCGCTGCCCCTGATCAGCTACGGCGGCACGGCGCTGGTGACGCTGTTCATCGGCATCGGGATACTCATGTCGATCCACGGCAATCGCATGCTGGTGCAGAAGTGA
>CAYNGV010000018.1:1555-21772 GCA_964397005.1 uncultured Sulfuritalea sp. | reverse complement strand
CTTTTATTACGCGCTGCTGCAAAAGGATTAGCGTGAAACAACTTGTTCGGAGCGATTGGTGACAGTCGAGCGAAGCGAGCCAATCAGTAGCCCCCCGCGAGGGGGGATGGGGGGGCGGGTCATCAATTCGCCTTTCGCGCGTTTTGTCATCCGGGGCGCCAGGTTCTGCCGCATGAAAGTTAAGGCCGGGTTGGCGAAACGGGTTCTGGCGGTGTTGTTGCTGCTGGCCGCCGTCGCCGCGCAGGCAGGCAGCATCGAGCCGAAGCGCGCCGCGCTGACGCCGGGCGAAGACGGCTACGCGCTGTCCGCAGAGTTCTCGCTGGAGCTCGGCAACCGGCTGGAAGACGCCGTGGCGCGCGGCGTGCCGCTCTACTTCAATCTGGAATTCGTTCTCGAGCGCCCGCGCAAGTACTGGGTCAACGAGCACATCGTCACCCGCAGCCTGACCTATCGGCTTTCCTACAGCAGCCTGACGCGCCAGTACCGGCTGACCACCGGCAGCCTGCACCAGAATTTCGGCAGCCTGGCCGAAGCCCTGCGCGTGGTCGGCCGCATTGCCGCGTTGCCGGTGCTGGAAAAGGACGTCATCAAGGCCGGCGAAACCTACGAAGCGGCGCTGCGCCTGGCGCTCGACCGCACTCAGTTGCCGAAGCCCTTCCAGGTCGATGCCATCACCGATCGCGCCTTGCAGGTGGAGGCCAAGGTGCTGCGCTGGCAGTTCGTCGCGCCGGCGGTGGTCCAGTGAGAGTCGCGCTGGCGGTTGTTGCCGCGCTGGGCGCAATTTTGCTGTTCCTGTTGGCGTCGGCGTCGGCCAACACCGCCTTGTTCGCCGAAAACTATCCCTGGCTGCTGGCGATCAACGGCATCGCCGCGGTAGCGATGGTGGTGCTGGTCGGGCTCAAGCTGCGGCGGCTGCGCCGCGATTTCAGAAACGGCGTGTTCGGCTCGCGGCTCAAGTCGCGCCTGCTGCTGATGCTGTCCCTGATGGCCGTTCTGCCCGGCGCGCTGGTGTATGGCGTGTCGATGCAGTTCGCGGTGAAGAGCATCGACTCCTGGTTCGACGTGCGTGTCGATGCCGCGCTCGAAGGCGGCCTCAACCTCGGCCGCAGCGTGCTCGATACCCTGCAGGCCGAGTTGCTGGAGAAGGCGCGCGGCGCGGCGCTCGATCTGGGCGACGATGCCTTCGTCAGCCCGAGCCGCCTGAACCGGGTGCGCGAGCAGGCCGGCGCCCAGAGCGCAACCCTGATGACGCTCTCCGGCCAGGTGCTGGGCAGCAGTTCGGGGGAACTGGGCAACCTGCTGCCGTCGGTGCCGGCGCCCAGCCAGCTGCGCGCTGCGCGCAGCGGACGCGGGCTGGCGCTGATCGGTGAAGCGGAAGGCGGCGGTCTGATGGTGCGCGCGCTGGCACCCGTCAGCGGCGGTGGCCTCAACGTCGAACCGCGCATCCTGCAACTGACGCTGGCGGTGCCGCTATCGATTGCGAAGAGCGCGGAAAGCGTCGAAGCGGCGCACCGCGATTACCAGGAGTTGCAGCTCGGCCGGGTCGGCCTCAAGCGCATCTACACGCTGACCCTGACACTGGCGCTGCTGCTGGCGCTGTTCGCTGCGATCGCGCTGGCGTTCTTTCTCGCCGAGCGCCTGGCGCGACCGTTGCTGATCCTCGCCGAAGGCACGCAGGCGGTCGCCAGCGGCGACTACACGCCGCGCGCGACGGTGGAGGCCTCCGACGAACTCGGCGTGCTGACGCATTCCTTCAACAGCATGACGCATCAATTGAGCGAAGCGCGGGCGCAGGCCGAGCACCATCGTCTGGAGATGGAGGCGGCGCAGGCCTATCTCGAATCGGTGCTGGCGAACCTGTCGGCCGGCGTGCTGGCCTTCGACATGCGCTTCCGCCTGCGCGCGGCGAATCGCGGCGCGACGGCGATTCTCGGCGACGACCTGGCCGGCTTCGAGCAGATGCGGCTGCAGGAGTGGCCGCGTCACGAGACGCTGGCCGGGGCCATTCTCGGCGGCTTCGCCCGGCGCGGCGACGAATGGCAGGAGCAGCTCGAAATCGCGCGCCCCGACGGCATGCCGCAGGCGCTGCTGGTGCGCGGCACGGCATTGCCGGCCGGCGGCGGCGGCGGCTACGTGGTGGTGTTCGACGACATCACCCGGCTCATCGCCGCGCAGCGCTCCGCCGCGTGGGGCGAAGTGGCGCAGCGCCTGGCGCACGAGATCAAGAATCCGCTGACGCCGATCCAGCTTTCCGCCGAACGGCTGCAGATCAAGCTGGCCGACCAATTGACCGGTGCTTCGCGCGAGCTGCTCGACCGCGCGACGCAGACCATCGTCAACCAGGTCGAGGCGATGAAGAACATGGTCAATGATTTCCGCGACTATGCGCGCACGCCGCTGCCGCAGCTCGCTCCCGTCGATCTGCAAGCCTTGCTCGGCGAGATCCTGGGCCTCTACGAGAATTCGGCGGCGGCAATCGCCGCCCCGCCAGCGCCGACTTTTGTGCCGCCCGTGCTGGCCGACGCCAACCAGTTGCGGCAAGTGCTGCACAATGTGCTGACCAATGCGCAGGATGCGCTAGGTGGCGTGGCGGAAGCGCGCATCACGATTGCCGTGGTGCAGGATGCGGCGCGTGCGCGGCTGACGATCAAGGACAACGGCCCGGGTTTTCCGCCGCAGATCCTGTCGCGCGCCTTCGAGCCCTATGTCACCACCAAGTCCAAGGGCACCGGGCTGGGTCTGGCGATCGTCAAGAAAATCGTGGACGACCACGGCGGCGAGATCCGTCTGGCAAACAACAATGGCGGCGAGGTCAGCATCTGGCTGCCGCTGGTAACGCAGCACGCGGTAAAGGGGATCTAGGAAAATGCCGAAGATACTGGTGGTCGATGATGAGGTCGGTATACGCGAGCTCCTCTTCGAGATTCTGCGCGACGAGGGGCACGACGTCCAGCTCGCGGAAAACGGCGCGGCGGCGCGGGCGGCGCGCGAAGCCGGGCGGCCCGACATGGTGCTGCTCGACATCTGGATGCCGGATACCGATGGCATCACGCTGCTGAAGGAATGGGCCGGCAACGGCCAGCTCAACATGCCGGTGGTGATGATGTCGGGCCACGCCACGATCGACACGGCGGTGGAAGCCACCCGCATCGGCGCGCTGGATTTCCTCGAGAAGCCGATCGGCATGCAGAAGCTGCTGGCGGCGGTGAAGAAGGCCCTCGAGCGCAGCGCGCGCCACGTCAACGGCGGCCTTTCCCTGGGCGCGTTTGCGCGCCCGGGACCCTTGCGCGACCTCAAGCGCCGCCTCGACCAGGTACTGGCCAAGAGCCCCCTGCTGTTGCTGCGCTCCGCGCCCGGCGGCATCGTCGAACTGGTGGCGCGCACGGCGCAGGTTGCCGGCAAGCCGTGGATCGACCTGGCGCACGATTCCAACCCCCTCAGCATCGAGGTCTTGCAGCGCGCCGCGGGCGGCGTGCTGTGGTGCGAGGAACTGGCGCGCCTGACGCGGCTGCAGCAGAAGAACCTGCTGTTCGCCGCCGAACGCCTCGAGCGCTACAGCCTGCGCCTGGTGGCGGCGACCACGCACAGCAGCGCGGAACTGGTGGCCCTGGGGTGGGAGGAAGCCGGGCTTACGCGCCTGTTCGAGACCGGGCTGGGCGTGCCGAGCCTGACGGAATTGAAGGACGAAGTGCCGGACATCGCGGCGCATCTGCTGACCCAGTTGATGGAGAGCGACGAGATTCCGCTGCGGCGGTTTTCCAGCGCCGCGCTCAACGCCTTGCGGCAGCATGCCTGGGGCGGCGGCTACGGCGAACTCAAGGGCGCGGTGAAGTCGCTGGCGCTGGCCAGCCTCGGCGAGGAAATCGGCGAGGACGAAACCTTGCAGCTGCTGGCGCCGGCCGGCGAACCGAGCCTCGTGCCCGCGGGCCTGGCGCCCGAAGTGATCGAACTGCCGCTGCGCGAGGCGCGCGAAGCCTTCGAGCGGATGTACTTCGGCTACCATCTGGCCAAGGACGGCGGCAACATGACGCGTCTGGCCGAAAAGACCGGGCTGGAGCGCACGCACCTGTATCGGAAACTGAAAGACCTGGGGCTTCGTTAACCATGAGAATCATCATCCTTGGCGCCGGTCAGGTCGGCGCCTCCGTGGCCGAGGCGCTGGCCTCGGAAATCAACGACGTCACGGTCGTCGATCAGAGCAGCCCATGCCTGGCGCAACTGTCCGATCGGCTCGATGTGCGCACGGTCACCGGCAATGCTGCGCTGCCTTCGGTGCTGCGCAGCGCCGGCATCGAGGATGCCGAGATGCTGGTGGCGGTGACGCAGTCGGACCAGACCAATCTGGTCGCCTGCAAGATCGCGCGCCACATGTTCAACGTGCCGACCCGCATCGCGCGCCTGCGCAGCGCGGACTTTCTCGCCGATCAGGAGTTGCTGGCCGACGACATGTTCGCCGTCAGCCATGCGATCTGTCCGGAGCAGGACGTTACCGACTACATCGCGCGGCTGGTGGCGTTTCCCGAGGCGCTGCAGGTGCTTGAGTTTGCCGATGGCAGGGCAACGCTGGTCTGCGTGCGCGCCTACGAAGGCGGTCTGCTGGTGGGCAAGGAAATCCAGTCGATGCGCGAACACCTGCCGCCCGGCGTCGACGCCCGCATCGTGGCGATTTTCCGCGAGCATCAACCCGTCGATCCCACCGGCAAGACGGTGATCGAGGCCGGCGACGAGGTTTTCCTGCTTGCCGCCACCGAACATATTCGCCCGGTGCTGCGCGAACTGCGGCGCATGCAGCAGCCGGTCAAGCGGATCATGATCGCCGGTGGCGGCAACATCGGCGCCCGCGTCGCCGCCGCGCTGGAGGCGAACCACGAGGTCAAGGTCATCGAATGCAGCGCACAACGTGCCGAGGTCATTGCCACGCGCTTCACGGATGCCCTGGTGCTCTGCGGCGAGGCGACAGACGAGAACGTGCTGGCGCAGGAGAACATCGACGAGATGGACATGTTCCTCGCCCTCACCAACGACGACGAGGACAATATCATGGCCGCCTCGCTGGCCAAGCGGCTGGGCTGCAAACGGGTGCTGGCACTGATCAATCGCCGCGCCTATGCCGACATGGTGCAGGGCGGACCGATCGACATCGGTCTCTCGCCGGCGCAGGTTTCCATCGGTTCGCTGCTGGCCTTCGTCCGCCATGGCGACGTGGCGCGGGTGCATAGTTTGCGGCGCGGCGCGGCCGAGGCACTGGAACTGATCGTGCATGGCGACCGCAACAACTCCAAGGTGGTCGGCCGCCGCATCGAGGAGTTGCCGGTGATCAAGGGCGCGCACATCGGCGCGATCATGCGCAAGGGATCGTCGAAAACGGCCATGAAGGACGGCTTGCCGGTGACCGTGTCGGGTGACCGGATCATCATCCCCCATCACGATACCGTGATCGAGACCGATGACCACGTCATCGTGTTTTGTACCCGCAAGGCACAGATACCGCAGGTGGAGAAACTGTTCCAGGTCGGCGTCGGTTTCTTCTGAGCGGGCAGCCGGGCAATCATGGAGCGTTACTACCCGGTGGTTCGCGTATTCGGCGTGTTGCTGATGGGCTTCGCTGTCGCCATGCTGGTGCCGCTGATCGTTTCCTGGGCGCTGCATGACGGCGCCGAGTCGGCCTACGACGAAGCCTTCCTGCTCACCTTCGGCACCGGCGCCGCGCTGTGGTGGGCGGCGCGCCACGAGAAGCGCGAACTCAAGGTGCGCGACGGCTTCCTCATGGTGGTCATGGTCTGGTCGCTGCTGCCGGTGTTTGCCGGGCTGCCGCTGATCCTGCATCTCGGCGTGTCCTTCACCGATGCCTACTTCGAAGCGATGTCCGGACTGACCACCACCGGCTCCACCGTGCTGTCGAACCTCGACACATTGCCGCCGTCGATCAACCTCTGGCGCGGCATGATGGTCTGGCTCGGCGGCATGGGCCTGATCGTGCTGGCCGTGGCCGTTCTGCCCTTGCTGGGCATCGGCGGCCGGCAGATGTTCAAGGCCGAGACGCCGGGGCCGATGAAAGATTCGCAACTGACGCCGCGCATGACGCAGACCGCCAAGGGACTCTGGGCGGTGTATGCGGGCGTCACCGTGCTGTGCATCCTGAGCCTGCGCTGGGCCGGCATGAGCTGGTTCGACGCCGTGATGCATTCCTTCACCACCATGGGCCTGGGCGGATTCTCCAGCCACGATGCCAGTTTCGGCTACTGGAATTCGCCGCTCATCGAGGCCGTCGTCATCGTCTTCATGCTGGCGGCCGGCATGAACTTCGCGACCATGTTCCTCGCCCTGCACGGCCGCTCCATCCGGCCTTACCTGCGCGATCCGGAGGCACGCTGGTTTCTCGGCGTCACGCTGGCCAGCGTACTCGGCATCGCGATTTATCTTTGGGCGCAGGGCACCTATCCGGAGTTCCTGACCGCCCTGCGCCACTCCGCCTTCAACGTGGTTTCGATCGCCACCACCACGGGCTTTGCCAGCGTCGACTACAACCTGTGGCCCTTCTTTGCGCCGCTGTGGATGCTGTTTCTGTGCAGTTTCGTCACCAGCGCCGGATCCACCGGCGGCGGCATCAAGATGATCCGCGCCATCATCCTCTACAAGCAGGTGTATCGCGAATTGATGCGTTCCATGCATCCCAATATCGTCTGGCCGGTGCGCATCGGCGGCGATCCGGTGCCGCAGAACATCCTGTTCGCGGTGCTGGCCTTCGGCTTCGTCTACATGGTCAGCATCGTCTCGATGACCCTGATCATGTCCCTCTCCGGCCTCGAAATCGTCACCGCGTTCTCCGCCGTGGTTGCCAGCATCAACAACACCGGACCGGGGCTGAACCAGGTCGGGCCGGCGACCACGTATGAAGTGCTGACGGATTTCCAGACCTGGGTCTGCACCTTCGCCATGCTGCTTGGCCGGCTGGAGATATTCACCCTGCTGGTGGTGTTGACGCCGGCCTTCTGGCGACGCTAGTGCGATAATTGCATTTTTGCCACGCCGGATTGCCGCTCATGTTTTCCCCGACCCGCCCCAAGAACGATACCTTTCTGCGTGCCTTGCTGCGCGAGCCGGTCGAGTACACCCCCGTCTGGCTGATGCGACAGGCGGGCCGCTATCTGCCGGAATACAACGAGACGCGCCGCCGCGCCGGCAGCTTTCTGAATCTGTGCAAGAACCCGCAACTCGCCTGCGAAGTCACGCTGCAGCCGCTGGCGCGTTTCGAACTCGACGCCGCCATCCTGTTTTCCGACATTCTCACCGTGCCCGACGCGATGGGTCTCGGTCTCTACTTTGCCGAAGGCGAAGGCCCCAAGTTCGAGCGCCCCTTGCGCGAGGAATGGGCGATTCGCGACCTGACGGCGCCCGATCCCAATGTGCATCTGCGCTATGTGATGGACGCGGTGGCCGAGATACGTCGCGCGCTGGATGGTTCGGTGCCGCTGATCGGCTTCACCGGCAGCCCGTGGACCCTGGCCAGCTACATGGTCGAAGGCGGGTCCGGTTCGGCGACCGATTACCGCACGATCAAGACCATGCTCTACGACCGCCCCGACCTGTTGCATCGCATTCTGGACGTGACGGCGACGGCGGTGACTGACTACCTCAACGCCCAGATCGAGTCCGGTGCGCAAGCCGTGATGATTTTCGACTCATGGGGCGGTGTGCTGTCGCACGCGGCTTTCCGCGAGTTCTCGCTCGACTACATGCGGCGCATCGTCGCCGGCCTGAAACGCGAGCATGACGGCGAGCGCGTGCCCTGCATCGTGTTCACCAAGGGCGGCGGCCAGTGGCTGGAGGCCATCGCCGACATTGGTTGCGATGCAGTAGGACTCGACTGGACCACGGATCTCGGCGAAGCGCGCCGGCGTGTAGGCGGGCGTGTTGCATTGCAGGGCAATCTCGATCCGATGGCCTTGTTCGCGTCGCCGGACAAGGTCGCCGCCGAAGCGCGGCGCGTGCTGGACAGCTTTGGCGCTGACGCCGACGGCGGAAATAATTCCGGCGGCCATGTCTTCAATCTCGGCCATGGCATTTCACAATTCACGCCGCCTGAAAATGTGAAAGTACTGGTTGACACCGTGCATAGCCACAGCCGGCGCGGTTCCGCGCGGAGCTGATTTGCCAAGCCAACGGGGGTGCGGTACTGGCCGCTTCCCCGCCCGAAAAAGGCCGCCCGGCAAGGCTTGCCAAGGGGGTCAAAAAACGCCTCCCGCTGTTGACTTATTCACAGAAATCCGTAAAGCGCGGCAAATCCATGGCTTCACCGGTGTTTCCCTGCGTAACAACTATAACTTGTTGATTTTGAACGATGATTATTTGTTCAAATATTGCACAGAGATGAAAATCGCCTTGCCGGACGGTCACTTAGGGTTTTCACCGAGCCCTTACCCACAAAGTTATCCACAGAATTTGTGGGTAAGACATTTTCTCTTTTACAGCAACGGCTTGAGGGCATATGCCAAGGTTTACTCGAGCATTGATCGGCAAGCATCTGACCGGGCATGAACATCGTTCGCGTTGCCCTCGATTTGCCGCTGCCGAGGCTTTTCGATTATCTCGCGCCGGACTCTGACGAAAGTGATATCGGTCGGCGAGTGATTGTGCCCTTCGGCAAGGCTTCGCGCACAGGATTGATCATCGAGGTCGCGTCGGCGAGCGAGCATCCGGGCGACAAGCTGAAAGTCGTTACGGACATTCTGCGCGACATGCCGGCGCTGCCTCCGGAGTGGTTGGCGCTCTGCGAATTTTGCGCGCGTTACTATCAGACGCCGCTCGGCGAAGTGACTTCCTTCGCGCTGCCACCCATGCTGCGACGCGGCAAGCTGCCGCGGTCGGGGATCAGGGATCAGGGATCAGGAATCAGTACATCCGCGCCTGCGGCGCTGCCGCAACTGCTGGCGGCGCAGCAGGCGGCGGTGGACGCCATCGTCGGCCGTGACGACTTCCACGTCATGCTGCTTCACGGCGTTACCGGCAGCGGCAAGACCGAGGTCTATCTGCGAGCGATCGACGCCGTTCTCACCAAGGGCGGCCAGGCGCTGATGCTGGTGCCGGAAATCGCACTGACGCCGCAGCTCGAAGGCCGTGTCGCGGCGCGCTTTCCCGGCACGCACATCGTTTGCGCCAACAGCGGCATGGCCGACGCGGCGCGCGCGCGCGGCTTTCTCGATGCGCTCGCGGGTCGCGCCGATATCGTGCTCGGCACTCGCCTCGCCGTGTTCATGCCCATGCCGCGCCTGCGACTGATCATCGTCGACGAGGAACACGATGCCTCCTTCAAGCAACAGGAAGGCCTGCGTTATTCGGCGCGCGACGTCGCGGTGTGGCGCGCCCATCAATTGAACATCCCCATCGTGCTCGGTTCGGCGACTCCTTCGCTGGAAACCTTCCATCACGCCAGCACGGGGCGTTACCAACTGCTCGAACTTCCCGAGCGCGCCGTGGCCGACGCCATGCCAGTGGTTCGCATCGTCGACACGCGGCGCGAGAAATTGCAGGACGGCCTTTCCGCCGCGCTGATCAAAGGACTGCAATTGCGCCTTGATCGCGGCGAGCAGAGCCTGGTCTTCCTCAATCGTCGCGGTTATGCGCCGGTGCTGGCCTGCCCGCCCTGCGGCTGGATCTCACGCTGCCGGCGCTGCGCCGCCAACCTGGTGCTGCATCTGGCGGATGGGCGCCTGCGCTGCCACCACTGCGGCTTCGAGGCCCGCGTGCCGCGCGCCTGCCCCGATTGCGGCAACGTCGACCTGCTGCCCTTCGGGCGCGGCACGCAACGGCTCGAAACCATGCTCGTCGAACGCTTCCCCGAAGCTCGCGTGCTGCGCATCGACCGCGACTCGGCGAGCACGCCGAAGAAGTGGCAGGCGCTGCTGGCCACCATCCACGCCGGCGAAGCCGACATTCTGGTCGGCACGCAAATGCTGGCCAAGGGCCACGACTTTCCATTGCTCACATTGGTCGGCGCGGTCGGCGCCGATGCCGCGCTGTTCGCCGCGGACTTCCGCGCCCCGGAACGGCTCTTCGCCCAGCTCATGCAGGTCGGCGGCCGCAGCGGGCGCGCCGACCTGCCCGGCGAAGTGCTGATCCAGACAGAATATCCCGATCATCCGCTGTACCGCGCGCTGGTCGATCACGACTATGTGCGCTTCGCCCGGACGCAACTCGACGAGCGCCGCATCGCCGGCTTTCCGCCCTTCAGTTTTCAGGCCATGCTGCGCGCCGAGGCACGCAGCATGGAGCAGTCGCTGGCCTTCCTCGCCGCCGCGCGCGAAGCCGCCACGATGTTGCCAAATTCGCTGGCCGACGGCGTCACGCTCTACGACCCGGTGCCGATGCGCCTGCAGCGCCTTATGGCGCTGGAGCGCGGCCAACTGCTGGTCGAGTCGCTCAGTCGTCCGGCTTTGCAGGCTTTTTTAACGGCGTGGATGGAAAAACTCTATGCGCAGAAAATGCCCGGCGGCCTGCGCTGGCATCTGGATGTCGACCCGCTGGAGTTCTAGTTCCTTCTGAGGAACCAGAGCCAGCTCGCCGCCTGCAGCGCCAGCAGTCCGCCAAACGTGATCTGGTAGGCATCGCGCGTGGCGTAACCACCGGCCTGCAAGGCATCGACCGCGCCGCCGAAGCCCCACTGAATGACGAAGGCGCCGACGAAGACCATCAGGTTCAGCGCGGTGTTGACGCGGCCGGCCAGGGCGATGTCATAGTGGCTTTGCAGCAGCGAATAGGCGAGGTTGCCGACCGAAAAGACCAGGCCGAAAATGAACCAGAGCGGTTCGCTTGGTCCGGCGCCAAGCACGATCAGCAAGGTAGCCAGCACGCCCACTCCCATGCCGGCTTGCAGCAATCGCAGCGGTGGAATGCCGCGCGCGGCCAGCGGCGCGACACCGAAGGCGATGGCGAGAAATCCGATCAGCATGCCACTGCCCATCAGCAGCAGATGGTGCGCCGCCGCCTCGCGCGGCAGGCCCGAGAAGTTCATCAGCCACGGCACCGCCCACAATCCCTGCAGCGCGAGAAAGCCGCCGATGATCAGCGTCGATTGCGGCGCATAGCGCCAGAAGGCGCGGCTGGTGAGAACTTCGACGAGGCCCGCAATCTGGCCGCGCATCGGTTCGGCTTGCGCGCTGCCAGGTTTGTCCGGCGTGCTGAAGATGGCGACGGCGGCGGCCAGTCCGGCGATCGACAGCGCCACGAACACCGCGCGCCAGCCGAATTGCGGAATCGCCCAGGCCAGCGGCGTCGATGCGGTGAGTGCGCCGAGGCCGCCGGCGGCCATGATGGCGGCATTGAGCGAAGCCTGGCGCTCGATGCCGAACCACTGGCTGAAGGCCTTGAAGGAGGCCATCAGGCAGGCGGAAACGCCGAGCCCGATCAATGCCCGGGCGATCGCCAGCTCGGAGAGCGAGTTGCCGGCGGCGAACAGCGCGCAGCCGGCGGCGGCGATCAGCAGCAGCAAGGCTTCGACGCGGCGCGCGCCGTAGCGGTCGAGCGCGAGGCCGAGCGGCAACTGCACGGCGCCGAAGGCGAGCAGGTAGGCGCTGGTCAGCAGGCCCAGGTCGGCGGCCGAGACGCCCAGTTCACGCGTCAGTTCCGGCGCGATGACGGCATTGACGTTGCGCAGGAAATAGGAAAAGTAATAGCCCGCGGCGAAGGGCAGGAAAATGCGCAGCCACAGGTTCATTCAATGCTCCCGTTGTTGCGCAGCCATTCGGCGCGCTCTTCGAGCCGCTGCTTCTTGTCCGGGCTGAGTCCGGGCGCCGCGGTGACGCGCAGCAGTTGTTCCAGCGGCGGCCGCGCGGCGTGCAGCACGTCGAGGTATTCGGCGAGCGTCACCGCGCCGACCGGTCGCGAATCGAGTTCCAGCGTGTCGCCGGCGGCGATCCGGCCGCCGGCGAGGACGCGAAAATACCAGCCGTTGAGGCGTTCGGCGACGATCAGCGCGACCATGCCGTCGACGCCGGCATGGTGGTCGATTTTCCAGCAGGGCGAACGCGGCTGCGAGACCTGGAGGCGCGTCTCGTTGATGCGGAAGACATCGCCGATGCAGACATTGCTTTCCGTCAGGCCGTGCGTGGACAGGTTTTCGCCGAGGCCGCCGGGCACCATGTGCTGCGCGTCGGGAAAGGCGGCGGCGAGCCGTGCGTAATGTTCCGCCGGATAGAGATGCACGGCTTTCTGCACGCCGCCATGCACGCGCCGGTCGGCCTGCTCGTCGCCGGCCAGGCCTTCCGTTGTGAGCAGGCAGGGCTCACTCGTGGCGGTCTTGACGATCGCGCTGCTGCGGCTGTCACCGGCCAGTTGCGCCACGCGCCCGATGAACAGGCCGTCGATGGTTGCTGTCAGCGTCATGGCCACAACCACGCCGCGCCGCGCACGCCTGACGAATCGCCGTGCCGGTGCTTGAGAAGTTTTGTCGCCACCCGATCGGAAAAGACATGTTCGCCCCACAGGCGCGGCACGTTTTGGTACAGCCGGTCCATGTTGGAAAGCCCGCCACCGAGCACGATCACGTCGGGGTCGAGGATGTTGATGACTTGCGCCAGCGCGTGCGCCAGGCGCGCTTCGTAGCGTTGCAGGGTGGCTTCGCACGCTGCGTCGCCGGCGGCGGCACGTTCGACGATTGCTTCCGCTGAAAAGTCGGCGCTTGCGGAACGGCGATGGTCGGCTGCGAGCCCGGGACCAGAAAGGAAAAGCTCAACGCAGCCTTTGCGTCCGCAATAGCAGGTGTCGCGATGATGTTCGTCCGGCATCGGATTGTGGCCCCACTCACCCGCAATCGCATTGGCTCCGGTCAGCACCTTGCCGTCGATCACGATGGCGCCGCCGACGCCGGTGCCGAGGATCACGCCGAACACCACTTTCGCGCCCGTACCGGCGCCATCGGTCGCTTCGGACAACGCGAAGCAGTTGGCGTCATTGGCGATGCGCACCTCGCGGTGCAGGAGTTCTTCGAGATCGCGCTTGAGCGGGCGGCCGATAAGGCAGGTCGAGTTGGCGTTCTTGATCAGGCCCGTGGTGCGCGATTCGGCGCCGGGAATACCCACACCGACACTCGCCGCCGTACCACCAGCGCCGAGTTTTGTTTCCGCCGCCGCGACCAGGCCAGCCACCGCGTTCAGCGTCCCCTGGTAGTCACCCTGCGGCGTTGCCACGCGCTCGCGCAGCAAGACCTCGCCGCCATCGCCCAGGGCGATGATTTCGATCTTGCTGCCGCCGAGGTCGACGCCGACGCGCATCAGGAAACCCTGATCATTTGCCGAACAATCCCTTGAGCTTGTCCTTCGCCTTGTCTTCGACCTTGGCCTTGACCTCTTCCTTCTTCGCTTCGACCTTGGCTTTGGCAACGTCCGACACCAGGCTGCCGAACTCGATCTTGTAGGCGAGCTTGTCGAACGGGCCGCTGACGCGCACCGGCACGGTGACGCCCTTCAACTGGTCGACCTCCTTGCCGCCCTGGCCGGCGCTGGTGCCGACCACGCTGGCCTTGGCGACGTAGTTCATCTGCCCGCCGCCGATGTCGATGTCGCCGGCGCCGGAAAGGCGCAGGAAGGGCGACTTCATGGCGAGGTCGTCGTTGCGGGCGATGCCGTTGGCAATTTTCAGCGAGGCGGTGAGTTCGGAGAAATCGGTCTGGTCACCGGCCTTCGCCTGCTGGGTTTCATCTTGTTTTGCGCCGAGCTTGCCCTTCAGGTCGCGCAGGCTCTGCGCCAGGTTGATGCCCTTGATCGCACCGTCCTTGAGGCTCACCGAGGCCGTTCCGCCCAGTGCCTTCTTCATCGCCGTGACGCTGTCGCCGCGACTGGTGACGTCGAGCGCCACATTGCCGTGCCCTTCCAGCAGGTCCTTGTCGGCGAGGTCCTTCATCAGCGGGTTGATGCTGATGCCGGACAGGTTCTGCTTGAGGGCGAGGCTGTTGCCCGCCACGTTGAGCGACAGGCTGCCACTGGACGCGCCTTCATAGAGGTTCAGCGTCAGCGGCGACACGTCGAGCCGGCCGCCGGCGAGATTGAGTTTCGCGTTCAGCTTCGCCAGCTTCAGCTTCGACACCTGCAGCGCGCCGATGCGGATCGCGCCATTCACGTCGAGGCCCTTCAACGCCGAGAAATCGAGCTTGTCCTCTTTCGTCGCCTTGTCCTCGGCCTGCTTCGGCGGCAGGTATTTGTCCACGTTGAGCTGGTCGATGTCGAGGTCGAAACCCAGCGCCAGCGGCGCGAATTTCGCCACCCTCAATTTCGTTGCGATCTTCGATTCGTCGAACTGCGTGGCGAGTTCCAGCGCTGCCGTTTGTTGCTTCAAGTCGGCGCGCAGGCTGCCGCTGAGCGGCAGCTTGAGCTGCTTCATCGGCATCTGCGGATTCGCGAGATCAATGCTGCCGGCGAACTTCTCCAGCGCGATGGTTTGCTCACCGAGGTTGGCCGCCACCGGCGAATCGAGGCGGACCTTGAACGCCGTCTCGCCGGATTTCGCATCAATGTCCAGCGCCAGCTTGCCGATCTTCAAGTCCCGCGCGCTGCCATCGATGGCCGACAGTCCCAGCTTGACCGCCGCCGTGCGGCCGCCGTCCGCAAACGCCGCGGCGAGGGACAAGGCGTCCACCGCGAGGGTTTGCTTCGCGCCATCGGCCTGCACTCGTCCGGTACCGAAATCGAGCCTGGAAAGCGTCGCGGTGCTGCCGCTCTTTTCGTCGCGCCAGGTGAATTGCGCGTTGGCCACCTTGATGCCGGCAATGTCGATGTTCAGCGCCGAATTCGCCGTATCGCCAGCGCCAGCGCTGTGCGTCCCTTCGGGAACTTTCGGTTTGTCGTCATTGCCGCCCAGCAGGTCGGCAATGCTCAGCGTGCCGCCCTTCTTTTTCACCACCGTCGCCTTGAGGCCATTGACCTCGACCCGCCGCACCTGCACCTGCTTCGACAGCAGCGGCATCACGGCCACCGCGACGCGCGCCGAGTCGAGCGTGAGAAATTCCGCAATGCCGCCGGGTTCCGACAGGCTCAGGCGACCTACCTTGATGCTCACATCCGGCCAGACCGAAAGTTCGAGCTTGCCGGCGATGTCGAGCTTGCGCTGGGTTTTCTCCAGCACGGCGCGGCTGGCTTCGGCCTTGATCTTCTCGCCGTCAAACAAGGCGTAGAGCACGCCGATGCCTGCGGCGAGCAGGGCGATGACGAGTCCAAGGACGATGCCGATGATACGGAGTGCCTTCATGATGATTTCCCGATGTGATCGAATGCGCTAGATTGCCGAGATTATCAGACGGAAAGGCCCCGCATGAAATCCGCAACGACATCCGCGACACCGACTCCGGTGCGCTCGCCCTGCGTCAAGGTGTGCGAGATGGACCCGGCGACGCAACTTTGCCGCGGCTGCTGCCGCACACAGGAAGAGCGCGACTGGTGGGTGGCCTACAGCGATGCCCAACAGCGCGACGTCCTGCTGCGTTGCGAACAGCGCCGCGACGTGCTGACGACGGGCCGGGGCGAGTTCGCCCCGAGCATGGGCATCGTCGAATCGCGCCGCAAGGGCTGAGCCCGGCGGTCGGGTTCGGAAAATTGATGGCGCCTTAATCAAAGCTGATTGGTCAGGCGGTCGCCGGCCGTCTATGCTTTGTCGCCATGCAATCCGGCCCGAGAGAAATCGTCACCGCGTTCCGCCCGATCCCGCTCGATGTTCCCGAGGGGATGAAGCCGAACGAGTTTTTCAACAGCGCCGAAAACCTCAAGGACCTGGTGCACAACAACGGCCTGCTGCAGAACCCCGAGGGGCTGCTGCTCTACCGCAAGGCGCTGGGCCACAGCAACGAGTTCGACGCCTCGATCATCTACAACACCTCGCAGAGCATCCTCGATCCGCTCGGCCGTCCGGTGCGGCGCACGCAGGTGCCGGAGGCGGTGAGGAACGTCTGGAACCGCATGAACCAGGTCATCATCGAGTACATGCTGGAGAGCTATCCCGATCCGGCGCGGCATCTGGTGCTGGCCGGCGAGGCCAGCCTCGACGCCACCTGGCCGCTGACGTCCCCCGGCGTGCCGAGCATCCGCATGCTGCACAACCACTTCATCGTCTTCGACCAGGCCGGGTTGCGCGCAGCGCCCCTGGCCGACGCCAGCAATCCGAACCTGACCGACGGTGGCCAGCACTCCTTGTTCCAGGAATACATGCGCGAGGTCTATCGCGCCTTTTTCGACGGCCTCGATCTGCGGATACTGCGCCCCTGCGAGGAGGGCGCCAGCCGCATTGCGCTGACCGGCTACCCGCAGGGCCTGCCGAGCTGGGTGATCGACGGTGGCGCGGCGGCGCTGAAGGAAGTGCGCTTCTGGAAGGAATACGACACCCTGCTCAAGGGCTTCATCGATTTCTACCGCAGCTTTTTCAGCCAGGTGTCGACGCGCAACGCGGCCATGCCGCGCGACATTTACTTTCCCGAACTGGTGGAAAACCGGCTGCAATTCAACAACGACTTCCTCAAGACGGCGAAGATGGTGCGCGAGCGCTGCATCACCGACGCCAAGTACGCCAACGCTATCCGCTGGCAGCCGGCGTTCAAGCAACTGATCTACCGCAACGACGAAGGCCGCCTGATCGTCACCATCAGCCAGAACTCGATCGGCAACGCGATTACCGAACTGCTCGGCGTGGTGGTCAAGCGCACACCCGACGCCGACGCCTACGGCCGCGCCGAACCGGCGCTGATCGCGCAGTTGCTGGAAGTGCGCCGCCGGCTGGTCGAGGCCGACCTCGGCCAAGGCATTGCGACGCCCGGCTGGGCGGCGGCGTAGGCGCCCGATCTATTCCTGAAAGTGCAGCGCCAGCCAGACCGTCGGCGCATCGGCTGCGGTCCATTCGACGCGGTGACGGCGCATCGGCTCGATATGCAGCCAGTCGCCGGGGCGCAGGCGACGGGCGTCGGCCTCATCCTCGAAGCGCAGCAGGGCTTCGCCGCTCAGCAGCACTACCCATTCGGCATCCGCCTGCTCGTACCAGAAGCCCGACGGACTTGCCTGGCCAGTTGAAACGATTCGTTCGATGCGCACGCCGGGTCGCGCCAGCAGGGTTTCGATGCGCTCGGCGGCCTCGGGTTCGGTCGGCAGGCCGGCAAACAGATTGCCCGTCATCAGCCGCCCTCCAGAAGTTCGGTGTCCTCGTGCGAATAGGCCGGGCTGCAGCAACAGAGAAAGCGCAGCGGCTCGGCGCCGGTGGCTTCGATCCGGTGTGGCGTGCCGGGGGGTATCAGCACCGTATCGCCAGCGCCGACTTTTATGCAGGTGTCGCCCAGCGTCATGATGCCGCTGCCGGCGGTGACGTGATACAGCTCTTCGGTCAGCGCGTGGCGGTGCAGTTGAGTTCGGTCGCCCGGCTGGACGCTGGCCTCGGCCAGGCTTTGCTGGCGGTTGCCATGGAGCGAGGGATGCATCAGCTCGCGGATTTCGGAACCGTCCCTGGTGGTGTAGGCCGGCATTTCATCGTAGCGCGTCCTCATTCGCGCGCTGCCTTCTTCCGCAGCAGGCAGTACAACAGGGCTTGCTCTGCCGGTGCGAGGTCGGCATCGACGTCGCTCGCCGCGAAATGGCGGCGGAAGGCCGCGCGCGCGGCGGCCGGGGCGGCGATGTCATAGCCCAGCGCCTGCAGGCCCAGCATTGCGTCGAAGCCGGCGGGAGCCGACGCCGGAGGCGTCTCGCACCACAGGCCGAAGCCTTGTTGCGCCAGTCTCCGCCACGGAAACAGCCGGCTCGGATCGACCTTGCGCCCCGGCGCGACATCGCCATGGGCCAGAAAATTCGCCGCCGGAATCGGGTAGCGCGTGCGCAGGTCGTCGAGCAAGGCCAACAGGGCGACGATCTGAGGCTCGGCGAATTCTTCCTCGCCGGTGTTGTCGAGTTCGATGCCGATCGAGGCCGAATTGAGGTCGGTGCTGCCGCCCCACCACGATTCGCCGGCATGCCAGGCGCGCGACGCTTCATCCACCAATTGCATGACCGCGCCATCGCGGCCGATCAGGTAATGGGCGCTGACGCGGCGCTCGGGATCGGTCAGGGTTGCCATGGCCCTTGCCACCGTGTCATTGGTGGTCTGGTGCAGGATGACGAAATTCGGCCGGCGCTGGTCGAAGTTCGGCGAGGGCTGCCAGAGTGCGCCGCGCCCCTGGCCCGGGGGCAGCGATGCGCAGGCGGTGAGTGTTGCCAGCAGGAGGACGGCAAGCCCGCGCAGCATGAACGGCGGCGGTCAGGGGGTGACGATCGGCTTGCTGAGCCGCGCCCGGCTTTGCGCTTCGGACTTGTTCATCTCGGACACCTGGCGGCCATAGGCCTCGCGCGCGGCCTGACCCTGGCGGGTCGCCTCGATGCTGCGGATGCAGCGCCAGCGCTTGCCGGCCTTGGTTTCGATCTGGCGCATCTCCGTTTTCGGGTGATGCTGGCGGCAGTGGTAGCAGAATGCGGTTTCAGCCATGCGAAGGGACTCAAGCGATTTAACAGGCGGATTGTAGACCGACTTGCGATAATGCTCATGCAAGCGCGAAGCGCTCCGCAACACCGGGCCAAGACAAAGGGGATTCCGGTACGCGGTCTGGGCAGAGAATTACCACCTGGCGGAACACACCTTGGATACGTCCTCAAACACTGAAATTGTTCCGGAACTGCCTGTTTATGAAGGGGTAGCCCTCGCCGACGTGGTGCTTGTCACCTCGGCGAATGCTGCTGCTGAAGCGCTGCGGGTGCTCCTGACGCAAGAGGTCATCGGTTTCGATACGGAATCGAAGCCGACCTTCAGCAAGGGTGAGCTATCCACCGGGCCGCACCTGATCCAGCTCGCAACCGAACCGCGGGTCTATCTTTTTCAGGTCGACCGCCTGTTCGATCCGGAGGGCATGAAGGCCATCCTCGAGTCAAGACAGGTCCTGAAAGTGGGCTTCGGGCTCGACAGCGATCTTGCGCAATTGCGATCGCGTCTGGGCATCGAGGCGCAGAACGTCCTCGATCTTTCACGTGCGCTGCGCAGCGAGACGCGCAAGCAAAGTCTGGGAGCCAAGACCGCCGTGGCGCATTTCTTCGGCAAGCGCCTGCAGAAATCCAAGCGGACAACCACCTCCAACTGGGCCAATCCACGGCTGACCGAACGTCAGATGCTGTACGCCGCCAATGACGCGCAGGTTGCGTTGCGGGTCTATCACGCGGCGCTGCTCTCAGGTTCGCTTCAGGATTTCCTGGCACGCGGATGCGCCGCGTCGTAAATCTTCGCCAGATGCTGGAAGTCCAGATGCGTATAAATCTGCGTCGCGGCGATGCTGGCGTGGCCGAGCATTTCCTGCACCGCGCGCAGGTCGCCGGAGGATTGCAGCACATGCGAGGCGAACGAATGGCGCAGCATGTGCGGATGCACATGGACGCCGACGCCCTGCCGCTGGGCCCATTGCGCGAGACGGCCCTGCACCTGCCGCGGCGTCAGGCGTGTGCCGTTGCGGCCGAGGAACAGCGCCGGCTGCTCGTCGCGCACGAACTGTGGGCGTAGTGCGAGCCATGCCTGCAGCGCGGTGAGCGCCTTGTCGCCCACCGGCACCTTGCGTGTTTTCTGCCGCTTGCCGGTGACGGTGACTTCGCCTGCCGCCAGGTCGAGCCCGCCGGGCCAGTCGAGGCCCACCAGTTCGGACAGGCGCAGGCCGGAGGAATAGAACAGTTCGAATATCGCCGCGTCGCGCACCTGTAGCGGCTCGTTTGCCAAACTCGTGCCTGGAACCGTCGCTGGTCCGTCGAGCAGGGCGGCGGCCTGGTCGATGCCGAGCGCCTTGGGCAGCGTGCGCGGGCGCTTCGGCGCACGCAAGCCCTCGGCCGGATTGAGCGCGATAACGCCGCGCCGTGCCAGCCAGGTGTAATAGCTGCGCCACGCTGACAGCGTGCGTGCGATGGAGCGCGGCGCGAGTTCCTGCGCGTGCAGCTGCATCAGGCCGCGCCGCAGTTGCGGCGTCTTCAGCGTCGGCAGTTCCGCGCCGGCCGCCAGTTCGCTCAGGCGCGCGAGGTCGCGGCGATAGGCGTCGAGCGTATGCGGACTGGCGCGCCGCTGTATTTCAAGCTCGGCGAGAAATCCCTCGACCGAGGTGTCCATGACGCTAGGCGGCTACTCGCAGCAAGGCCGCCGAAGCCATGTCGCCGATGCGTTCCAGATACAGCGTGCCGAGCTCCGGGTAGAAGCGAT
>CAYNGV010000018.1:0-1455 GCA_964397005.1 uncultured Sulfuritalea sp. | reverse complement strand
GCCATGTCGCCGATGCGTTCCAGATACAGCGTGCCGAGCTCCGGGTAGAAGCGATGCGCTTCTTCGCTGGCCATCACCAGCAGGCCGAAGCAGACGCCGCCGGATTCGCGCAGCGGCAACTGGGTCATCGAGCGCAGGTGCGTGGCGTTGTCGCCGAACCATTCCAGCGATTCCTGCCCTGTCACGGTTCCGCAATAGGGCCGTGACAGGCTGGAGGCGAAGGCCTTGACGGTGTCGGCGACGGCGTCGAATTCGTGGCCGTCGCCCTGGCCGGCGCCCCACAGGCGCAGCGTGACATGCGGCACGGCGAAGGCGCCGCCGAGATGCGAATACAGGGCGCGCACCACGGCGGCCTGATCGGCGGCGCCGATCAGCGCCACGGCGAGTCCGTGCACCTTGTCGGAGATGGCGTCGTTCTCCTCGCCGAAGCCGATCAGGTCGGCCAGCTTGGCTTCCAGCGCACGCACCTTGTCGCGCAGGTTGAACAGCTGCTTTTCTGTGATCGAGATGGCCCGTCCGCTGTGCGGATCAGGCAGGGTCACCAGCGCCAGCGTTTCGGCGTACTGGTCGAAAAATTCCGGGTGGTCGTGGAGATAGCGTGCGACGTCTTCCGATTTCATATCAGCTTTCCGTGAGGTTGTTCGGGAGTTCGATTTCAGCGGTGAAGACGGTGGTCGCCGGGCCAGTCATCATGACCGGCGCGTTTGCGTTGCCGGCCCATGCGATGGAGAGTTCGCCGCCGCGCGTGGCGACGCGCACCGGCGAATCCAGCAGGCCGCGACGGATGCCGGCCACCACGGCGGCGCAGGCGCCCGTGCCGCAGGCCAGGGTTTCGCCGGCGCCGCGCTCGTACACCCGCAGGCGGATGGCATGGCGATCGACCACCTGCATGAAGCCGGCATTGGCCCGGCGCGGAAAGCGCGGATGCGCTTCGATCAGCGGGCCGAGTTGTGCGACGGGAGCCGCGTCGACGTCGGCCACCACCTGCACCGCATGAGGATTGCCCATCGAGACCACGCTGATGTCGATCTGCTTGCCGTCCACGGCTAGCGGCTGCAACACGGCATCCGTGTTGCTGTCGAAGGGAATCTCGGCGGGCAGGAAGCGCGGCGCGCCCATGTCGACCGTAATTTGCCCGTCGGCTTCGAGGCGCGGCGCAATCAGTCCGGATTGTGTCTCGACGCGGATTTCGCGTTTTTGCGTCAGGCCCTGCTCATGGACGAAGCGCACGAAGCAGCGCGCGCCGTTGCCGCACTGCTCCACCTCGCCACCGTCGGCGTTGAAAATGCGATAGCGGAAATCCACGCCGGGCGTGCTGGTCTTCTCCACCACCAGCAACTGGTCGCAGCCGATGCCGAAATGGCGGTCGGCGAGCCAGCGCGCCTGCGCCGGCGTCGGCACGAAGTCCTGGTTGATGGCGTCGAGTACGACGAAATCGTTGCCGAGGCCGTGCAT
>CAYNGV010000017.1:0-22020 GCA_964397005.1 uncultured Sulfuritalea sp. | reverse complement strand
GTTTTTCCCATCGCGGCAAGGCGCTGGCACTGCTGATCGAGCGGTTGCGACTGGGGATGTGATTCCGATCTTCCCTGTCGCCATCTCGTCAGCGCCGACTATTGAAGGCTCCGGCCTGGCCGCCCCGCCACCGCTCGCGCTGTATGTGCACTGGCCGTGGTGCGTGAGGAAGTGCCCTTACTGCGATTTCAATTCGCATGAGAGCCGTGGCGCGGTCGACGAGCCGGGCTACCTCGCCGCGCTGATCGCCGATCTCGAAGCTGCCCTGCCGCAGATCTGGAACCGGCCGGTGATCAGCATCTTCATCGGCGGCGGCACGCCCAGCCTGATGCGCGCCGAAACCGCCGATGCGCTGCTCGCCGCGATCCGCATGCGCGTGCCCTTGCACCCCGGCGCCGAGATCACGCTCGAAGCCAATCCCGGCACCGCCGAGGCCGCCAAGTTCGCCGGCTTCCGCAATGCCGGCGTCAATCGGCTTTCCATCGGCGTGCAGAGTTTCGACGACGCCAAGCTGAAGGCCTTGGGCCGCATTCACGACAGCTCAGAAGCGCGACGCGCCATCGACCTGGCGCAGACCCATTTCGAGCGCGTCAATCTCGACCTGATGTACGCGCTGCCGCAACAAACGCTGGCGGAAGCCGAGCACGACATCGCTACGGCGATCGGTGCCGGCGTCAGCCACATCTCCGCCTACCACCTGACGCTGGAGCCGAACACGCCGTTTCATCACGCACCGCCGCCTTTGCCAGACGACGACCTGGCGGCCGACATGCAGGAAATGGTCGAAGCAAAACTTGCCGAAGGCGGCTTCACGCAATACGAGACCTCTGCCTTCGCCAGACCTGAGCAGCGCTGCCAGCACAACCTCAACTACTGGACCTTCGGCGACTATCTCGGCATCGGTGCCGGCGCGCACAGCAAACTGTCGAACCACGAAACCATCTGGCGCGAGGCGCGCCACCGCAACCCGCGCGCCTATCTCGACGGCGCCGCGCGCGGCGACTTCATCAACACCCGGCTGCCCGTTTCCCGCGCCGATCTGCCCGGCGAGTTCATGATGAACGCGCTGCGGCTGAACGAGGGCTTCCCGCTCGGGCTATTCACCGAACGCACCGGCCTGCCGCTGGCCGCCATCGAAAAGTCGGCGCTGGCGGCACGGCGATCCGGGTTGCTGGAAACCGCGGACGGGCATGTTCGACCCACGCCGCGCGGGCGGCGTTTCCTCAATCAGCTTCTGGCCGGGTTCATTCTGTAGGTCCGTCTTCCCTGGGCCGGCAAGGGCGAATGCCGACGCCTTTAGCGCGATTTGACCGTGCAAATACCCCCCGGGAACGACTGACTGCACGGATGAATCCTTTTCGTTCCGGGCACAGATCATCGAGTGTCAACTGATCGCAACAGTTTCGCGTGATTTCTCACGAATACGACGTATCTTTTTGTATTTTATGAATTGACTATCTAAAGTATCCGACTGGAGGCTTGTCAATTCAATCATGCATCTACGCGTCGCCATCCTGGCCCTGTCGCTTGCGACTTTCCTTCATTCCGCGCTGGCGCAAGTACGCCCGGCGCCCGACATCGCCTCCGCCGAGACCCTGTTGCGTAGCGGGGAGGCCGAAGCCGCATGGAAACTGCTGGAGCCCTACGAGTTCGAGAAGGCGGGGCTGGAGGATTTCGACTATTTGCTGGGCCTGGCGGCGCTTGAATCCGGACGTCATGATCGTGCGAGCTTTATCCTGGAACGCGTCATCAGGGTGAATCCCGGACACGCCGCGGCGCAACTCGACCTGGCGCGCGCCTTGTTTGCACTGGGCGACTACGACAGCGCCCGGCTGCACCTCGAAGCGACAAGGCGACTCGAACCGCCACCCTCGGCGCAACAGACAATAGACGGCTATCTGGCGGCCATCGATGACCGGCGCGGCAGCGGCCGGATCAAAACCACGGGCTACATGGAAGTGGGGTTCGGCACCGATACCAACCTCAATGCGGGGGTCTCGAACGGCACCTACTTCATGCCGATCCTGAATGCAAATCTGAGCTCGGCAGCACTTCGCGTGGACTATGAGGTTTTTTCCGCCGGCTTCGCCGCTACGGCAGCCGACGACACGGGCGGGGAACTGTTTGGTGGCGCGGACATCAAGCGGCGGCAACATCGGCACCGGATAGTCGATAGCACCCGCAATGCCGACTACTACGACACCCGCAGCTTCGAGGGGCGCATCGGGTTTCAGCAAAAGGTCGGCGCCGCCGATGCGCTGCGGGCAAGCGCCAGTCGCTCGCGGCAGACACTGGACGATACCCAAGGCTACCGCAGCACCCAGTCGCTGATGACCGAGTGGCGCCATACTTTCGATGCGACGGCCCAGGGCAGCCTGTGGCTGATGGACCAACGCGCACGTTACGGCAAGGTCGGCACAACATCCTACCGGCAGTACAACGGTGACCAGTTGCTGGCCGGCGTCGGATTGGTGCGCGGTTTCGGCAAGGCCAATGCGGTGATCGCGCATCTGACGGCGTACGGCGGCAGCGAGCGCGCCACCGACCGGGCATCGGGCAATCTGGATGGCGACAAGGCACTGACCGGCATGCGTGCCGGGAGCCAGGTCCGTGTGCTGCCCGAACTTGATCTCACGGCGTCAGTAGGGGGCTCCCTTACACGCTACGAACTCTACAACCTGCTGTTCCGCAATCATCGGCGAGACTATCTTTGGGAGGCCACACTTGGCGCACAATGGCGGCTCAACAAGGAGTGGACCCTCAAACCGCAGTACGCTTACTCTCGAAGCGACTCGAACTTCGGAGCCTATGACTATGAACGCCACGACTACTCTGTCGTCCTTCGCTACGATTTCCGCTGAGCTGACCCGGCTTCTGGTGCTGGTGCTCGGGCTGGCCTTCAGCTTCGCAGCCCGAGGCGAAGAGGCCGGCAAGTTCATGTACGTGCAGGGCGACGTCCGAGTGGTCGCAAGCGACGGCAAGGAGCGGGCGGCGCAGAAGGGCCAGGTTCTGAATGAAAGCGAGACCGTTACCACCGGAGTCGGCGGCTGGACGCAACTGCTGATGAAGGACCAGGCGCAAGTCTCGCTGCGGCCCGACAGCATTTTCAAGATTGACGCCTATCGGTTCTCAGGCAAGGAAGACGGCACCGAACGCGGCTTTCTGTCGCTCGTCAAGGGCGGATTCCGCACACTGACCGGACTGATCGGCAAGACCCGCCGCGACAGCTATCGCCTCAACACACCGACCGCCACGATCGGAATTCGCGGCACCGACCACGAGGCGGTTTTTGTACCGGCCGATGGCGGCTGGAGCGAGGCGCCAGGCGCTGCCCCGGGAACCTATAACAAGGTCAATAGCGGCGCTACCTTCATCGAAACGCAAGGCGGGCGCATCGACCTCGGACCGAACCAGGCCGGATTTGCGCCGCCGCGTCTCGATGCCGCACCGGCCAGGCTGGAGAAGATCCCGGAGTTCTTCCGCCCGCAGGCCGGGCTGGGTGGTGGCCGGCAGGGTGGCAATGATGGCGGCGAAGGCAGTGGCCAGCGTCGACAGCGCCAGGGTGAAGGGTCGGGATCACAAGGGCCGCGACCTGGGGCGGGGCAGGGTCCGGGCGGGCCCGGTGCTCCCGGAGGCGGCGCGCCACCGCCCCCCCCTCCACCGCCGCCGCCCGGAATGCCGGGGGGTGGGGGAAACATGCCGCCGCCTCCGATCAAACTGAATTTCGATGAAAACCTGACGCCGGCGCCCGAGGGTTATGCAATGGCCGGCGGCGACAAATCGGGTGCGCTGATTGGATCAGGTGGCGGGATAGTCGGCAACGGCGGCAACATGAGCATCGTCCTCGGCCCGAACGGCAATCCGGTCGTGGTGGGCAGCAACGGCGGCAATTTCACGTTTCTGCGCAACCAGGCGCCGCTGGTTCAAGGCGGCAGCGCCTCTGTCGCCGGCACCGAAGTGCGCTGGGGCATCTATGCGGGTGGCACGATCGTAGACCAGAGCATGGGTACGCGCTCGGCCGACTTTTTCCATTTCGTCACTTCTTCGCAGGCCATGCCGCAGGCTTTGGTCGCGGGTTTCAATGGCAGCTACACATCGGTGACGGCCTTCACCACACCCATTACCGAAGCCGGAATGGGAGCGAATGCAGGATCGGTGAGCACCAATATCGTCATCACCGCCGGCAGCCTTGCCTCGCTGAGCCTGGGAGTTACCGATTCACTCGGGCGCAACTGGGCCGCAACAAATGTCGCGACGCCGACCTTTGCAAACTTCATCACCAATGGCGTGCACGTCAACGGCACCGGACCAGGCGGATCGATCACTGCGGCAAACAGCCAGGTGACGGGGATTCCCGTTGGCGCCACCGGCAGCGGGATGATTGGCTCCTACAGTCTGCACAATACCGTCGGCAAGGCGGTGACCGGGTCGTTCGTGGCGCAGTAGCCCGGTAGCCTTCGGCAACGTGGGATGGCGCTCACCGCCATCGAAAAGTCGGCGCTGGCGGCACGGCGATCCGGGTTGCTGGAAACCGCGGACGGGCATGTTCGACCCACGCCGCGCGGGCGGCGTTTCCTCAATCAGCTTCTGGCCGGGTTCATTCTGTAGGTCCGTCTTCCCTGGGCCGGCAAGGGCGAATGCCGACGCCTTTAGCGCGATTTGACCGTGAAACACCCCCCGGGAACGACTGACTGCGTCAATGCTCGCGGCCATCCACCCTGGCTTGCGCCAGCATGGGAATCAACCGCCACGCCAAGATCGCAAAACCGGAGAACCAGCCGCAGGCGGCGAGGAGTATCCAGAGCGCGTACGCGGCGGGATGAAGCTGCGGCGCAATCACGCGCAGGACGAAGGCGGCGATCATGATCCACAGCACGGCCTTGTCGATCGCTTCGAACACCACTTTGCGCCCGGTGTGTCCGTTGGCGATGCGGATCAGCATCGCTGGAATGATGAGGCCCATGACACCCAGCGCGAAGACATGCATCGAGAAGGCGCCGACCCATGCCGGCGGCGCCACCTGGCCGAGGAACTCGACCAGCAATTGCAGCACGATGGCGAGGTAGCCCAGGTACATGATGCCCAGATCGAGCCGCCGCATCGCCAGTTGCGGTTTCCAGAAGAAGAAGCGGCCGGCCAGCAGCAGCGCCAGCAACAACGAAATCCCGCCCGCCAGCAACGGCGGCATCAGTCCGGCGCCGACCAGCAGCAGGCCGAGCAGCTTGATGGCTTTGTCCAGCGCCGGATTGCGCAGGATCTCGACCTGAAAAACGCCCTTCATGAACTGCGTCAGGGTGCGTTCCAGCATCACCAGAAACGCCATGCGGAACAGGCCGGTGGCCATGCCGATGCCGATCTGGAAATGCTCGGCGCTCAACATCAGGTGTTTGGCGACGAGGAAGGCGGGGAGTATCAGCAGGAAGACGATGTTGTCGCGGTAGGTATCGTCCTTGCGATGGCGCACCAGCGTCCACAGCAGCATGGCAACGATGGCCGCCAGGAACAGCGTATTGGAAATCTCGAACAACCAGGCCGGCCAGCGCCCGCCGAACCACATACCCGCCCGTTCGAACAACCAGGCCGCGACGAGGAACATCAAGGTCGCGCCGTGATAGCCGCGAATGCCCACCCAGTTCTTGGTCGAGGTCAGCAGGAAGCCGCCGAGCACGGCCCAGCCGAAGCCGAAAAACATTTCGTGGGCGTGCCACTGCACGGCTGCGAAAACCGACTCGGGGGCGGGCAGGAACCCGAGAAACATCAGCGCCCAGAGCAGCGGCAGGCTGAGCCCCGACAGGCAGGCCAGCGCAAAGAACGGCCGGAAGCCGACCAGCCACAAGGGATGTGCCGAAAGCTTCACGACACGGGCAGCGCCACGGTCTCGACGCGGTTGCGGCCGCCTTCCTTGGCTTGGTACAACGCAGCGTCGGCGCGGGCCAGCAGGCCGTCGAGGTCGGGATCATCGGGGAAGCTCACCGTCACGCCAATGCTCACGGTGCGCCGGGGCAGGTCGCCGTCGGCCTGCTCGATGTCGCGACGGATCCGCTCGGCGACGACGCGCGCCTTGTCGAGCGAGGTTTCCGGCAGCAGTACGACGAACTCCTCGCCGCCGAAGCGACCCAGCCGGTCCGGCACGCGCAGCAGCGCGCGCACGCGATCGGCGAAATCCACCAGCACGCGGTCGCCGACGAGATGGCCGTGGGTATCGTTGACGGCCTTGAAGTGGTCGAGGTCCAGCAGCAGCACCGACATCACCTGCTGGTTGCGGCGGCAACGCGCCAGCTCCAGTGCGCAGGCTTCGATCAGGGCCCGCCGGTTGAGGCAACCGGTCAGCGAGTCATGGGTCGCCAGATGCTCCAGCTCGCCGCGCAACCGGTCGGTGGCCATCAGGATCATGCCGATGGTGGCGGCCAGCACGGAAAACGCATAGACGGAAACGTAAGCGCCCTGTCCCGGCGAGGTATTGTCCAGCGCGCCGTCGACGGCCGGCAGCTGGAACGACTCGGCGAAGCGCAGCACCTGCGCCGCGGTCAGCGTCAGAAGCGCGCCGCCGGTGAAGTAGGTTGAGAAGGTGCGAGGCCCGCGCGCCATGACCAGCCGGGCATGGGTGAGCGACAGCACCGCCATGAAGCCGGCAGTGATCGTGACGCGCACGCCATGGTGCGGCGCGACCACGGCGAACCAGACCAGCGGCGGCATGACGCAAAGAATGGTTGCGCTCCACAGCCGGATCGACTGCCGCAGACCGAAGAAGCGCTGGCTGCCGAAGTAGAGCAGCGCCGTGCCGGAAAACAGCAGCAGGTTGGCGACGACGATCGAGAGTGCGTCGGGAATCCGCCCGCGGGCGCCGAACAGCAGCGCGGCAACGAACAGTATCGCGGGCGCCGTGGCCCATTCCGCCAGCCCTTCGATCGACGGCGGATAGTTGCGCTTCATGAAGTACAAGGCCACCGCCATCATCAGGCTCATGATGCCGGCGATCACGATCACGGAACGGACGTCAAGGCCCAACATGGTCAGTTGCGCCGGCGAAACACAAGATCCCACACGCCATGGCCGAGTTTCAGGCCGCGACTCTCGAATTTGGTTTGCGGCCGGTAGGGTGGCCGCGGAATGAAGTCCTTTGCCATGTTGGTCAGCTGCGTTTCGGCGGAAAGCACCTCCAGCATCTGCAAAGCATACTCTTCCCAGTCGGTCGCGCAATGCAGGTAGCCGCTCGGCGCCAGTCTCGTCGCCAGCAGCTTGACGAACTCGGGCTGGATCAGTCGGCGCTTCTGCTGGCGCTTCTTCGGCCATGGGTCGGGGAAGAAGATGTGGATGCCGGACAGCGAACCCGGCGCGATCATGTCGCGCACCACCTCGACGGCATCGTGCTGGATCACGCGCAGGTTGGACAGTTCGCGCGTGGCGATTTCCTTCAGCAGGCTGCCGACGCCGGGGGTGTGCACCTCGATGCCGAGGTAATCGTTTTGCGGGTGCGCGGCGGCGATGGTCGCCGTGGTTTCGCCCATGCCGCAGCCGATTTCAAGAATCCGGTGGGCGCGGCGACCGAAAACGGCATCGAGATCCAGCGCGGCCGGCTGATAGGGAATGCCCCAGCGCGGCATGCCTTCCTCGTGGAAGCGCCGCTGCGCGTCGGAAACGCGCCCCTGGCGCAGGACGAAGCTGCGGATGTGGCTGGCGCGGCGCGGCACTGCGCTGTCGTCGATCTCGCTCATTCGGCGGGCTTTTGAAAAGTCGGCGCTGGCGAGGCGGCGGCGTCAAAACCTTCGACCAGCATCCTGTCGAGTTCGTAGCGCGGCCGGCTGATCGCCTCGGGCAGGCTGGCGCAGGCGGCATGCAGGGTGATTTCGTTCAATGCCGACTCGATGCGGTTGCCGAGGTTCAGGGCGCGCGACAAATCGGGCCACTGCGCCTCGCCGGCGCGCGACCCGAAGTAGTAGCGGGCAAGGTCATGCACGATGGTTTCGATGGTCTTGCCCTGCTTCGCATGCCATGCGGCGTAGGCGTCCTGAATCGGGCCCGAATACGCCGGCAGATCGAGACAGGCCGCCGCCAGCAGGGAGAGCCCGTGCGCCAGGCCGAACAGGCGCTGGCGGATCAGGATTTCCGGCTGATCGAAGGCGTAGCCCATCCGCTGGACCGGGACTTCCAGCGCCGGCCGGGCTTCGGCCGGCGTCGCCGGAGTCACGATTTGCGGCGCATCCTCGGCCTGCGCCGAACCCAGCAAGGCCGCAAACAGGACGCTGGCGACGAAACGCTTCACTTGCCGCCGATCAGTCCGCCACTGGGAGAACTCGGCGTCGCCGCGTAATACTTCTTCGGCATGCGGCCGGCGCGGAAGGCCTCGCGACCGGCCTCGACCGCCTTCCTCATGGCGCCGGCCATCAGCACCGGATCCTGCGCGCCGGCGATTGCCGTGTTCATCAGCACGCCGTCGCAACCCAGCTCCATCGCAATCGCCGCATCCGACGCGGTGCCGACGCCGGCATCGACCAGCACCGGCACCTTCGCCTGCTCGATGATCAGTTTCAGGTTCCACGGATTGAGGATGCCCATGCCCGAGCCGATCAAGGACGCCAGCGGCATGATCGCGACACAGCCGATGTCTTCCAGCATGCGCGCCTGGATCGGGTCGTCGGCGCAATACACCATCACCTGAAAGCCATCCTTGACCAGGGTCGCCGCAGCCTTGAGGGTTTCCGGCATGTTGGGGAACAGGGTGTGCGGATCGCCCAGCACTTCGAGCTTGCACAGCGCGTGGCCGTCGAGCAGTTCGCGGCCGAGGCGCAGGGTGCGCACCGCGTCGTCGGCCGTGTAGCAGCCGGCGGTGTTGGGCAGGATGGTGAACTGCGCGGGCGGCAGCACTTCCAGCAGCGAGGGCTGGCCCGGCTCCTGGCCGATGTTGGTGCGGCGGATGGCCACCGTGATGATCTCGGCGCCCGAGGCGTCGATGGCTTCCCGCGTTTGCGCGAAGTCCTTGTACTTGCCGGTGCCGACCAGCAGACGTGAGCCGTAGGCCTTGCCGGCGATGACGAGCGAATCTTGATTCATGAAGTCGGGTCCTGGAAAATTCAGCCGCCGCCGACGGCGACGACAATTTCGATCTGGTCGCCGTCGGCGAGCAGGGTGTCGGCATGGCGGCTCTTGGCCACGATCTCGCCGTTGCGCTCGACGGCGACGCGCTTGCCGGTGAGGCCGCGCACCTCAAGCAGCGCGGCGACGGAGAGGGGCGCCGCCAAATGCTGCGGCTCGCCGTTGATGATGAGGTTCATGCGTAACGTGAATTACAAAAATAAGAGCGCTTAGCCACAATCGAGCGCAGCGAGCCAGACAGTAGCCCCCCGTGAGGGGGGATGGGGGGGCGGGCGACCAATTTGCCTCTGGCTTTATTTTACTTCAGCAGGCGGCGCCGGATCAGCGTCAGTGCGATCCAGAAGGCGGCCAGCGCCACCGCCAGCAAGGCCGCAATATGACCGAGTATTCCGGCCGGAATTTCGCCGAACAGCAGCGGTCGCACCAGCGCCACCGCATGCGTCAGCGGCAGCCAGGCCGCCACCGCCTGCACCAGCGGCGGCAACTGCTCGGGCGGAAAAAACACGCCGCACAGCAGCACCATGGGCGTGATGAACAGCGTGAAGTAGTACATGAAGAAATCGTAGGACGGCGCCAGTGCGGTGACGATCAGGCCGAGCGCGGCGAAGGCAAGCCCGGTGATGAAGATCACCGGCAGCGCCCACAGCGCCAGCGGCGAAGCGACGAAGCCCAGCAGCGAGATCACCACCAGGATCGCGGTGCCGGAGAGCGTCGCCTTGGCCGCCGCCCAGAGCAGTTCGCCGGCCATGACATCTTCCAGCGTCACCGGCGCATTCATGATTGCCTCCCAGGTGCGCTGTATGTGCATGCGCGAGAAGGCCGAGTAAAGGGCCTCGAACGAGGCGGCGTTCATTGTCGAGGCGCACACCGTGCCGCTGGCGAGGAAGGCGATGTACGAAACACCGTTGATCTGCGGCAGCAAACCGCCCAAGCCGTAGCCGAGGCCGAACAGGTAGATCATCGGATCGGCCAGATTGCCCAGTAGCGACGGGATCGCCAGCTTCTTCCAGACCAGGAAATTGCGCCGCCAGACGGCGAAGGCGCGCAGCGAGAGTCGGGGGAGGAGTTGTGCGCTCACGGAAGGTGTCGTATCAGGCAGTCGGACGGCTCAGGCCGCCGCCGGTTCCCCGGCTTCCCGCCGCAACCGGTAGGGCTTGATCAACACCTCGGCCGGCAACTGCAAGCCATCGGCCAGACGCCGGATCATTTCCAGCGTCAGCGGCCGGGTGCGATTCAGGATGTCGGCGACACGGCCACGCGGCCCGATGTAGGCTTCCATATCCTTGCGCGTCAGCCCGCGGTTTTCCATGACATGGCCGAGGAACTCGCCGGGATCGGGATCGGCGATCGGGAAGTGCTGCCGCTCATAGCTCTCGACCAGCATCGTCAGTACGTCAAGCCGGTCCGATGCGGCCGACTTCGCCGGCGCATCCCACAGGCGCTCGACCTCGATCAGCGCCGTCTGGTATTCCTTTTTGGTTCGGATGGACTTGAGTTCCATGTCTATCCTGTCGTTGCCGACTTGGGACTCATCACGCCGCCAAACTCTCAAACGTCTTCGGCAAATGGCCCGCCATGCGCTTTTCCGCCAGCCAGAGATCGCGGCGGGTCTGCATGTCGATCCACAACTGTGGGCCATTACCGAAGAACGCCCCCAGGCGCACCGCCATCTCCGGCGATACCGCGGAGCGCTCGGCCAGAATGCCATGCACCATCTGACGCGAAACGCCAAGTGCGCGGGCGAACGCCGCCACCGACAGGCCCATCGCGGGCAAGGAATCCTCTCGCAGAATCTCGCCCGGATGCGTCGGGCAACGCGTCATCGTCTTCATCAGGCACACTCCTCAGTGATAGTTTTCCAGATCCATATCGACGGCATTTTCACCTTCCCAACCGAAGGTGAGACACCACGGCCCATTCACATGCACGCTGTAACGTCGCGGCACGCCTTGCAGCGGATGAAAATCAAACCCGGGCAGTCGCAGCGACTCCGGCGTCTTTGCCGTAGCGATGGCATCCAGCCGCCGCGCCGTTCGTACCCACAGATCGGGCCTTATCTTGGCCGACTTGTCCGTATCGGCCAGTTCCGCCAAGCCCTTGTGTCGGTAGCTTAGAATCATCGATGAAGTGTAAAGCCATGATTGACGAGTGTCAATCGATGCTTGACATTCGTCCACGGTGGAGGCGTCCCGCCGGCGTCCGACTTTTCAGAGCGGCGATCCGAGCCTGGAACCATTAGTCGGGGGCACTGGAACTGCCGAATGGGCGATTACGGAAGCTTTCGCTCCGCTGCCGCCTTGTACACCGCGTTTCGGTCGCGTCGCCCTACCGCGACCACCACCACAAGGACTTCCTGGTCACGGACTTCATAAACAAGTCGATAGCCGACGCTGCGCAGCTTGATCTTGTAGCGGTCCTTGTGGCCCCGGAGTTTCGCGGAGAGTAGCCGCGGAGTTTCCAGGCGCTCGCGCAGCTTGGATCTGAATTGCTCCCTTACCGGGTTGTCGAGCCGCTCCCATTCTTTCAGCGCGTCTTCGACAAACGCCAGTTCAAATCTCATCAAGCTTGACCTTGATGACGCGCTGTCCGGCGCGCGCATCGGCGATCGCATTCAATTCCAGGTCCTCGATCTTGTCCAGCAGCGCTTCGTAGGCCTTCACGGGGATGCAGTAGAAAGCCGGTTCGTTCCGGTTGAGAATCGCCACGGGAAATCCTTCCCCGGCAGCTACCGTGCGCATCGGGTTCTTCTTCAGCTCGGACACGCTGGCCGTTGTTTGGGTGAGCACCTGGTGTGTCATGATCGCTCCATAGCCTATTTAATAGTGCTCATTATAGGTCTCGTAACAGGTCTCGTCCAGATGTACAGGCCTTGAACAGACTAGTCGCGCAACTCCCGGCCAGTGAGCTTCAGAAACACATCTTCCAGATTCGCCGGCCGGTGCAGGGTGCGCAGCGCCGGCCAGGCCGCGAGATGGGCGAGCAGCGGCGTGGCATCCTCGACATAACAGAAGGCGGTTTCGCCGCTGACTTCGACGCGGCGAGAAAAGGCGCTCGCTTCGCGCTCGGCCCAGCCCGGCGCATCCTCCCCGTAGACTTCGACCACCTGCGCTTCGATGTACTGCTGGATCAACTGACGCGGCGCGCCTTCGGCAACCATCTTGCCGTCGTCGATGATGGCCAGGCGCTGGCAGAGGCGCTCGGCCTCGTCCATGAAATGCGTCGTCAGCAGGATGGTCTTGCCCTGTGCCTGCAGGCGCTTGAGGCGCTCCCAGATGAGGTGGCGTGCCTGTGGGTCGAGGCCGGTGGTGGGTTCGTCGAGCAGCAGTAGTTCGGGATCGTTGACCAGCGCGCGGGCCAGCGTCAGGCGCCGCTTCATGCCGCCCGACAGGGTGCGGATGTTGGCGTCTTCCTTGCCGGCGAGGCCGGCGAAGTCGAGCAGGTCGGCGATCTTCGGCCGGATCGCGGCATCGGCCATGCCGAAATAGCGGCCATAGACGATCAGGTTTTCGGCGGCGGTGAAGTCGGGGTCGAGGTTGTCGAACTGCGGCACCACGCCGATCTTCATGCGCGCCTCGCGGGCGCGCTCCGGCACCGGCTCGCCGACCAGCGTGATCTCGCCCGAATCGGGCGCCGTCAGGCCGAGGCAGCAGCGCAGGGTTGTGGTCTTGCCGGCGCCGTTGGGGCCGAGCAGACCGTAGCATTCTCCGCGCTGCAATTCGAAGTTAAGCCCGGCGACGACTTCGCGGCCGTCGTAGGACTTGTGCAGATCGCTGACGACCAGAGGACTCATCAATGCCAGGCGCGGTGAATGAGGTCGCGGATCAGGTGCAGGCGGCGATGGAAGAAGTGGTCGGCGCCGGGAATCACCACCACCGGCAGGTCCAGCGGCTGGGCCCAGGCCAGCACGTTGGCGAGGCGCACGGTCGTGTCTTCGGAGCCGTGGATCACCAGCGTGTCGGCCGGCACGGCCTCGGTATCGTAGCTGCGCGTGCCTTCGACATAACCGGCCGCGGTACCGACCAGCACCAGCCAGCGCGCCGGGTCGCCCGCCGCGGCGAGGCGTTTGGCCAGGCGCGTGGTGACGTAGGCGCCGAAGGAAAAACCGGCCAGGTAAAGCGGAAGCGGCGGCGGCAATTGCGCGCCGGACGCAGCCAGCACATCGGCATAGCGGGCGCGTGCCCAGTCGTGCACCGCCATCACGTCGTCGGTTTCTGCATCGCCGTGGTCGTGCTCGCCCTCGCTACCGCCGACGCCGCGAAAGCTCGGCCGCAGCGTGATGCAGCCGCGCTCGCGGAAGGCGCGCGCCAGCGTGGTGACCACCTTGTTGTCTGCGGTGCCGCCGAACAGCGGATGCGGATGGGCGATCAGCGCTATGCCTTGCGGGTTCTCATGGCCTTCGACGAAGACCTCGATCTTGCCGTCCGGTCCGTCGACCAGGATGCGTTCGTGCCGCGACATTCGTCAGATCTTCAAGCGGTCAACAACCCGGCCATGCACCAGATGCTGATCGATGATCTCGTCGATGTCGTCCTTGTCCACGTAGGTGTACCAGACCGCTTCGGGGTAGATCACCAGCACCGGCCCCTGCTCGCAGCGGTCGAGGCAGCCGGCGGTGTTGATGCGGACATTGCCTGGCAGCTTTTTGCCCAGTGCCTTGACCTTGTCTTTGGCGTAGGCGCGCATGTCGCTGGCGCCGTGGTTGTTGCAGCAGGCTTCGCCGGCGGCGCGCTGGTTGGTGCAGAAAAATACATGGTGCGTGAAATGGCTCATTTTCAGGGATCAGGAATCAGGGATCAGTGATTCTATCTTTCCGGTGCCGGGTACTTTGCAGCGTTCTTGACGATCTTTTCGCGCGCCGCGGCGATCGGGTCGATGCCGAGCACGTCAGCCAGTTCGGTCAGGTAGATCAGCACGTCGGCGATTTCATCGGCGACCTCGGCGCGTTTCTCCGGAGCCAGGGCCTGGCTTTCCTCGGGCGTCGCCCACTGGAAATGCTCGACCAGTTCGGCGGCTTCGACGCTGAGCGCCATGACGAGGTTCTTCGGCGTGTGATAGCGATGCCAGTCGCGTGCGGCACAGAAGTCGCGCAGCGCATCGCGCAGAGTGGTCAGATCAGTAATGGAGTGCATCGTTTCTTTCCGGTCGGTAGATCATCAGCCAGGGCAGGGCGAGGAAGGGCCACAACGAACTGATCAATCGCGTGAGGCCGTTGAAGTTCAGGAACTGCCCCGGATTCCAGATGTTCAGCGTGTTGAGCAGGTAGGGATTCTCCGGTGCGACATTCACCATGACGGTGGCAAACAGCAGCGCCAGCGCGGCCACCGCGCGCTGCAACGGAAAGACCAGGAAGGATGCGCTCCACCACAAGGCCAGCCCGATGCCGATGCCGATGCTGTTGCCTGGCGTGATCCAGGCGATGGCCGCCGCCGGCCCCATCAGCAGGGCATGCGCGAGTGTCTTGACCAGCAGCGCCGTCAGCAACAGGCCGGCGGTGAGCAGGCGGGCGTTCCGGCGCAGCAGCAGGGTGGCCATCAAGCCCGCCGCCAGCAGGCCGGCAGCGGCAATCACGGTTTCGAGGTTGACGAAACGCTCCGCCAGAAAGGGTTGCACCGGCGGCAGGTCGAGCATCTGGCGCAGGTTGCCGCTGCCGAACAGCAGGGTTTCGGGTGACAGTTGGGTCATCAGCCATGCGCCGATCAGCAGCACGCCGACGTCGACGCCGTAGGCCCGCATCATCACGCGCTGGCGCCAGCGTGCCAGATGTCCCTCGTCCAGCGCGCGCGCTCCCCAGCGTGCGCCGACCAATCCACCGAGCAGGGCGCCGGCGGTGTTGCAGACCAGATCGAGATTGGAGGGCACTCGGCTGGGCAGGTAGTTCTGCAGCAGTTCCATGACAAAGCTCAGTGAGGCGCCGAGCAGAACCGCCACCAGCCACGCCGAAAACGGCGCCAGGCGGCGGCGCAATGCCGCCGTGCAAAAGAAGCCGAAGGGCAGGTAGGCGATCACGTTGGTCGCCAGGTCGAAGCCGGTGTAGTAACGCGGCCATGCCGCGCCGAGAAAGGCCAGCGCATCGCCGCCGCTGTCGTGCCATGCCGCGAGGGGATACAGACTCGCATAGATGATCAGCAGCAGATAGCCGCCGGTCAGGTAAAGGGTCAGGTAGGTGCGCGTGGCTTGTACCACAGTCACCGCTTCCGCCGTCCCGGTAACCGGACGGCCTGTTCAGTGCTTGTGTTCCGGCTCGGCATGATGGGTCTGCGCGGCGGCATGGTGGTGCAGGATCGCGTGCGGATCGTGGCCGGGCAGGTGATGGCCGACCCATTGCGGCAGCAGCGAACCGGCAACCATGCCGAGGATCGAAATGCCGAGCCCGATCAGTTGCGGCGGCACCGGACTGGCCTCGCCGATCATGACTTCGATCAGCACCCACGACACGAGACCGCCAAAAGTTGCCGCCAGCGCGCCCTGCGTCGTTGCGCGGCGCCAGAAGATGCCGGCGGCGAGCGGCACGAAGGCCCCGGCCAGCGTCACCTTGTAGGCGTTCTCGACCATCTTGAAAATCGACGCCTCGGACTTCAGCGCGAAACCCAGCACGATGCAGGTGAACACTACAAGGCAGCCGCGCATCACGCGCAGGAACTGGTGGTCGCCCATGCCTGGGTAGAAGCCCTTGATCACGTTCTCGGCAAAGGTGACCGAGGGCGCCAGCAGCGTCGCCGAGGAACAGCTCATGATGGCCGACAGTACCGCGCCGAAGAACAGCACCTGGGCGAACAGCGGCGTGTGCTGCAGCACCAGGGTCGGCAGCACCAGTTGCGTGTCCTTCGCCAGCAGGTCGTTGAACAGCGTCGGGTCGATCAGGGTCGCCGAGTAGGCGATGAACATCGGCACGAAGGTGAAGCAGAAATAAATCGAGGCGCCGAGGATCGAGCCCCACAACGCGATGTTGGCCGTCTTGGCCGAGGTGATGCGCTGGAACACGTCCTGCTGCGGGATCGAGCCGAGCATCATGGTCATCCAGGTGCCGATGAAGGTCAGCCACAACCAGGGGTCTGGGGGCGGGAAGAAGTCCAGCTTGCCGGCGGCGGCGGCATGGTCGATGATCGCCGTGGCGCCACCGCCGACTTTTCCGCTGACCGTCCAGGCGATGAACAGCAGGCCGCCCATCGACACCGCCATCTGCACGAAATCGAGGATCGCCACCGAGAACATGCCGCCGAAGACGGTGTAGGTCAGCACGATGGCGGCGCCGAGGACCATGCCGGCGTTCTGCGAGACGACGCCGTCGGTGACGACGAAGAAGATCAGGCCCAGCGCCTTGATCTGCGCCGCGACCCAGCCCAGATACGAGAGCACGATGCAGACCGTGGTGACCACCTCGACCGTGCGGTTGTAGCGCATGCGGTAGAAGTCGCCCAGCGTGATGATGTTGAGCTTGTAGAGGTAGCGCGAGAAGATGACGCCGGCGATGATCAGGCACATCGAGGAACCGAAGGGGTCGGCGACGACGCCGGTCAGTCCGTCCTTGACGAAGGTGGCCGAGACGCCGAACACGGCCTCGGCGCCGAACCAGGTGGCAAATACCGTGGCCATCACCACCGGCAGCGGCAGGCTGCGGCCGGCAACGGCGAAATCCCGGGCGTTATGGACGCGGGTGGCGGCAAACAATCCGATGCCGACCGAGACCATCAGATAGAGCACGACGAACCAGACCAGCATCTGGAATCCTCCTTATTGCAATACCGCAAAGCCCAGCGCAAAAGCCGCGACCGCAAACGCCAGCCATAGCAGGTGACGCATGCTGCGTATCTCCGCGGCCAGGCTCTCCAACTCGAGGTTGGGCGCCGGCGATGCGGTGGCGGTCAGCGCCTGATGCACCAGCCGCGGCAGGGTCGGCAGCAGCTTGGCCCAGCTGGCCGCCTCGCGCTTGATGTTGTTTTCCAGCGCCAGCCAGCCGAGTTGTTCGCTCATCCAGCGTTCCAGATAGGGCAGCGCCGTTTTCCACAGATCGAGTTCGGGATCGAGCTCGCGGCCGAGGCCCTCGACGTTGAGCAGGGTTTTTTGCAGCAGCACCAGCTGCGGCTGGATTTCGACGTTGAACTGGCGCGAAGTCTGGAACAGGCGCAGCAGCACACGACCAAGGGAAATGTCCTTCAGCGGCCGGTCGAAGAAGGGTTCGCACACGGAGCGGATCGCCGCCTCGAACTCGTCGACGCGGGTTTCCTTGGGTGCCCAACCGGATTCGATGTGCACCTCGGCGACGCGCTTGTAGTCGCGCTGGAAGAAGGCGAGGAAATTCCGCGCCAGGTAGTTCTTGTCTTCATCCGACAAGGTGCCGACGATGCCGAAGTCAAGCGCGATGTACTGCCCTTTGCGCGGACCCTCGGTGGCGACGAAGATGTTGCCGGGATGCATGTCGGCGTGGAAGAAGCCGTCGCGGAACACCTGGGTGAAGAAGATTTCGACCCCGGCGCGGGCCAGGCGCGGAATGTCGACACCCTTCTCGCGCAGCGCGTCGATCCGCGAAATCGTCGTGCCGTGCATGCGCTCCATCACCATCACGCTTTGCGTGCACCAGTCCCAATGCACCTCGGGCAGGATCAGCAGGTCGGAGCCCTCGAAATTGCGCCGCAGCTGCGAACAATTTGCCGCCTCGCGCATCAGGTCCAGTTCGTAGTGCAGGTATTTGTCGAATTCGGCGACCACCTCGCGCGGCTTGAGACGGCGGCCATCGGCCCAGAGCGTTTCCAGCAGGCTGGCGGCGACCTGCAGCAGGGCGATGTCGTGCTCGATCACCGGCTGGATGCCGGGGCGCAGGATCTTCACCGCGACTTCGCGACCGTCCGGCAGTACCGCGAAATGCACCTGCGCCACCGAGGCCGAAGCGACCGGCTCCCGGTCGAATTCCGCGAAGACCTGGTCCACCGGTTTGCCGTAGGCCTTCTCCAGTTCCGCGATGGCCAGCTCCGATGCAAACGGCGGCACACGATCCTGCAGCTTCGCCAGTTCGTCGGCAATATCCAGCGGCAGCAGGTCGCGCCGGGTGGACAGCAACTGGCCGAACTTGACGAAGATCGGGCCCAGGTCTTCCAGCGCCTGCCTCAGCCGCACGGCGCGCGGCGCCGAGAGATCGCGCCAGAACATCAGCCCTTGCGCCGCCAGGAGCATGCGCGTGCGGAAGCTCGGCTCGAGTTCGTGTTCGAGGACCAGACTGTCGAGCCCGTAGAGGTAGGCAACGCGGGCGATACGGATAAGGCGGAAGATGCGCACGGGGGTCTGGGGCAGACGAGAATCGGGAAGTATAATTCACCGCTTACCCGCTGCGTACCCTTGATTCCACCAACTCTTTATATGGCCGCATCCAGCGCACCCACCGGCATTTCCCTGGACGTTCGTCGGCATCTCACCGACCTGCTGCGCACCGCGCTCGGCAGCGTGGCGCCCGAACAGTTCGGCGCCGAAATCCTCCTTGAGCGCCCCAAACAGGCCAGCCACGGCGACTTCGCCAGCAACCTGGCGATGCAACTGGCACGCGAACTGAAAACTAATCCGCGCCAGATTGCCGAGCGTCTGGTGCGCGAATTGCCGCCATCCTCCGCCGTGGTCAAGGTCGAGATCGCCGGCGCCGGCTTCATCAATTTCACCCTGTCCGCGGCGGCGCGTACCGCCGTGGTCGGCGCGGTACTCGCGGCGGGACACGATTTCGGTCGCGGCCCGGCAAGCCGGCTCAAGCTGCAGGTCGAATTCGTTTCCGCCAACCCCACCGGCCCGCTCCACGTCGGCCATGGCCGCGGCGCGGCGTACGGCGCCAGCCTGGCCTCGCTGCTGGCCTTCGCCGGCTACGAAGTGACGCGCGAGTACTACGTCAATGACGCCGGACGGCAAATGGACATCCTCGCGGTTTCCGCCTGGCTGCGCTACCTGGAACTGTTCGACGAGCCCCTGCCCTTCCCGCCCAACGCCTATCAGGGCGGCTACGTGCGCGAGATGGCGGAGCAGATCAAGCAGGCCCACGGCGACCGCTATGTGCATCCGGCCGAAGCCGTGCTGGCCTGCGTGCCGGAGACCGAGGACGCCGAGGCCCGGCTCGACGGCATGATCCTCGCCGGCAAGGACCTGCTGGGCGAAGACTGGGCCTACATTCACGGCCATGTGCTCTCCGAGCAGATGGCGGATTGCCGCGCCGACCTGGAAGAGTTCGGCGTGCATTTCGATGTCTGGTTCTCCGAGCGCAGCCTCTTCGACACCGGCATGGTGGCACGCGCCGTCGCGGCGCTGGAGCAGTCCGGCCACATTTACCTGCAGGATGGCGCCAAGTGGTTTAGCTCGACGGCATTCGGTGACGAGAAGGATCGCGTGGTCCAGCGCGACAATGGCCTCTACACTTATTTCGCCTCCGACATCGCCTACCACCTGAACAAGTTCGAGCGCGGCTTCGACAAGGTGATCGACGTCTGGGGCGCCGATCACCACGGCTACATCGCTCGCGTAAAAGGCGCGCTCAGCGCTTCCGGAGCCGATGCCGACCGGCTCGACGTGACGCTGGTGCAGTTTGTCAGCCTGTTCCGCGACGGCCAGAAGGCCTCGATGTCCACCCGCTCCGGCGAATACGTGACCTTGCGCCAGTTGCGCGAGGAAGTCGGCAACGACGCCTGCCGTTTTTTCTACATGTTGCGCAAGAGCGATCAGGCGCTGGATTTCGATCTCGACCTGGCGAAGTCGGAAAGCAATGACAACCCGGTGTACTACGTGCAGTACGCCCACGCCCGCATCTGCTCGGTGCTGGCGCAGTGGGATGGCGACGAGTCCGCACTGGCCCATGCCGATCTGGCGCCGCTGCTGCACGAGCGGGAAACCGCGCTATGCGCGCGGCTGGCCGAGTTCCCCGAACTGATTCAGCAGGCGTCGCGCGACTATGCGCCGCATGCGCTGGCCTTTTACCTCAAGGACCTGGCCGGCGATTTTCACAGCTGGTACAACGCCGAACGGGTGCTGGTTGACGACGAAGCAACGCGCCATGCGCGCCTGGCGCTGGCGCTGGCAACGCGGCAGGTGCTGCAGAACGGACTCTCCCTGCTGGGCGTCTCGCAACCGGTGAGCATGTGATTCCAGGAATGATATGAGCAAATTCGACAGGAACTCGGACAAAACCTCGCGCCCGGCACCCAACAAGCGGACATCGCAGAAGAAGAGCGGCGGCGGTACCCTGCTCGGCATTTTTGTCGGCCTCGTGGTCGGTGTCTCGATCGCCTTCGGCGTGGTCTGGTATCTCAACAAATCCCCGCTGCCCTTCCTCAACAAATACGAAGGCGCGCCGAAGAACGAAAGGGAAAAGGCCGCGGCTCCCGGGCCGAACGGCACGGCACAGACTCCGGCACCGCTGCCCGGCAAGCCGGGCGACAAGCCCAACGACAAGCAGCGTTTCGAGTTCTACGGCATCCTCGAAGGCAAGCAGCCGACGGCCCCCGGCGCGGCCACGCCAGCCCCCGCGACCCCGGCGGTGTCGGTTACACCCGCGACGCCCGTGGCCGACGCCAAGCCGGTGCCGACCGAAATCTTCTTCCTCCAGGTCGGCGCTTTCCAGAAAGCGGCCGACGCCGACAACCTCAAGGCGAAACTCGCGCTAACCGGCCTCGAAGCCGGCGTGCAGGAAGTCAGCATTCCGGAAAAAGGCACCATGCATCGCGTGCGCGTCGGCCCCTTCCGCAGTCCCGAAGAGATGAACAAGGCGCGGACTTTGCTGTCCCAAAATGGAGTGCAGGGCACCGTCATCAAGCAGAAGGAATAGGAGCCGGCGATGAAGGCATGGCGTCAGGTTGTGGCGGCATTGGTGGCCACGCTCGGCGTATGCGTCACGCTGGGCGCCGGCGCCGCCGAACTCAAGGAGGGGATTGATTTCCGCGTGATCAATCCGCCGCTGGCGGCAGACAAAAACAGGATCGAGATCACCGAATTCTTCTGGTACGGCTGCCCGCATTGCTTCGATTTCGAGCCGGTGCTGGCGACGTGGGTGAAGAAACTGCCCGCCGATGTCAGCTTCCGTCGCGTACCGACGATATCGCCCAACAACAAATGGTTGCCCGGCGCCAGGCTTCACTACACGCTGGAAGCCATGGATGTGCTGGACAAAATGCACGGCGAGGTGTTCAACGCGATCCACGTCGAACGCCTGCGCCTGGAAGACGAAAAGATCCTGTTCGAATGGGTGGCGAAAAAGGGTCTCGATGCGAAGAAGTTCAGCGAGGCCTGGTCCTCCTTCGGCGTGCAGGGTCGCGTGCAGCAGGCGCGCGAACTGACCCAGGCGACAGGGCTGACCGGCGTGCCGGGGGTGATGGTGCAAGGCAGATACCTGGCGCTGACGCCCGGCGACTACGACCAGCTGCTGGCCAATATCGATCAGTTGATCGCGCGCGTCCGCGCCGAAGCCGGCCGCAAGTAGCCCGAATCCGTGCGCGTATTCATCACCGGCGCATCGAGCGGCATCGGCGAAGCGCTGGCCCGTCATTACGCGGCGGCGGGCGCCACCCTGGGTTTGGCGGCGCGTCGCCAGGACCGACTTTCCAACTTGAGTGCGGAGCTTCCCGGTGAGCACCTCTGCTACCCGCTGGATGTCGCCGACGCGGCGGCACTGCGGGCCGCCGCCGCCGATTTCATCGCGCGCCACGGCTGCCCGGACATCGTCATCGCCAACGCCGGCGTCTCGGTCGGCACGCTTGCCGAGGCAGCCGACGATCTGCCGGCTTTCCAGCGCGTCTTCCAGACCAACGTGATAGGCATGGCGCACACCCTGCAGCCCTTCATCGCGGCCATGAAGGCGCGCGGCAGCGGCCGCCTGGTGGGCATCGCGTCGGTGGCCGGCATCCGCGGCCTGCCGGGGGCCGGCGCCTACTCGGCGTCGAAGGCCGCCAGCATCGCCTGGCTGGAATC
>CAYNGV010000016.1:0-22715 GCA_964397005.1 uncultured Sulfuritalea sp. | reverse complement strand
CCGAGCAGGGCGTCAGCCTGAACCGGCTGGCGAGCGCAAAACTGGCGGCTTGAAGCGGAATTCGGCGATCACCGATTGCCGGGTTTCCAGAACCAAGCGCCGTGCCGCCGGCGCCGACTTTCCCAATTTGTGAATCAGCAACGCGTCATCGAATCGGCGATATGCCGGCCATGACCGGCATACTTGATGCCATAAGCAGGCCATGGCCTGCCGAAGTGTCGCCCATGACCGACACGAAACCCGCTTGAAGCGCTTGCAGCTTGCCGATGCGATGCGCACCTAGTGGTTACGCGCCCGAGCGGGCGTCAGCCCCTCAAGCGGTTGCGTGCTTGCGGCTTCTCGTCGCTGCGCCCGTCGCTTCGCCGTCTTCGCCCAGATCGTCGTCCGCTTCGCTGAAGCGCACGATTTTCACGCCGGCCGGGAGATCGGTCTTGCGCCGGGAAAGCTCCCGCAACCAGTCGTTGCCGGGCGGGGCGAGAACATCCATGAGGCTCATGGTGCGGTCGGTCATTTGTGGCTCCAGTGGTTTCTGGACTTACTGAAAAGCCGGAAGGTTCGCGTCCGGGCTCGCGTCCTCCGCAAAGGCGAAGGCCCCACAAGCGCGGGGCCTTCGGGCGGCTGGAAGGAGGAAACCAGCCGCCAGGGGGAAGAAATGTCTACCGGCCGAGGTAGCGGCGGGAATCGGCGAGAAATTTGAGGACTGCGCTGGCTTGCATGTTCGGCTCCGTTGCTCGGCTGAATGTCAACATGCTTGTGTAGATGGGGCCGGCGCCGATTGGTTCAATGCCGTATTGCAACAAAGTGTTTCAGCCGGCGGCGCCTGTTGCCGCCGGGCTCAGGCATCGCTGACTCGCCCGCGCTGGGCCTTCACCTTGCCGCGCAGGACCTTGCTGTCGACACGGCGTTTCTGCGAATTGCGCGTCGGCTGGGTGGCGCGGCGCGGGCGCTGGATGAAGGCGGCCTGGGCGATTAGCTCGCGCAGTCGCTCCATTGCGGCGAAGCTGTTGCGTTCCAGGCTGCGGAATTGCTGCGCCTTGATTACCACGATGCCATCGGCGCTGATGCGCTGGTCGCGCATTTGCAGCAGGCGGGCCTTGATCTCGTCGGGCAGGGAAGAGGCGCCGATGTCGAAGCGCAGGTGCACGGCGTTCGACACCTTGTTGACGTTCTGGCCGCCCGCGCCCTGGGCGCGAATCGCGGTGATTTCGACTTCCTCGATGCGCAGCGGGGATACTGCTTGGGCGGCAGACATGGGGTGGCGGGTTTTGCGGATGACGAAAAAGTCGGCGCTTGCGATACGGCGATTCTGCGACGCGGCGCCCGATGTTACGCGCCGGTGTCGGGCAGCAAATGGACTTTGACCTTCTTGCCCTTGATGGTGCCGGCCGACAGCTTGCGCAGCGCGTCTTTCGCGATGCCGCGCGCGACGGCGACATAGGTGGCGGTATCGGTGACGTTGATCTTGCCGACCTGCTCCTTGCGGAAGCCGGCATCGCCGGTCAAGGCGCCGAGCACGTCGCCGGCGCGGATTTTTTCCTTGCGGCCGCCGAGGATCAACAGCGTCGACATCGGCGGCATCGGCGGCCTGCCCGGCGCCGCCTGCAGTTCGCTTAGGGAGTGCCACTCGATCTCGTGGCCGAGTTCCTTCTCGATGTTGTCCACCCGGGTCATCTGGCTGCCGCTGACCAGGCTGAAGGCCCAGCCTTCCTGATCGACCCGGCCGGTGCGGCCGATGCGATGGACATGCACTTCGGTGTCCGGCGTGACATCGACATTGATCACCGCTTCGAGCTGTTCGATGTCGAGGCCGCGCGCGGCGACGTCGGTGGCGACCAGCACCGAACAGCTGCGATTGGCGAACTGGATCAGCACCTGGTCGCGTTCGCGCTGCTCGAGTTCGCCGTGAAAGGCCTGGGCGATGAAGCCTTCGGCGCGCAACACCTGCAGCAGGTCGCGGCATTGCTGCCGGGTATTGCAGAAGGCGAGGGTGCTGACCGGCCGGTAATGCTTGAGCAGCAGCGCGACGGCCGCCAGCCGCTGCTCGGGCTCCACCTCGTAGAAGCGTTGGCGGATTTTGCTGTCGGCATGCTGTTCGAGCAGCTTGATCTGCTCGGGATTGCGCAGAAACTGGCGGCTCAGGCTGGCGATGCCTTCGGGATAGGTGGCGGAAAACAGCAGCGTCTGGCGATTCTTCGGGCAGGCCTTGGCGACGAAGGCGATGTCGTCGAAGAAGCCCATGTCGAGCATGCGGTCGGCTTCGTCCAGCACCAGCGTATCGAGCGCGGCGAGGTCGAGGGTGTTGCGTTGCAGGTGATCCATGATGCGGCCCGGCGTGCCGACCACGACATGGGCGCCGTGTTCGAGGCTGGAGATCTGCGGCCGCATGGTGCTGCCGCCGCACAGGGTCAGTACCTTGATGTTGTCTTCACCGCGCGCCAGGCGACGAATTTCCTGGGTCACCTGATCGGCAAGCTCCCGCGTCGGGCAGAGCACCAGCGCCTGCACCGCGAAGCGGCGGGGGTTCAGCTTGGCCAGCAGGCACAGCGCGAAGGCCGCCGTCTTGCCGCTGCCGGTCTTGGCCTGCGCGATCAGGTCGCGGCCGGCCAGCGCCAGCGGCAGGCTGGCGGCCTGGATGGGCGTCATCTGCCGATAACCGAGTTGCAGAAGGTTCTGCTTGGTGCCGGCTGCCAGCGGCAGCTGATCGAAAGACAGCGTCGAATCGTCGGCGGCTGCGGCCTGCGCGGGAGCGGCGGAAACGCCGGGGAGTGCTGAAGAGGCTTGGTTCATGTCCAATTATAGTGGTGCCGGATACCTGCCCGACCTTCAGGGTCCGCAGGTAATTGGACTTCTGCCCCGTGTCGGGGGTATGGACGAGCAACTGCTAAGCGGTTCTTTTCAGGCAGCCGGACCTTCCCTGCGCCGCGGCGCCTGTTCCAGTCGAAGCTTTTCCGCGAGCACCTTGTTTGCATAGCCCTGCTCATCGTCATCTGCAGCACCGGCGTAGTACTGCAGCCCTTCGATGAGCCCGCCCTGTCGCCTGATGGCTTCCTGGAGAATCTGGGCGCCCATGCGAACATTGGTCACGGGATCCAGAAACGGGTTTGTTACCGCTGCATTGGGCACCTTGTCCTGATGGTAGCGAGGAATGACTTGCATCAAGCCCACGGCCCCCATGGGGCTCTGGGAAAAGGGATTGAAGCGGGATTCAATACTGATCACGGCGATGATCAACAGCGGGTCCAGACGACGTTCGCGACCCGCTGCCTGAGCTGCTTCGAACACCGGCAGCAGCGCTTCGGGGGATACCCGGTAACGCTGAACCACTAGATCGAGAGCGGCAGCCATGGCCGGTGTCAGTACTCGGGCAGCGGGTTCCGCGGGCTGGAGAAGGGCGGGTGCTTCAGCTGATAGCGAAAATTCCGAAACGTTCGCCCCAATCGATCGAAATACATTGAAGTTGTTCGTGACGCCCACAACCAGGACCAGGACAAAAACAAGTCCAGTCACCAGCGCGTCGAGGTGCACGTAGTTCAGGAAGGTATTGGTGCCGCGCACCATCAGATACCTTTGCGAGAATAAGGTAGTCAAGATTTCTCCTTTACTGATGCCGGCAGGGGATGAGTGCTCCTGCGATGCATAGGGAGTGATGCCGATTCCGGGCGCTCAAACGTCCCGCGGAGGGACGTGCCCGGTTTGAATCCAGCCTTGTTCAGGGCCGGAGGGGAAGAGACTCGAGTCTTTCTGAAACCTGGGTTTTGATCACTGCGGACAGTGTTTCTTGCGTTTCGGTGGCGATTTGATAGAGGCTGCGCGAGTAAACGGTGGCTCTGTTTAGACCGGGCTGCGCCAGCTGGGTTTGTAGCGAAACCAGACCCTGCGCGTCTTTCACTGCAATAAGAGCCCGGGCGTTTGTCGTGCTGTCTTCCAGCAGGCTGCGAACAGCATTCAGATTCAGGGCCGCCAAACGTTCAACACCGCCAAAAGCAGCATTGGCGATGGTCATCAGGGTTTCGACGCTGGCTTGGTGGGCACTGGCAAGTTGTTCGGGTAGCTTGTACATGGCGATCTCCTGAAAAGCATCGAAAGGAATGGTGCTGCGCTTCTCCATATCCCCGAATGTCTTTAAGCAAAGAGTTGGTGCACTGCAATAGTGATGTATTTTAAGGAGAAAGCCTGATTTGTCAAGACAAAGTTGTTGCGGCGCATCAACTCTGTCCGGCCAAAACCAGCGAACCCAAAAAAAACCCGATACAAAGGTACCGGGTTGAATCCAATCCTTGTGGATCGGAGGAGGAGACGGGCGAATCTTAGGCCCGTTTGTCCCTCATGATTAGGCAGCGCCCTCTAGGAAAGGGCCACACCGCGCCCCGAGGCGCATCAAAACCGCGAAATGCGGCTCTTATGACAGATCAGGCCTGACTTGGACGAGCGCAGCCGTGCGCCGGTCTCAAACGTCGATATTGCGGGCGTACAGTGCGTTCGATTCGATAAAGGCCCGCCGCGGCTCGACATCGTCACCCATCAGGGTGGTGAAGATTTCGTCGGCGGCGATGGCGTCGTCGATCTGCACCTTCAGCAGGCGACGTACCGCGGGATCCATGGTGGTCTCCCACAACTGACCGGGATTCATTTCTCCCAGGCCTTTGTAGCGCTGTTTGGCCAGGCCGCGCTCGACTTCGTTCAACATCCACTTCATGGCGTCGGCAAAGCTCGTTACTGCCAGGGACTTTTCGCCACGCCGAATTACCGCGCCTTCGCCCATGAGGCCCGCGATCATCTGGGCGGTCCGGCGAATCTGCAGATAGTCGCCGGAGAGCAGGAAATCCTCGTCGATGCGACCCGTTCGCAAGTTGCCGTGGCGCATGCGGATCACGGCAAGCATCCAGCGTTCGTGCTTGTCGTCGAAGCGCGCCTCGATGCGAACCTCTTTGGAAAGATGCGCGGCAACGCGTTCGGCGCTATCGCGCGTGGCGGCTTCGCTGGAGGTATCGACCGCGATATCGTGGGCGAGCAGGGCATGCAACACTTCACCGTCGATGAAGTCGGTGACACGGCGAATCACCGCCTCTGACAACAAGTAGGCGCGGGCCAATGCTCCCAGGGCCTCCCCTTCAACCACGGCAGCGCCGGCTTGCGGGGTGAGTTGGGTTCCATCCAGCGCAAGGCGCAGCAAATGCTGGTTGAGTTCGTGATCGTCCTTGATGTAGGTCTCGCTCTTGCCATGCTTGATCTTGTACAGCGGCGGCTGGGCAATATAGATGTGGCCCCGCTCGACCAGCTCCGGCATTTGCCGATAGAGGAAAGTGAGCAGCAGCGTGCGGATATGGGCGCCATCGACGTCGGCGTCGGTCATGATGATGATACGGTGGTAACGCAGCTTTGCAATGTCGAAATCCTCGGTGCCGATGCCGCAACCAAGCGCCGTCACCAGGGTGACGATCTGCTCGCTTGAAATGACTTTGTCGTAACGGGCCTTTTCGACGTTGAGCACCTTGCCGCGCAGCGGCAGGATGGCCTGAAATTTCCGGTCGCGACCCTGCTTGGCGGAACCGCCGGCGGAATCGCCCTCGACAATGTAGATCTCGCACAGCGCCGGATCCTTTTCCTGGCAGTCCGCCAACTTGCCGGGCAGGCCAAGGCCGTCGAGCACCCCCTTGCGACGCGTCATGTCGCGCGCCTTGCGCGCGGCTTCGCGAGCGCGCGCGGCTTCGACGATCTTGCCGGTAATGATCTTCGCGTCGAGCGGTTTTTCGAGGAGATAATCAGCGAGCTTCTGCGCTACCACCTCCTCGATCGCCGGACGGGCTTCCGACGACACCAGCTTCATCTTGGTTTGAGAGGCAAACTTGGGATCGGGCATTTTCACCGACAGCACGCAGGCCAATCCCTCGCGCATGTCGTCGCCGGTTATCTCCACCTTGGCCTTCTTCGCGATCTCGTTTTCTTCGATGTACTTGTTGATGACTCGGGTCATGGCCGCACGCAACCCCGTAAGGTGCGTGCCGCCGTCGGACTGGGGGATGTTGTTGGTGAAACACAGCACCTGTTCAGCATAGGAGTCGTTCCATTGCATGGCGACTTCGACATCGATATTGACGCCGTTTTGCACCGAGACGCCGGTGGAATGGAACACCGAAGGATGCAGAACGGTCTTGGTGCGATTGATGTACTCGACGAAACCCTTGACGCCGCCGGAGAAGGCGAAGTCTTCTTCCTTCATGTTGCGCTGATCAATCAGGCGGATCTTGACGCCGTTGTTGAGGAAGGACAGCTCGCGCAGACGCTTGGCGAGTATGTCGTAGTGATATTCGACGGCGCCGAAGATTTCATCGTCGGCCATGAAATGCACTTCGGTGCCGCGCTTCTCGGTGTCGCCCAGCACTTTCAGCGGCGACACTTCGACGCCGTTCTGCATTTCCAGCAGACGGTCAACCGCGTGACCGCGATGAAATTCCATCGCGTATTTTTTTCCGTCGCGGCGAATGATTAGACGCAACCATTTCGACAAGGCGTTTACGCAGGAGACGCCTACGCCGTGCAGGCCACCGGAAACCTTGTAGGAATTCTGGTTGAACTTGCCACCGGCGTGCAACACGCACATGACGATTTCCGCGGCCGAGCGCCTGGGTTCATGCTTGTCGTCGAACTTGATTCCGGTCGGGATGCCGCGGCCATTGTCGGTCACCGAGATCGAGCTGTCGGTGTGAATGGTGATCACGATATCGTCACAGTGCCCCGCCAAGGCTTCGTCAATGGCGTTGTCGACCACCTCGAAGACCATGTGATGCAGGCCGGTGCCGTCCGAGGTGTCGCCGATGTACATGCCCGGCCGCTTCCTGACTGCTTCCAGGCCTTCAAGTTGTTGAATGCTGCTTTCGTCGTAGGCCGGGCCAGTGTTGCTGTCGATCATGGGGTTCTTTTCGTTGGGGTATCAGATGCGCATCGGCATCACGACGTATTTGAACGTCTCGTTGCCTGGCAGTACAAAGAGTGCGCTTGAATTGGCATCGGCAAGATGCAATTCGATGGTTTCATTATTGACGTTGTTCAGGACGTCAAGCAGGTAGGTGACATTGAAGCCGACGTCCAGCGCGTCGCCTGCGTAGTCGATTTCGATTTCTTCCTGCGCTTCTTCCTGTTCGGCATTGCTGGAAATTATTTTGAGACTGCCGGTTGCAAGGACCAGGCGCACACCACGGAATTTTTCGTTCGTCAGAATCGCTGCGCGCAGGAGCGAATGCAGGAGCGCGTCGCGTGACAGCTTGATGAGTTTGGTGTGATGCTGCGGTATGACGCGCTCGTAATCCGGAAATTTTCCGTCGATGAGTTTCGACACCAGCTCAATACTGCCGAAACTGAAACGTGCCTGGGTGGGCGTCAGGGTGATTTCAAGTGGGTCGTCGTTGTCGGCCAGCTGGCGCGACAATTCGAGCACGGTCTTGCGTGGAAGAATGACTTCGATGGGTGTAGCGGTTTCCGGAAGCGTCTCGGCAGCGTATGCGAGTCGATGGCCGTCAGTCGCCACCATGCGCAATTCATTGCCTTTGACCACCAACAGCAACCCATTCAAATAGTAGCGAATATCCTGTTGCGCCATTGAATATTGGACCAGGGCGAGCAGACGCTTCATTTGCTTCTGGCTGACCGTTAGCCGGGAAGGTTGGCCGTCGGCCATGCTCATGCGGGGAAAGTCCTCGGCAGGCAGGGTTTGTAAATTAAACCGGCTCTTGCCTGCTTTCAACTGAAGACGTTTGTCGTCCAGAGCGAGGCTGACCTCTGCTGTTTCGGGCAGGGAGCGCAGAATGTCCTGCAGCTTTCGTGCGCCGACTGTCATGGCGGCTTTCTCTGCGCCTACCGTCGGCGTCTGGGTCGTGATCTGAATCTCGATATCAGTCGCCAGCAAGGTGAGTTTTTCCCCATCCTTTTCCATCAACACATTGGAAAGGATCGGTAAGGTATGGCGTTTTTCTACGATACCGCATACCGATTGGAGGGGTGAAAGTAGTTGATCGCGTGGACCTTTAAATAGGAGCATATATAGATCTCTTATGATTAATAAGGGAGACTGTTTGCTGTGGATAAGGCTATATTATTAATTAAATACAATGAATTGTCGCGTGGATAACGCTACTTAAATCCGGCATTGCACATTGTGGATGATTGTGGATGATTTTTTGAGTGTTAGTAAGTAATGACCCTTATCCACAATCTTTCAAGGTTTTGTTGGGTTAGTTTATGCACAGGCTATCCCTTGATTGTCTGCATCAATACATGCAGGTCATTATTAAGCCTGCTGTCTTTGCCACGCAAGTCAATGATAGTACGGCAAGCATGCATTACGGTGGTGTGATCGCGTCCGCCAAAAGCTTCACCAATTTCAGGCAGGCTGTGGGATGTCAATTCCCGGGTTAACCACATCGCTATCTGACGAGGCCTGGCGATGGCGCGCGTGCGCTTTTGCGAGTACATGTCGGCGACTTTGATTTTATAAAAGTCGGAAACGGTCTTTTGTACCAGTTCCAGCGAGATCTGCCGGTTTGTGGCGCCAATAATGTCGCGCAAGGCTTCCTTGGCGACATCAAGACTGATGTCGCGACCATGGAAGCGAGCGTAGGCAACCACGCGGTTTAGCGCACCCTCAAGTTCGCGCACATTGGATTTGAGGTTTTTCGCAATCAGGAAGGAAACTTCGTCTGAAACGCTGATGTTTTCCGCCTCGGCCTTCTTCTTGAGAATCGCGATGCGCATTTCCAGTTCAGGCGGTTCGATGGCGACCGTGAGCCCCCAGTCAAAACGCGACACCAGCCGCTCTTCCAGCCCCTGAACATCCTTTGGATAAGTATCACAGGTAATGATGATTTGCTTCTTTGCCTCAATCAACGCGTTAAAGGCATAAAAGAATTCTTCCTGGGTTCGGTCCTTGCGATTGAAGAACTGGATGTCGTCGATCAACAATAGATCAAGCGATCGGTAGTAGCGCTTGAATGCTTCACGGGAATTTTGCTGGAAGGCTTTGACAACATCGGAGAAATAATCTTCCGCGTGAACATAGCGGACCTCCATCGTCGGATTGGCAGCATAGATCGAGTTGCCAATGGCATGGATAAGATGGGTTTTCCCCAGGCCAACCCCTCCGTATATGAACAAGGGGTTATAGGAAACTCCCGGATTCATCGCTACTTGCTGCGCGGCAGCGCGAGCCAGGTCGTTTGCTCGGCCGGTTACCAGGGTATCGAAAGTGAAATCGGCATTTAATCGCGTCTTTTCATAGGCGGCGTCACTGGATCTTGCTTGCGGCGGAGTGTTGGTCGGCGCTCTATCCGGGGTCGGGTCAATGCCGGCAGCGACCGCGGGAGCTTCGATAATGGCGTCAGCGACGCGAAGGCTGATGTTTATCGGGCTGGAGAAAAACTCGAGTCCAAGGGCTTCGATCTGGGCCAAATAGCGCTCGCGCACCCATTGCATGACGAACCGGTTAGGCGCTATCAGGCGGAAATGAGTAGGGCCGGCTTCATCGGTTTCGAGGCGCAGGCCCTTTATCCATGTGTTGAACTGCTGTGCAGGAAGCTCCTGCTCGAAGCGGTTCAGACAGGTGGACCAGAAATCACTCATTGCGCTTGGATGGTTTTGAGGGGAAGCCGGCAGGATGCGACAATAAGCAACATGAAGGCGACGCTCTTTCGGCTAGGCGCTTGCTTCGGATGGAGACGCATTCTAGCTGTTTCGGTATTAGTTATCCACAGCCAAGCCAAGTTGTTTCCCTTGACAAATTGGCCATAAACCGCTGTAATCCGCCGTTTTTCTTAATTCAGGGGATATTGCCATGAAACGCACCTACCAGCCTTCGGTTGTGCGCCGTAAACGCACCCACGGCTTCCTAGTGCGCATGCGTACCCGGGGTGGTCGTGCTGTGATACGTGCGCGTCGTGCCAAGGGCCGTCATCGTCTCGCCGTCTGAACACGCGGCTTCGTTTTGCTTCGAGCAGCGCTTGCATCGGCCGGAGGAGTTTTCTGCGGTCATGGCGGCGCGGCGGGTAGTACGCGGCGAGTGTTTTCACCTGCATTACCGGAAAGCAGGCACCGATAGCAGGGCTCGACTCGGATTGATAGTGCCGAAGCGGCTGGCGAAAGCTGCCTCGGTGCGCAACGCGATCAAGCGGCAGGGGCGTGAAGCTTTCCGGTTGATGGCGGTTGAGATTCCATCCTGCGATCTGGTTCTGCGCCTGACCCGGCCGGTCGTCGATGTGAAAGCCGGGGATCGTGCGCAGCGTAAGTTGTGGCGCACCGAAATCGAAACCCTCTTGAAACGCCTTCCCTCCGGTTCGGAATGAGAGCTTTGCTGGTCTACCCATTGTTGATGCTGATTCGCGCCTATCAGGTGGCGATCAGTCCAATGCTGGGCAGTCGCTGTCGTTTTCATCCAAGTTGCTCGGAGTATTCCATGGACGCTCTGCGACGTCATGGCTTGTTCAGGGGCATGTGGCTGGCGGTTCGTCGAATCGGGCGTTGTCATCCCTGGCATCCGGGCGGGTATGATCCGGTTCCCTGATTGTTCTGTATTTTTGACCTGAACCACTGCCGAGACAGTAATGGATAACCGACGATTGATTCTGCTTTTGGTGTTCAGTTTTTCGCTGATCATGCTTTGGGACGCCTGGCAGCGTCAGGGCTTGCCTGCACCGGCGAAGTCTCCGGTGGCCACGCAAGCGACGGCTGTTCCGTCGGCTTCTGCTCCCGCCGGCGTGGTACCAACACCGACTTCGGCGGCAACAGGCGCTGGCGCGGCGTCCGCGGCTGTTCCCATGGCTGCGGCGGTGGTTGCGCCCGGAGCCGCGACTGCCAAGATCAGGACTGATCTGTATGTGGCCGATATTTCTTCGCAGGGCGGGGACATCACCCGGCTTGAACTGGTTCGCCATCCTGACACTGAAGACAAGTCGAAGCATTTCGTGCTCTTCGACAATGGCAGCAAGCACGTATATCTGGCTCAATCCGGGCTGATCGGCGAAGGTTTGCCGAATCACAAGACCGAGTGGAAGCTGGTGCCGGGCGAGCATGTGCTCAAGGACGGCGAGAAGCAACTTGATATCCGGCTCGAGGCCGCCGCGGCAAACGGCGGCAAGATGGTGAAGACTTATGTCTTCCATCGCGGCAGCTATCAGATAGAAGTTCGCCACGAAGGGGTTGCGGCAGGAGCTCATGCTTACTATCAGGTCACGCGTGATGGTAAGCCTGCCGAGGAACAAGGCAGTTCCATGATGATGGGCGTAGTGACCTTCACCGGGCCTGCCGTGTATACCGATGGTGAGAAGTATCAGAAAGTCGAATTCGCGGATATCCTCAAGAACAAAGCCAAGTTCGTGCAGAAGGCAGACAACGGCTGGCTGGCGATGGTGCAGCATTACTTCGTTTCGGCCTGGTTGCCGGCGGCCGGAGTTGCGCGCGAGTTCTACATGCGCAAGGTCGGCGAAGACATCTACTCGGCCGGTGTGATCCTCCCGGTTGGCGCCGACGGCAGGAGCACGATATCGCTGTACGCCGGACCGCAGGAGCAGGACAAGCTGGAAAAGATCGCCCCCGGGCTCGATCTGGTGGTGGATTACGGCTGGCTGACGGTCATTGCTGCGCCGCTGTTCTGGGTTCTGGGCGCGATTCACAAGCTGGTCGGCAACTGGGGCTGGGCCATCATCGGCCTGACGCTCCTGCTCAAGCTGGCGTTCTTCCCGCTCTCGGCCGCGAGCTACAAGTCGATGGCGAAGATGCGTGTGCTGACGCCGAAACTGGTCAAGCTCAAAGAGGCGTACGGCGACGACAAGCAGCGCCTGAACCAGGAAATGATGGCGATGTACAAGCGGGAGAAGGTCAACCCCCTGGGAGGCTGTCTGCCGGTGCTGGTGCAGATTCCCGTCTTCATCGCGCTGTACTGGGTGCTGCTGGGTACGGTCGAGATGCGCAACGCACCGTGGCTGGGCTGGATCACCGACCTGTCGGTGAAGGATCCGTTCTACGTGCTGCCGCTGATCATGGGTGCCACCATGTTCATCCAGACCAAACTGAATCCGACGCCGCCCGATCCCATCCAGGCCAAGGTGATGTTGTTCATGCCGATCATGTTCACCGGGATGTTCCTCTTCTTCCCGGCGGGCCTGGTGCTGTACTGGACGGTGAACAACATCCTGTCGATCGCCCAGCAATGGCAGATCACCCGCCTCGTCGAGGCGGCGGAAAAGAAGTAAGTCAGACTCCGATCCTGCGGGATCGGAGAATTTGCCGGGGCGCCTTGCTCCGGCTTTAGGGAGGGCGGATGGGACTGCCGCGCACCGATATCATCGCTGCCATCGCCACTGCTCCCGGACGCGGCGGCATTGGCGTGGTGCGAGTCTCCGGCAACGATCTGCTGCCGTTGGCGCATACCCTGACCGGCCAGTCATCGTTTCCCCGTCGCGCCATGCTGCGACACTTCCTGGCGGCGGACGGGATCGCGATCGACCAGGGAATTCTGATGTATTTTCCTGCGCCGCATTCCTTTACCGGTGAGGACGTCCTCGAACTTCAGGGTCATGGCGGCCCGGTGGTGTTGCAGATGCTTCTGGCGCGCTGCCTTGAGCTCGGCGCGCGACTGGCCGAGCCCGGAGAATTCTCGCAGCGCGCCTTTCTCAACGACAAGCTCGATCTGGTCCAGGCCGAAGCGGTTGCCGACCTGATCGAGGCGACGACGACGGCGGCGGCGCGCTCCGCCGTGCGTTCCCTGTCGGGCGAGTTCTCTCGCGAGGTGCGTTCGCTGGTGGCGCGTCTCACCGAGTTGCGCATGCTGGTGGAAGCGACCCTGGATTTTCCCGAAGAGGAAATCGACATCTTGCGGGACACGGATGCAGCAGCGCGCCTGGCGGGCATTCGTAGCGATCTGGCGGTGTTGCTCGAGCGCGCCCGCGCCGGACGCCTGCTGCGCTCAGGCCTGCATGTGGTGCTGGCGGGCTTGCCCAATGTGGGCAAGTCCTCCTTGCTGAATCGGCTGGCGGGCGAGGAGCGCGCCATCGTTACCGAGGTGGCCGGCACCACCCGCGATGCGGTGCGCGAAACGATCCAGATCGAAGGCATACCGCTGCATATCATCGACACGGCCGGGCTGCGTGAAACGGACGATGTAGTGGAGAAGATCGGCATCGAACGCGCCTGGGCGGAGATCCAGCGGGCCGACGTGGTACTGCAACTGGTGGATGCCCGTGGCGGCGAAACTCCCGCCGACCATGCCATCGCCGTGCGCCTGCCGGCAGCGGTTGAACGCATCGTGGTGGAAAACAAATGCGATCTGGCGGGACAGCTTGCGGCGCGCTTCATCGAAGGAAACCGGGTGCATCTGCGACTGTCGGCGAAGAGCGGCGAGGGGATCGGCCTGCTGCACGACGAGTTGCTGCGCGTGGCGGGCTGGAGCGGTCACGGCGAAGACGTGGTGCTGGCGCGCGAGCGACATCTGGAAGCGCTGGGGCTGGCCGCCGAAAAGTCGGCGCTGGCGGCACGGCGATTGGGCCAGATCGAGCTGTGCGCGGAGGAGCTGCGCCTGGCGCAGGAAGCACTTTCGCGCATTACCGGCGAGTTTACGGCTGACGATTTGCTGGGGGAGATTTTCTCCCGCTTCTGCATCGGCAAGTAGGTGGTGCGACATGGCTGAAATGGATCTGGTCATGCTGTTGGCCGCTGCCTTGTTCGCCGGTTTCGTCGATGCGGTGGCGGGCGGCGGTGGACTGATCCAGGTGCCGACCCTGCTGATGGCCCTTCCGGCCGAGTCACCCGCAACGGTGTTCGGCACCAACAAGCTGGCGAGCATTTTCGGAACCGGCAACGCGGCGTTGCGCTATGCGCGACGGATTGCATTGCCATGGGGCATTGCCTTGCCGGCCGCGATCGCGGCGTTCGTGTTTTCCTTTGCGGGCGCGGCGGCCGTGGCGTGGCTGCCGAAGGATGTGGTGCGGCCGCTGGTGCTGGCTTTACTGGTGTTGGTGATGCTCTATACCGTGGTCAAGCCGAACTTCGGCGCCTTGGCGGGTGAGCGTTTGGCGCCGCATCTGGAGCGGCGTTTCGCGCTATTGGCCGGCGCTTCGCTGGGGTTCTACGATGGCTTTTTCGGCCCCGGGGCGGGCAGCTTCATGATTTTCGCTTTTGTGCGGTTTTTCCGGCTGGATTTCCTGCATGCGTCAGGGGCCGCCAAAGTCGTGAATTTTTCCACCAACGCGGCGGCGCTGGCCTACTTTGTACCAAGCGGACATGTACTCTGGATGATCGGTTTGGCAATGGCGGCGTTCAATATCGCCGGCGCGCTGCTCGGTGCGCGTCTTGCGCTGCGTCACGGGAGCGGTTTTGTGCGCGGCGTGTTTTTGGTGGTGGCGTCGCTATTGATTGCTCGTCTTGGGTATGACACATTCGCTTGAGACCGGACGGGAGTAATTGATTTCGGTCTTTCGGTGAAGTTAGGCGAAGAAATATGAAATATTCGGCACTTTGCTTCCGGTTTGTCTATACTAACAAGTAGTACAGTTCATAAAATCAATTTTTATCGTCGCCCCGTGTGCTTGCAAGGGGTTTACAGGACGAGGAGCCCTTGCATGAAACTTAAAAAAACTATCGTTTTTATGGCGGCGGCGTGTGCGGCATTCGCCGCCCATGCCGACATCACTGTCGGCGTTACGCTTTCGGCAACCGGCCCTGCCGCGTCGCTCGGCATCCCGGAAAAGAACACGATCGCCTTGCTGCCCACTTCAATGGGTGGCCAGAAAGTAAATTACATCGTTCTCGATGACGCGTCGGATACCACGACAGCGGTGAAGAACGTGCGCAAGCTGATTTCGGAAAACAGGGTCGATGTTATCATCGGCTCCACGATCACACCCAACTCGCTGGCGATGATCGACGTTGTGGCGGAGGCAGAGACGCCGACCATCTCGATGGCCGCTTCAGCGCGGATTGTCGATCCGGCGAATCCAAAAACAAGGTGGGTATTCAAGACCCCGCAGAACGACCAGCAGATGGCGATCGCGATTGCGGCGCACATGGCGAACGCCGGCGTGAAAACCGTGGCTTTCATCGGTTTCAATGACGCATACGGCGAGGGCTGGTATCAGGAATTCATCAAGTACGCCGACACCTACAAGCTCAAGGTCGTGGCCAGCGAGCGCTACAGCCGTGCCGATACCTCGGTGACCGGCCAGGTGTTGAAGGTCATCGCGGCCAAGCCCGATGCGGTGCTGATTGCCGGTTCGGGCACTCCGGCGGCCTTGCCGCAGGTGACGCTCAAGGAGCGTGGCTATGCGGGCCGGTACTATCAGACTCACGGCATCGCCAACAATGACTTCCTGCGCGTCGGCGGCAAGAACGTGGAGGGAACCTTCCTTCCCGCCGGGCCGATGCTGGTTGCTGCGCAACTGCCAGACAGCAACCCTATCAAGAAGTCGTCCCTGGCGTATATCGCGAAGTACGAGGCAGCCCATGGCAAGGGCAGCATCTCGACCTTTGGCGGTCACGCCTGGGATGCCGGTCTGCTGTTGCAGAATGCCGTGCCAACCGCTTTGAAAAAGGCCCAGCCGGGGACCAGGGAGTTTCGTGCGGCCTTGCGCGATGCGCTTGAGGCGACCAAGGATCTGGTCGGGGTGCACGGTGTGTTCAACATGTCGCCCAATGATCATCTCGGTTTTGACCAGCGCGCCCGTGTGATGGTCAGGATCGAAAAGGGTGCCTGGAAACTGGACAAGTAGTCAGGCCGATGGATCTGCAAATAGCGCTTCTGTTGGGGCAGGACGGCATTACCAATGGTGCCATCTACGCGCTGCTTTCGCTGGCGCTGGTGCTGGTATTTGCGGTGACCCGCGTCATCTTCATTCCGCAGGGGGAGTTCGTTGCCTTTGGCGCCTTGACCCTGGCCAGCTTTCAGGCCGGCAAGACACCGGGTACGTTGTGGCTGTTGATCGGGGCCGGAATCGCGGTGGCGCTGGTGGATATTACAATGGCATTGCGCGGCGGCGCCTCCAGGAGAATCCCGGGCATCGTTGGCTGGAATCTGGCTTACCCGGCGGCTGCGGCTGCAATCGTGTTTCTCTTGAAGCCGAACGAGTTTCCACTGCTGGCGCAAATTGTTCTCGCCCTGGCATTGGTAGTCCCGCTGGGACCCATGATGTACCGTCTGGCCTATCAGCCGCTGGCCGAGGCCAGCGTACTGGTCTTGCTGATTGTTTCGGTGGCCGTGCATCTGGCGCTGGTGGGGTTGGGGCTGCTGTTCTTCGGTGCCGAGGGTTCGCGGACTCCGAGTTTTTCAGATGCGAGCTTCAATCTGGGGCTGGTCACGGTCAGTGGCCAGACACTGTGGGTGGTCGGCGCCAGCTTGCTCCTGATCGTGGTGCTGTTCATCTTTTTTGAGCGCACGATCTATGGCAAGGCCTTGCGCGCGACGGCGATGAACCGGACCGGCGCTCGTCTCATGGGCATCTCGACGGTGATGGCGGGCAAGCTTTCCTTCCTGCTGGCGGCCCTGATTGGAGCTTTTTCGGGGATCCTGATAGCCCCGATCACCACTATCTACTACGACACGGGTTTCCTCATCGGCCTCAAGGGTTTTGTCGGCGCTATCGTGGGTGGACTTGCCAGTTATCCGGTTGCGGCCGCGGGAGCGATCCTGGTCGGCTTGCTGGAGGCTTTTTCCTCATTCTGGGCGTCGGCCTTCAAGGAAGTGATTGTGTTCACGCTGATCATCCCGGTGCTGGTCTGGCGTTCGCTGACGACGCGTCATGTCGAGGAGGATGAGTGATGCGGCCACGCCTGATGTTGGCCGTGTTTCTTGGCCTGCTGCTGATTGCGCCGCTGCTGGCGTCCGAGTTCCATGTCACTTTGCTGAATTACATCGGCCTGTATGCCATCGTTGCCCTGGGACTGGTGCTGCTTACCGGGGTGGGCGGGCTGACTTCCTTCGGCCAGGCCGCCTTCGTCGGGCTGGGCGCCTATACGACGGCCTACCTATCGGCTGCTGAGAGTCTTCCGGCCTGGGCGGCGAGTTTGGGCGGCTCGCCCTGGATGGGCTTGCTGGCCGGTTTGCTGGTCACTGCGGTGGTCGCCTTTGTGCTCGGCTTCCTGACCTTGCGACTGTCCGGTCACTACCTGCCGTTGGGGACGATAGCGTGGGGCATCAGCCTTTACTTCCTGTTTGGCAACCTCGAGTTTCTCGGTGGCCACACCGGCATGTCCGGGATACCGGCTCTGTCCATTTTCGGCGTCGAGCTGAGAGAAAGCCGCAAGTTCTATTACGTCATCTGGGCCGTCGTGCTCGGTGCCGTCTGGCTCACCCGGAATCTGCTGGATTCGCGCGAAGGGCGGGCGATCCGCTCACTCAAGGGCGGCGTCATCATGGCCGAAGCGATGGGCGTCGATACAGCCCGCTCCAAAGTGATGATCTTCCTGATTGCTGCCTTGTTCGCCTGTGTTTCCGGCTGGTTGTACGCGCATTTGCAGCGCTTCGTCAATCCAACGCCATTTGGTTTGCACATCGGCATCGAGTATCTGTTCATGGCCGTTGTCGGTGGCTCGGCTCACGTCTGGGGTGCGCTGGTCGGTGCGGGCGTCATCACGGTGCTCAAGCAATGGTTGCAGGACTGGCTGCCAAGATTGCTGGGCGCGTCGGGAAACTTCGAGATGATCGTGTTCGGCCTCATGATGATCGTTGTCTTGCAACGGGCGCGCGACGGCCTCTGGCCGATTCTGGCGCGTCTGGTGCCGCAACGCGAGGTGCAACGCGAGGTGCCGCAAGGAGAAGCGCTGCCCAGAAGGCCGGTGCCGGAATCCGGTCAGGTTTTGCTCGAAGCCAGGAATGTCGTCAAGCGGTTTGGCGGTCTGGTGGCCAACAACGACATGAGTCTCACCGTCAGGGCGGGCGAGGTGATGGCGCTGATTGGTCCCAATGGCGCCGGCAAGTCGACCATGTTCAATTGCATATCCGGGGTGAATCCGGCCACGGAAGGTGAGGTGCGGTTTCGTGGCGAAGCAGTGACACACCTTAATTCGCGTCAGATTGCCAGGCTGGGAATGAGTCGCACTTTCCAGCATGTGCGCCTGTTGCCGACCATGAGCGTGCTGGAGAACGTGGCGATCGGCGGCCACTTGCGCGGCAGCAGGGGTGTGTTGCCGGCCATGTTGCATCTCGAGCGCGAGGAGGAGGCGCGACTGCTGGCTGAGGCGGCGCGTCAGGTAGAGCGGGTAGGCTTGAAGGACTCCATGTTCGATCTGGCGGGAAGTCTGGCTTTGGGCCAGCAGCGCACGCTGGAAATCGCCCGCGCCTTGTGCGCCGATCCTTGCATGCTGCTGCTCGACGAGCCGGCGGCGGGTCTGCGCTATCTGGAAAAGCAATCGCTGGCTGAACTGCTGCGCAAGTTGCGGGGCGAGGGCATGGGCATCCTGCTGGTGGAGCACGACATGGACTTTGTGATGGGCTTGGCGGACCGCGTGGTGGTGATGGAGTTTGGCGAGAAGATCGCCGAGGGTTTGCCTGATGAGGTACAGCGTGATCCAGCCGTGCTGGAAGCCTATCTCGGCGGGGTTGATTGATGAGCGAAGCGAAGACCATTCTCGAAGTTGAAGACCTCTGTGTTTCGTATGGCAAGGTCGAAGCGCTGCATCACGTCGGCATCAAGGTGGGCGAGGGGCGGATCGTGACGGTGATCGGCCCCAACGGTGCCGGCAAGACGACCCTGTTGTCGTCGATCATGGGCTTGTTGCCCCGCACGCGCGGGATGGTCCGGTTCCAGGGGCAGGAACTGGGCGACATCGAGGTGGAGCAGATGGTTGCCCTCGGCATCAATCTGGTGCCGGAATCGCGTGCCCTGTTCGGCGAAATGAGTGTCGAGGACAACCTGTTGCTGGGCGCATTCATGCGGCGACGGATGGGCCACCGCGATCACGAGCAGACCATGGAAGAGGTATTCCGGATATTTCCGCGGCTCAAGGAGCGGCGTGCGCAGCATGCGGGTACCTTGTCCGGCGGCGAGCGCCAGATGCTGGCGGTGGCGCGCGCATTGATGGCGAAGCCGAAACTGCTGCTGCTCGACGAGCCGAGCCTTGGCTTGGCGCCATTGATCGTACGCGAGATATTCCGGGTTATTGCCGACTTGAAAAGGACGGGGGTGTCCATTCTGCTGATCGAGCAGAATGCACGCGCGGCGTTGCAGGTGGCAGACTACGCCTATGTTCTGGAGACGGGCGAAATTGCGCTGGAAGGCCCCAGCGACCAACTGATCGATGATCCGAAGGTGATCGAGTCCTATCTCGGGCTGGGCGGAAAACACTAGAAAGCTGTTTCACGTGAAACAGGATGTCGGTAGTTTCACGTGAAACAAGTGATGTGGTTTGGTTCTGCGAGTGAGAGGCGTATGATTGCGCCTCTTTTTGATTTGGTCTCGCGGCGTGCAATTCCCTGCTTTATTCGATGTGATTGTGATTGGTGGCGGCCACGCGGGCACGGAGGCGGCGCTGGCTGCCGCGCGTTCCGGCGCCCGAACTCTGCTGTTGACGCACAACATCGAGACTCTCGGTGCCATGTCCTGCAATCCGTCGATTGGCGGCATCGGCAAGGGTCATCTGGTCAAGGAGGTCGATGCGCTGGGTGGTGCGATGGCGGCGGCAACCGACGAAGCCGGCATCCAATTCCGCATTCTCAATGCATCCAAGGGACCCGCGGTGCGCGCCACCCGTGCCCAGGCGGATCGACAACTCTACAAGCAGGCGATCCGCAATCGCCTTGAAAACCAGCCGAACCTGACGCTGTTCCAGCAGGCGGTGGATGACCTGATCCTGACTGGTGATCGTGTGGTCGGGGTGGTGACGCAGTTGGGCATCCGCTTCGAGGCGCCCGCGGTAGTGCTGACGACAGGAACTTTCCTCAATGGGCTGGTGCATGTCGGGCTCTCCAACTATCGGGCCGGTCGCTTTGGCGATCCTCCGGCGATTTCCCTGGCCGAGCGCCTGAAGGAGATCAAGCTTCCTGTTGGCCGCCTCAAGACTGGCACGCCGCCCCGTCTTGACGGGCGCAGTATCGACTTTTCGGTGCTCCAGGCGCAACCGGGGGACGATCCGGTACCGGTGTTTTCCTTCATGGGCAGGCGCGAGCAACACCCGCGGCAGGTGCCCTGCTGGATCACGCAGACCAACGGCCGCACGCACGACATCATTCGTTCCGGGCTGGATCGCTCGCCGATGTTTACCGGCGTCATCGAAGGTGTCGGGCCGCGCTACTGCCCATCAATCGAGGACAAGATCCATCGCTTTGCCGGCAAGGACAGCCATCAGATTTTTCTCGAGCCTGAGGGTCTGGATACCCACGAAATCTATCCGCAAGGCGTGTCGACCAGCCTGCCGTTCGATGTTCAGTTGGCCTTGGTGCGCTCCATCCGCGGCCTGGAGAACGTACATATCACACGCCCCGGCTATGCCATCGAATACGACTATTTCGATCCGCGCAACCTCAAGGACAGCCTGGAAACCAAGTCGGTGGCGGGCCTCTTCTTCGCCGGCCAGATCAATGGCACGACGGGATATGAAGAGGCGGCTGCGCAGGGATTATTGGCGGGAATCAATGCCGCACGCTGCGCGAAACTGCTGCCGTCCTGGTCGCCACGACGGGACCAGGCCTACCTCGGCGTGCTGGTGGACGACTTGATCACGCGTGGGGTGTCGGAGCCCTATCGAATGTTCACCAGTCGCGCCGAATTCCGCTTGTCCTTGCGTGAAGACAACGCCGACATGCGTTTGACGGAAATCGGCCGCGAATTGGGGCTGGTCGACGATTTCCGCTGGGATGCGTTCAATCGCAAACGCGATGCAACCGGCCATGAAGTCGAGCGCCTGAAAAGCACCTGGGTCAATCCGCGTCAGTTGTCCGAGGTCGATGCGGTGCGCGTGCTCGGCCAGCCGATGGAGCGCGAATACCGCTTGTTCGACCTGCTGCGCCGACCCGAAGTCAGCTACGCCAGTCTGCTGACCCTGCCGGGGGCGGGCGAGGGGGTGGCGGCGCCAGAGGTTATCGAGCAGGTCGAGATCCAGGCCAAGTACCAAGGCTATATCGAGCGGCAAAAAGACGAGGTTGCAAAGAGCCTTGCGCATGAATCGATGCCTTTGCCGAGCGACATCGACTACTCGGACGTGCATGGCCTCTCCTTCGAGGTGCGGCAGAAGCTGGCCCAGGGCCGGCCGCAAACGCTGGGGCAGGCCTCGCGCCTGCAAGGAATGACGCCGGCGGCGATTTCCCTGCTGCTGGTCCACCTGAAGCGGCGTCGCGCGGCATGAGTCTGGCAGATCAGCTACAGGAGGGGCTTGCCGCTCTGGGGTTGGAGCTGTCCGCGGCGACGCAGTCGATGTTGCTGCGCTATGTCGCGCTGCTGAAGAAATGGAACGCCACCTATAACCTGACGGCGATTCGCGACGAAAAGGACATGGTCACCCAGCACCTGCTTGATTCCCTGTCCCTGTTGCCGACGCTGGAAAACTCGGCGCTGGTGACACGGCGTTGGGCCGACGTTGGCAGCGGTGCAGGCCTGCCGGGGATTCCGTTGGCCATCGCGCGACCGGATTTCGACATGACGCTGGTCGAGGCGGTGGAAAAGAAGTCGGCGTTCCAGCGCCAGGCCAGAATCGAGCTCGGCCTGGCGAATGTGACGGTCCATGGCGGTCGGGTGGAAGACATGGCGGGCGGATCGTTCGCCGCCGTGGTCTCCCGCGCCTTCGCCGACCTGGCCGACTTCATCAGGCTGGCCGGGCACCTGCCGGCGCCAGGCGGGCGGCTGTACGCGATGAAGGGCCACGCCCCCGAAGAGGAAATGAACCGTCTGCCGCCGGGCTGGACGGTGCGGGACTGCCTCCGGCTGAGCGTGCCGGGGCTGGATGCACAACGCCACTTGATCGTTCTTGAGAGAGCCTGACGATGCACATATTTGCAATAGCCAATCAAAAAGGCGGCGTGGGCAAGACCACCACCTCCGTCAATCTCGCCGCGGCGCTGGCGGCCAGCGGCCAGCGCACCCTGCTGGTCGACCTCGATCCCCAGGGCAACGCCACCATGGGCTGCGGGGTGGACAAGCGCGACCTCAAGTCATCGGTCTATCAGGTGCTGCTTCAGCTGGCGAGCCTCGACGCGGCACGCGTCGCGTCGCCGACCGGGCATTTCGACGTGCTGCCGGCCAACCGCGACCTGGCGGGCGCCGAGGTCGAGCTGGTCGACCTGGAGCTGCGCGAAACGCGGCTGAAGGCGGCGCTCGCCGCGCACCACGCGGATTACGATTTTGTCCTGATCGACTGCCCGCCCTCGCTGTCGATGCTGACCCTGAACGGTTTATGCGCCGCGCATGGCGTCATCATTCCGATGCAATGCGAGTATTACGCGCTGGAGGGACTCTCCGACCTGGTAAACACCATCAAGAAAGTGCACGCCAACCTCAACCGCGAGCTGAAGATCATCGGTCTGCTGCGGGTGATGTACGAGCCGGGCCGCACCCTGGCGCAGCAAGTGTCGGCGCAACTGGAGGAGCACTTCGGCGACAAGGTGTTCAAGACCATCGTGCCGCGCAACGTGCGCCTCGCCGAGGCACCCAGCTTCGGCATACCGGGCGTGCTATTCGACAAGGCCGCCAAGGGCGCCCAGGCCTACATGGCCTTCGCCGTCGAAATGATTGATCGTGTCAATTCCTGGAAGG
>CAYNGV010000015.1:19464-24034 GCA_964397005.1 uncultured Sulfuritalea sp. | reverse complement strand
TTGTTCGTGTCGGCCTGGCCGACGGCGTGTGCCACATTGAATTGGCGCGCCCGGAAAAGAAGAATGCGCTCACCGCCGCAATGTACCGAACGCTGGCCGACGCATTGACGACCGCCGAAGCCGACCCGGCGGTGCGCGTGATCCTGATTTCCGGCGCGGGCGGCAACTTCACCGCCGGAAACGATCTGGCCGATTTCCTCGAAACCCCGCCGATGGAGCAAGACGCGCCGGTATTCCGCTTCATCAAAGGCTTCGCCAATCTGCAAAAGCCCTTCGTCGCCGCCGTCGAAGGCGTTGCGATCGGCGTTGGCACCACCATGCTGCTGCACTGCGACCTGGCCTATGCCGGCAGTTCGGCGCGCTTCGCCCTGCCCTTCGCCAACCTCGGCCTGACTCCGGAAGCGGCGTCGAGCCTGCTGCTGCCGCTGTGTGCCGGCCACGCGCGAGCGGCGGAGATGCTGATGTTGGGCGAAGTTTTCTCCGCGCAGGCGGCTCTCGACGCCGGCATCGTCAACGCCGTGCTGCCCGACGGAAAAGTGCTGGACCACGCCTTCGAACGCTGCCGCAAACTGACTGTACAGCCGGCGGAGTCGCTGCGCCTCACCAAGCTATTGATGAAACGCGCGCAGCAAGCCTTGATCAACGAGACCATGAATGTCGAGGCCGAAGTCTTCAAGCAGCGCCTGGTATCGCCCGATGCCAAGGAAGCCTTCGCCGCCTTCTTCGAAAAGCGCAGGCCGGATTTTTCGAAAACCAGCTAAACGCGGCGCCGGGCACGGGCGGCCGCGGTGCTAAAATCCGCAGCCCGAAGGAAGCGTGGCAGAGCGGTTGAATGCACCGGTCTTGAAAACCGGCAACGTCGCAAGACGTTCGTGAGTTCGAATCTCACCGCTTCCGCCAATTGCATTGCCTTGATCTATTTCAGCGTCCACTCGTCGCCGCACTTGCGGCATTGGACATGCAGCCAGAGGCCGCCTCCATGGTTCTCCAATGTAGGGTCGCCACCATCCGGCAATGGCGCGGGCCCGGAAGACTGGACCGTGAACTTGCCGTAGGCTTGGCACTTGGGGCACACGGCCTGCTCGCCGAGACGCTCGGCAATTTCAAGCAGCAGGTGATAGCGCTTCCAGCTATACCAGATGACCACCAGGCCACCCACGACCATCAGCGTCCCCGACAGGCGCGAAGCGCCCCCGCCTCCAGCCACTTCGATTCCGCTGACCATGACGATGAGGCCCAGAAACCAACTCACCAGCCAGGCATGGCAGTCGATCAGTTGCCTCTCATACCAGCGTCGGAAGCCGTGTGTCCGAATGCGATCGAGCGAAGCCACCGTGCCTCCCGTGATTCATGTGGCGACAGCTTAGGCTGCCGCCTTACAGCACGCAACCGCATTGTACAAATGGGTAATCCCGGTACGCCATGCCGAGGAGCGGACAGATTCGTGCCCGATTTCTCCGGCTATAATCCGCGTAGCATTCGTGTGCCCCACCCCGAGGAACTCGGCGGCCCGGCGGCTGTCGAATGTGCTGTACTCATCTCACAGGAGGACTTCAGAAACCATGGAAAACGTCCACACTTACCCGCAAACTGCCACACCGGATATTGCCCAACGGCAGAATCGCGTGCTGCGCAACACCTATGCCCTGCTCGCGCTGTCGATGGCGCCGACCGTTGCCGGCGCATTGATCGGGGTGCAGTTGAAGTTTTCGTTCTTCGCCGGCAGCCCGTTCATCGCCTTCATGCTGTTCCTCGGCGTGGCCTTTGGCTTCATGTGGGGCATCGAGCGCACCAAGAACAGCGGCATGGGCGTGGCCCTGCTGCTCGGCTTCACCTTCTTCATGGGCCTGATGCTCTCGCGCATCCTGCAGGTCGCCCTCGGTTTCTCGAACGGCGGCAACCTGATCGCCATGGCGGCGGGCGGTACCGGGGCTATCTTCGTCGCTCTGGCCGGCGTCGCTTCCACCACCAAGCGGGATTTTTCCAATCTCGGCAAGTTTCTGTTTGCCGGCGTGATCCTGTTGCTGGTGGCGATGGTCGCCAACATCTTCTTCCAGATCCCCGCCCTGGCGCTGGCGATTTCCGCAATCGCAGTGGTGATCTTCTCCGCCTACATCCTTTACGACATCAACCGCATCGTGCAGGGCGGCGAGGACAACTACATCACGGCTACGCTGGCCGTGTATCTGGACGTCTATAACGTGTTTGTCAGCCTGCTGCATCTGCTGATGGCCTTCACGGGCGATCGCGACTGACAAGAAAGTCGGCGCCGGCGACACGGCGACCCAATGAAAAACGGCGACCGCTTTCTCCATGGTCGCCGTTTCTCATTTCAGCGACCGCTCATTTTTCGAACAGGGCGATCGATTCGAGATGGGACGTGTGCGGAAACATGTTGGCGATTCCCGCGCCACGCAAGCGGTAGCCCTTCTCATGAACCAGCACCGCCGCGTCGCGCGCGAGGGTTGCCGGGCTGCAAGACACATAGACTATGCAGCGCGGACCGCCTTCCGCCGGCAGCGCCTTGACCAGCGCAATTGCGCCTTCGCGCGGCGGATCGATCAGCAATTTGTCCAGGGATCCAAGGGCGGCAAAACTTTCCTCCGTCGCCTCGAACAGGTTGGCAACGGCGAACTCGCACAGGGCCGACAGACCGTTGTGCACGGCGTTTTCCTGGGCGCGCTCGACCAGCGCAGCGCTGCCCTCCACGCCGAGAACCTTCGCCCCCAGCCGGGCGATGGGCAGGGTAAAATTTCCCAGACCGCAGAACAAATCGGCAATCCGCTCGCCCGCCCGCGGCTTGAGCAGGGCCATGGCGCGACGCACCAGCATGCGATTGACGCCATTATTGACTTGCGTGAACTCGGTCGGGTGAAACAGCAATTCGAGACCGAAATCCGGCAATTCATAGCTCAGCAGGCCCGCATCGACCGGATGAAACAGGGAAACCGTCTCCGGTCCCTTTGACTGCAAATACCAGATAATCCCGTACGCATCGGCAAAGTGTCGCAGGCGATCCAGATCGTCGGATGTCAGCGCCTCCAGATGACGCAACAAGAGCACTGTCCGCGCTCCGCCCACTGCGACCTCGATCTGCGGCATCCGATCAGGCTGCGACATGCCTTCGACCAGGGTCTTGAGCGCCGGTATCAATGCAGACACATGGGGTGGCAGCACCGCGCAGGAATCCATCACGGCCACGTAGCTGCTGTGCTTCTCGCGGAAGCCGACCAGCGCGCCGCCCTTGCTCGCCACGTAGCGCACCGAAAGCCGGGCGCGTAGTCGATAGCCCCATGCGGTTCCCGCTATGGGGGGGAATAGCTGTTCGGGCTTGAGTTTGGCGATGTGCCAGAGGGCATCTTCGAGCACTCGCTGCTTGGCAGCGGTCTGACCCGAGAGATTGAGGTGCTGCATCGAGCAACCGCCGCAGGTACCGAAGTGCGGGCAAGGGGGTGAGACTCGCTGACTCGACGCTCTCAGCACGCGCAGGGCATGAGCCTTTTCGTAGCTCGGCTTGCGGCGATAGCTGCCGTATTCGACCAATTCGCCAGGCAGGGAGCCCTCGATAAAGATGACCTTGCCGTCAACGTGCGCAACGCCGCGTCCTTCATGATCCAGGGATTCGATATGTGCAAGCGGCATGGCGAGTATCGGGGTCGGTTCGGCAAAAGGGGGCGATTATAATCGGCGCATGAAGCTCAGCCGCATTGCCCATTGTCGACAATGAGCCCAGCCTACACGCTGATTACCAGTGAAACCGAGTATCGCCAGGCTTGCGATACGATCCTGGGCCGGGCCGAAAACGACATCCTGATTTTCGATCGCGATCTTGCCGCCCTGCGGCTCGAAGACAAGGCACGCCTTGAGGTGCTGGCAAACTTTCTGCAGATGGACAGCTTGCGCAGAATCCGCGTGGTGCTGCACGACCCCGGACCCGTGGAGCGCAATGCGCCACGCCTGATGCAGTTCATCGCCCGCTTTTCGCATGTCGTCCACGTGCGTCAGAGCCCTGACAACCTGCGTCATCTGGCGGATACACACGTGCTGGCCGACGAAGGCCACGGTGTCCGCCGTTTCCATGTCGACCAGCCGCGCAGCGCGCTCATTCTCGACGATCCGAACTACATCAATCCCTGGCGGCAACGCTTCGAGGAACTGTGGGAACTATCCCATCCCTGTTTGTCGACCAGCACCACCGGACTTTGAGAGCGGAGAATTTCACGCTTCGCCATCATCCGGATTGCGCGGCGACGCAAAGTGTTGCTATACTTGACGGTTGTCGGGTCGCACCCGGCATTGCTTTGCCAGTTCTACATCCAAGTTTCTCCTCTATCGATAAAGGAAATCACATGAAGCAATCTCTCCTCGTAGCCGCCCTCCTCGCCCTGGCTGTGTCCGCTTGTGGCAAGACCGAAGCCCCGAAGCCCGCCGAAGCCCCCAAGGTCGAAGCCCCGAAGCCCGCTGAAGCTCCTAAGCCCGCTGAAGCCCCCAAGGCTGATGCCGCCGCCCCGGCTGCCGCTCCCGCTGCTGGCGCTGCTCCGGCTGCTGCTGCTCCGGCTGCTGCTGCTCC
>CAYNGV010000015.1:7091-19364 GCA_964397005.1 uncultured Sulfuritalea sp. | reverse complement strand
GCTGCTCCGGCTGCTGCTGCTCCGGCTGCTGCTGCTCCCGCCGCTGCCGCTCCGGCTGCTGCCGCTCCGGCTGCTGCTCCCGCTGCTGCTGCTCCGGCTGCCGCTCCGGCGAAGAAGTAATTCTTCACCCGCCTTCGGGCAAGAAAAAGCCAGCCTTCGGGCTGGCTTTTTTGTTTTCCAGGCAAGTGTTAGCGACTCAAAGGTCGCGCCAGGCGAATCCCTCTTCCTGGGTCGCAATGCCGATCCAATCCGGTCCGCATCCCAGCACCGCGGATAGTGCCGCCTGAGCCAGCTCCGGGCTGTTGTTTTCCTCCGAGAGGTGTGCCGCCACCACGTGGCGCAAACCCGAGTGACCTATTTGCGACAGCAACGCTGCGGCCGCGGCATTGTCCAAATGCCCCCACAGGCCACCGATACGCCGCTTCAGCGCCTGCGGATATCTACCTTCCGCCAGCATACGTGCATCGTGATTGCACTCCACAACCAGCGCGTCACAGGCATCCAGCATGGCGACCATATGTGCCGTCACGTGACCCGCATCCGTCAGCACACCAAGCCGGCTCGCGCCATCAGCAAGGACAAATTGCACGGGTTCGCGGGCATCGTGCGGAACCGGGAAAGGATGCACGCAAATATCGCCGACCGGGAACGATTCATGGCTGTCGATGATCGTGGTGCGCACGTCGACGTGATCGCTGCGTGACGCGGCCAAAGTCCCATGCGTCAGCAGCACGGCCCAACCAAATCGCCGCGCACAGGCAAAGGCGCCTCCGATGTGGTCGGCGTGTTCATGCGTTACCAGCACGGTATCGATGTCTTCGGCCGCCAGGCCCAGCCGTTCCAGCCGACGCGACATCTCGCGTGGACCAAAGCCGGCATCGATCAGCAAGCGGGTAGTGCCCGCCTCGACCAGCAAGGCATTGCCCCGGCTGCCACTGCCGAGCGAAGCGAAGCGCACCTGGGCTTGCCTACTTCAACTGTTCGTGCAGCAGGCCCAGGATGCGCTTGGAAGTATCCGACCGATCGACGCCACCCTCGCGAGTCAGGACCTGCACGGTGGTCGATTCGCCCGCAGTCTTGACGTGGATGCGGTATTGGGCCTGGCTCGGCTTGTCACTGGTGCCGCCTTTCCAGAACATCAGTTTGGAAAGAATTCCCTTGTCGTCATCCTTCTTCTTGCCGTCGATGTCCGGATCGACATAGCGCACGAAATACAGTCCCTGCGAACGGTCGCGGTCTTCCACGGTGAAGCCGACGCGATCCAGCGCCAGACCAACGCGTCGCCAGGCACGATCGAAGGCTTCCTCCAGCAGCAAGGCACCTGCGCCGTCGGTCGCCCGGGAAAGTTTGGCGCGTTCCTGTTTCTGATCCGCCGCGACCATCGTCTTGGCACGCGACTCCTCGACGCCCAAACGCACCATCAGGCGCCGCAACATCTCGGCTTCCAGTTCAGGGTCGGCGGGGCGAGGTTGCCACTTGGTGTCGCTCTTGCCTTCGTTGACGAATATCTCGTACATGCCGCGATGGCTGATGTAGATCTCCACGGTACCCGGTTCGGCACCCTTTTCGAGACGAGTGCGGAACTTGTCGCGCTCTGCTGTCGAGTAAAGGCTGTCGAAAACCTTGCCGATGGTGCCGCGAATGATGTCCTGCGGCAGTTTGGCGCGGTTCTCGGCCCAGTCGGTTTCCAGTATTCCCGCTTCAGGAATCTCCACATTCACCAGAAAGCCCAGTTCCTGCCAGAACTCCTTGACGCTGGGCCAGAGCTTTTCCGGGGAGCCGCCGACCACCAGCCAGCGCTGGGTACCGGAGCGCTCGATGCGCATCTTGTCGATCTGCGGCAGCAAGTCCTGGGCAGTAGTGGTGCGTGCCTGCCCCGCCCGCTCGCTGGAATACGCCGAGTAGGTAGCGGAACCCTTGCTGGCGGACACATCCGGAACGGCATAACGTTCGTCGCGGCTTTGCTGGGTCAGATCGGGAGGAATTTCCAATGGCGGCAATTTCCCCGCGGACTTGTATTCAATCTTTTTCGATTCCGGAAGGATATTGCCGCTGCAACCGGCCAGCAAGCCGATCAGCAAGGCGGGAATAACCCATGACGGCATTGAGAATGAACGATTCATTGAGTGTCGGTTTCCTGGTCAGAGGACGATGCCGGCGTCACGCATGGCCGCGCGCACGCGCTCATGGAATTCGGGCGAGAGCGGAGTCATCGGCAGGCGGATGCCGCCTCCAATCAGGCCCATCTGCTGCGCGGCCCACTTCACCGGAATCGGATTGGCTTCGTGAAACAGATTGCGATGCAAGCCCAGCAAGCGGAAGTTTGCCTCGCGCGCCGTCACCAGATCGCCGGCAATGGCTGCCGCGCACATCTGGTGCATGAGGCGCGGTGCGACGTTTGCAGTCACGGAAATGGAACCCTTGCCGCCGAGCAACATCAGGGCGATGGCCGTGGCGTCATCACCGCTATACACGCTGAATCCTGCCGGCGCGCGCTTCAGCAGGTCCGAGCCGCGCTCGATGTTGGCGGTCGCGTCCTTGATGCCGACGATACCGGGCACCCCGACCAGGCGCAGCGTCGTATCCGTTGCAAGATCGGCCACCGTGCGTCCCGGCACGTTGTACACGATCATCGGCAGGTCGACTGCCTCGGCGATCGCCTTGAAGTGCCGGAACAGGCCTTCCTGGGTCGGCTTGTTGTAGTAGGGAACCACCGAAAGATGCGCGTCGGCGCCGGCCTTCCGGGCAAACTCCGCCAGTTCGACAGCTTCGGCGGTGGAATTGGCGCCGGTACCGGCAATCACCGGGATGCGTCCGGCGACGTGCTTCACCGTGGTCTCGATCAGTGCGCAATGTTCCGCGTAATCCACCGTGGGTGACTCGCCGGTCGTGCCGACGATCACGACGCCATCGGAACCCTCGGCGATGTGCCAGTCGAGCAGCCGCTGCAACCCGGGCAGGTCGAGGGAGCCGTCATCGTGCATCGGCGTGAGTATGGCGGGAATGGAACCCTGTATGGTCTTCATGAACGTATCCGAAACTGAATGCTGCCACCGGCAGCCGAATGAGGGCAAAGAAGGGTGAATTCTAACTGATGGCCCTGCCGCGGCACACCCTGCAACCCCTGCTTACAAATCAGCCAGCACCTTGATGTGCGTGACAACGCTGCGGGCCATCGCGGAGAGGGCGTAGCCACCTTCCAGCACGGAGACGATGCGCCCCTTGGCAAACTCGCCGGCCACCTGTTTGATCTGCTCGGTGACCCAGGCATAGTCGGACTCGACCAGCCCCAGCGAGGCCATGTCATCCTCGTAATGAGCATCGAAGCCGGCCGAAATGAAGACCATTTCCGGCTTGAACTCGCGTAGGCGTGGCAGCCATATGTCATAAACCACCTGCCGGAAGTCTTCTCCACGCGTTCCGGCGGGTAGAGGCACATTGCACATGTTGGCTGCGGGATTTTCGGTTCCGCAATAGGGGTAAAAGGGATGCTGGAAAATGCCGGCCATCAGGACTCGCGGGTCACCGGCAAAGATCTCCTCGGTGCCGTTGCCATGGTGAACATCGAAATCAATGATGGCGACACGCGAAAGCCCCCACGCCTCCAGCGCATGCCGCGCAGCCACGGCCACATTGTTGAGAAAACAGAAACCCATTGCTTTCGCCCGTTCGGCGTGATGGCCGGGGGGACGCACCGCGCAGAAGGCATTCTGCACATCCCCGCGCATGACCAGATCGGTGGCAAGACATCCGGCACCCGCCGAGCGCAAGGCGGCCTGCAGGGTGCCGGGCGACATGGCGGTATCGGGATCGAGATGCACGATGCCATGGGCAGGACTGCTGCCATGCAAGTGGTCGATGTAGTCACGCGGATGCACCCGCAGCAGCTGCTCCACTTCCGCCAGCGGCGCGTCGTGAAACTGCAGGTAAACATCGAGCCCCGATGCGATCAGGCGATCATTGATGGCCCCCAGCCGATCCGGGCATTCCGGATGGTGGGCGCCCATGTCGTGCTGCCAGCAGTCGCGGTGGGTAATGAAGGCGGTAGTTGTCATTCCGGGCGTCTTGTCTGATGATTTACAATTAAAGTAGAGCAAACGTAGTTTCAGTGCAGGCTAACGCCAATTTCATCGGCATCAAGCGTAGCGCCGTCACCAAACGCATATTATCCATCAAAGCCCTCGGAAAGCTCCGACCCCCATGCGACTCCCCCAACTTGATGCCATTCTGGCCGACATCAATCGCATCATCCTCGGCAAGGAGCGGCCCATCCGTCTCTCGCTGGCCTGCCTGCTGGCGCGCGGACACCTGCTCATCGAAGATCTGCCGGGCGTCGGCAAGACCACCCTGGCACACGTCCTTGCCCGCGTTTTGGGCATGGATTTTCAGCGCATACAATTCACCAGCGACATGCTGCCCGCGGACATTCTCGGTGTATCGATCTTTGATCGCGAGAGCGGCACTTTCCATTTTCATCCGGGACCGATCTTCACCCAGGTAGTGCTGGCCGACGAGATCAATCGCGCCACGCCCAAGGCACAAAGCGCCTTGCTCGAAGCCATGGAAGAGCGGCAGGTGACGGCAGAAGGGAAAACCCGCGCCCTGCCGGAACCCTTTTTTGTCATAGCCACGCAGAATCCGATGCATCAGATCGGCACCTTCCCGCTGCCGGAATCCCAACTTGACCGTTTCCTGCTCAAGATCGAGCTCGGCTATCCCGACCCCGCGGCCGAACGCGAACTGCTGGCCGGCGCCGACCGGCGTCAGATGCTCGCCGATCTCGTTCCGCGCATCACCTCGCAGCAATTGATCGAGTTGCAGGACAGGGTGCGTGCCGTGCATGCCTCGCCTGCCCTGATCGACTATGTGCAAGCCCTGGCAGCGCACACCCGGACGGCGCCACGCTGGCAGGCAGGGCTTTCGCCGCGCGCCTGCCTGGCGTTGCTGGCCGTGGCGCGCGCCTGGGCCTTGCTCGACGGCCGCGACCATGTCCTGCCGGAAGATGTACAAGCCGTGCTGCCCGGCGTCATCGCCCATCGCCTGAGGCCGACCGATGACACCACCCGCACCGACGTGGAGGCCGTCGCCGCAGCCTTGATCGAGGCAGTCCCGCTGCCCTGAACATGCTTGCCTCCCTGCGCTACCGGCTGCACGAAACCTTCGTCCGCTGGGCGCTGCGCGTGCGGCCGCCGGAACCGGCCCCGATTGTCCTCACCCAGCGTCGCGTCTATGTCCTGCCGACGCGAGCCGGGCTGGCCTACGCCACGGCGCTGGGCGTCATCCTGCTCGGCGCGATGAACTACAACCTCAGCCTCGGCCACGCACTGGTATTCCTGTTGGCGGGACTGGGCATCGTCGCCATCCTCCACACTTTCCGCAATCTGGTCCTCATCGCCATTCGTCCCGGTCGTTGCGAACCGGTGTTCGCCGGCAGCCCGGCCCAATTCGATCTGGTACTGGAAAACCGGCGGCTTGATGCACGAACCAGCCTGCGCCTGTTTCTCAACGACGAAGCTCCGCTTGAAGTCGACATCGGCCCGCATGCCCGAACGGTGGCCACGCTGAATGTCCCGGCCCCAAGGCGCGGCTGGCTGCCGCTGCCGCGCGTCACCATCGAGACCACCTGGCCGCTGGGTCTGGTGCGCGCCTGGAGCTATGCAGTGCCCGACATGAACTGCCTGGTCTATCCGATGCCGGCCGCCAAAGCGCCACCCCTGCCCTGGGGCGGCGAATCGGCGCGCGGATCGACCAAAGACGGCCGCGGCGCGGATGACTTTTCGGGTTTGCGCAATCATCAGGCGGCCGACTCGCCGCGCCATGTGGCATGGAAGGCCGTGGCGCGACAACACGATGGCCCCTTGCTGACCAAGCTGTTCTCGGGTGCGGCGGCACAGCAGCTCTGGCTGGACTGGAACACGCTATCCACCTCAATCGACATCGAGCAACGCCTGTCGATCCTCGCGCGCTGGATGATCGATGCCGACGCGGCAGGGCTCGCCTGGGGATTGCGCATGCCCGCCGTGCGCCTGGCCCCCGACAACGGACCGGCGCAACTCAGCGCCGGCCTGCGCTCACTGGCGCTATATGGCACGCAGTAACCGTCCCGTCAGTAGCCGCCAGGCATGGTGGCTGCTCGCTACCGCGCTGGCAGCGTTTTTGCCGCTGACCCCGCAGCTTCCGCTCTGGCTCTCACTTGCCGCCGGGGCTGCATTCAGTTGGCGTGCGGCACTGACGTGGCGGCAATGGCGCTTGCCACCGCGCTGGCTCCTCGTCCTGCTGGTGATTGCCGGCACCGTGGGTGTTTTTCTGCAATACCGAACTACTCTTGGCCGCACCCCGGGAATTGCCCTGCTGGTGGTCTTTCTAGGACTCAAATTGCTGGAGTTGCGTTCCGCGCGCGATGCAGTGGCCACCGCACTGCTGTGTTACTTCCTGGTCCTCGGCCAGTTCCTGTTTACCCAAACCATCCCCACGGCCTTGCTGGCCTGCCTGACCGTGCTGATCACTACCGCCACCCTGCTGGCGGCCAGCGACGACCGCCCGCAGCCACAACAGCAAATTCGCCGCGCAGGGCTGATGCTGGCTCAAGCGCTGCCTTTCATGCTGTTGCTGTTCGTGTTGTTTCCCCGTGTGCAAGGGCCGTTGTGGGGGATTCCGCAGGATCGCTTTTCGGCCGTTTCGGGCTTGTCCGACACCATGGCACCCGGCTCGATTGCACAGCTTTCGCAGTCGGATGCGATCGCCTTCCGCGTGCAGTTCAAGGGCGAGGTTCCGTCGCAGTCGCAGCTCTACTGGCGCGGCCCGGTCATGCCCTCGTTCGACGGCCGCATTTGGCGAGTCGCACAAACCCAGGGCGTCTATCCCGAAGTTCCCTATGCAGGAATCGGCGCGCCGGTGGACTACGAAGTGACACTTGAACCACATGGAAAATTCTGGTTGTTTGCGCTTGAGATGCCCGCCACCTTGCCGCCGGAGAGCGCACTGACCAGCGACTATCAACCCGTCGCGCGACAGGCCGTGCGCAACCGCATGCGTTACACGCAGCGTGCCTGGCCGGAAGCGATCGCCGGCCTGAACGAAACACCGAGCATCCTGCGCAGCGCACTGGTCCTGCCAAAGGACGGTAACCCGCGCATGCGTGCCATCAGCGCCTCCTGGCGCGCACAACATGGCGACGATGGTGCCGCGATCCTCGCTGCCGCCGAAAACCTGTTCAATCGTCAGCTGCTCATCTACACGCTGAACCCGCCTCTCTTGGGGTCCGACATGGTCGATGAGTTTCTGTTCGACACCAAGCGCGGCTTCTGCGAACACTTCGCCGCCGCGTTTGTCTTTGCGCTGCGCGCCGCCGGCGTTCCGGCGCGGGTGGTGGCCGGCTACCAGGGAGGCGAGTTGAATCCGGTGGACGGCTATCTGGTGGTGCGCCAGTACGATGCCCATGCCTGGGCCGAAGTCTGGATTGCGGGACGCGGCTGGCTGCGTATCGATCCGACGGCGATTTCGGCGCCCAGCCGCATCAACAGCAATCTCGCGGCAGCAGTGCCTGCCGGCGAAGGACTGCCGTTCCTGGCGCGCGGCGATCTGGCCTGGCTCAAGGAGTTGCGCCACCGCCTGGATGCGGTCACCAATGGCTGGAACCAGTGGGTGCTGGGCTACAACCCGCAGCGCCAGAAGGATCTGCTCGCCAGCCTGGGAATGAGCGAGCCGGATTGGCGCAGCATGACGGCGGTTCTTTCCGTGCTTTGCGGCGCGGTGATGCTCGGACTGACCGGCTGGATTTTGCGCAACCGACTGCGCGTCGATCCGGCGCTCGCCGCATGGCGGCGATTCACCGCCCGGCTGGCCAAGCGCGGCATCGCATGGCAGCCGTGGGAGGGGCCACGAGCCTTTGCCGAGCGTGCCGCCGGACAAATCCCTGCCCATGCCGAAAGGATTCGGGAAATCGCCGAGCTGTATGCGCGCTTGCGCTATGGCGCCTCGCCGCAGGCGGCTGACCTGGCGCGACTCAAGATCAACGTCTCCGCCTTTTATCCATGACGCTGCGACTGCTGCTGGTAGTGCTGGCCCTCGCCGTTTCCACCGCGCGGGCTGAACCCTATGCCCAACGCGCTGACGTGCAGGCATTTGTGCAGGAGATGCACGGCCGACATGGTTTCGAGGTGGAGGCACTGAACACGCTGTTCGGCCAGACCAAGCCGATCGCCGCGGTGATCAAGGCCATCATGCCCCCCAAGGATCCCGCCGTGCGTTCCTGGCAGGCCTATCGAGGGCGCTTTGTCGAGTCCAGGCGCATCGCGGCAGGGCGACGTTTCATGTACGCCCATGCCACGGAATTGGCGGCCGCGGAGACGCGCTTTGGCGTACCGGCGGAGATCATCGCGGCCATCATCGGCGTCGAGACCCTCTACGGGAAACAGTTGGGCCGCTTCGGAACCTTTGCCGCGCTGACCACCCTGGCCTTCGACTACCCACCGCGCGCCGAGTTGTTTCGCAAGGAACTGGAGCAATTGCTGCTGCTGGCCCGCGAGGAAAACCGCAGCCCGCTGAGCTACATCGGATCCTACGCCGGCGCCCTCGGCTTGCCGCAGTTCCTGCCCTCTTCCCGGCGGCGTTTCGCGATCGACTTCGATCAGGACGGGCGCATCGACCTCGCCACCAGCCCAGGCGATGCAATCGGCAGCGTCGGCAATTTCCTGGCCGAACACGGTTGGGAAAGGGACGCGCCGATCGCCGTGATCGTCACCGCTGCAGGCGATGGCGTGCGGGCGCTGCTCGACGCAGGCATCGCGCCGCGACTCACTCCGGCGCAGATGGATGTCGAAAATGCCGGCATACTAAAACTCGGCGCTGGCGATACGGCGATCCCCGACCGACCGGCGGCGCTGATCGATCTGGTCACGCCCAACGCCGCCACCGAGTACCGTCTCGGCTATCGCAACTTCTATGTCATCACGCGTTACAACCGCAGCAGCTTCTATGCCGCGGCCGTGATGGACCTCGCCGCGGCACTGCGCATCTCAAAGTAGCGCGTCGGGCGTGAGTCCGTCACGCGCGATTCGTTTCCTCAGCTTGGACAATGCTTCCATCTGGATCTGCCGCACCCGTTCGCGCGTCAGTTCGAGGTCAATCGCGATGTGCTCGAGCGTGGTGGCATCATGGCCGCCCAGACCATAACGGCGTTCAACTACCAGGCGCTGACGCTCCGTGAGTTGCGCCACCCATTCCGCGACCAGCACCTCGGCCTCATGCTGGGCAAGGTGGGCTGCGGGGTCTTCGGCGGTTTCATCGGCCATCGAATCGGACATCGACAGGTCGGGGTCGATGTCGAGCGGCGAATCAAGCGAGGAAGAACGCTCGTTGAGCACCAGAAGCTGACGAACCTCGTCCACCGGACGATCGAGCAGGCGCGCGACGTCGTCCAGCAGGGCACCGTGCGCGTCATCCTGCGTGCCGCGCTCGCGGTCGAGCCGGCGCATGGCGCGCAACACGAGATTGAGTTCCTTGATCACGTAGATCGGCAGCCGCACCGTGCGCGACTGGTTCATGATCGCGCGTTCGACATGCTGGCGAATCCACCAGGTCGCGTAGGTGGAAAAGCGAAAACCACGCTCGGGATCAAATTTTTCGAGCGCATGGATCAAACCCAGATTGCCCTCTTCAATCAGGTCGTCGAGCGGCAGGCCGCGATGCTGGTAATGCCGCGCAATGCTGACCACCAGCCGCAGATTCGCTTCGATCATGTGCTGGCGCGCGGCGAAGTCACCATCCCGCGCGGCGCGCGCCAGCCTGGTTTCCTCCACGGCGGTCAACAGCGGCGTCGCGCCGATCTCGTGAAGGTAGAGCTGCGTGATGTCTTCGATTAAACCCGACTCGTCCGAATCGGGAACGGCCTCAGCGTCTTCGCGCTCCGCCGGGAAAGCGTCGTCTCCCATGGAACATCAACGCGCAGGAAGAAACTTCTGCGGATCGGCCGGTTTACCCTGGTGACGAATTTCGAAATGCAGGCGTGGACTGTCCGAATCGGTGCTGCCGATCTCGGCAATCTTCTGGCCTTTGGTGACGGACTGCTTTTCCTTTACCAGTATCTTGCTGTTGTGGGCATACACGGAAAGATAGGTCGCGTTGTGACGCAGCACCACCAGATTGCCGTAGCCGCGCAAACCCGCGCCGGCATACGAGACGACTCCGCTGGCCGCGGCCAGCACCGGGTCTCCGGCCTTGCCGGCAATATCGAGCCCCTTGCTGCCGGCCTCCGCAAACGGAGCGATCAACTTGCCGCTGGCGGGCCACATCCAGTCCACGTCATCGCTGGCGACAACGGGCTTCTCAAGAGGCTTTGGCTCGGCGGGCTTTGGTTCGGATTTGGTTTCTGCCGGCTTGTCGGCTGCTTCGCCGTGCCGCGCCTTCGCCAGCGCCTCATCGGAATAAGCCAGTTTGCCGCCCTTCGGCTCGCGCTTGAGGGTTTCGGTATTGGCGCTGGCCGGCGCGGCCGCCTGTTTGACTTCGACCGGCCCGCCAAAGGCCACCGGCTTTGCCACCGCGACCGGAGCGCCATTGTCAGGCGGCGTGACGCGCAGTTGCTGGCCGATCGTTATCCGGTTGGGGTTTTCGAGATTGTTCCAGGCCGCTACGTCCTTGTAGTCCCGCCCGTTGTCCAGCGCAATGCTGTAGAGCGTGTCGCCCTTCTTTACGGTGAAATACCCGATCCTGGTGTCTGTTGCCGCCGCCACCGCCTGGGCCGATGGCTTGACCGTGGCGGGCGCACTCCCGCGCTCCTCTACCGGTACAGGCGCATGGCTGGCGCAGCCGCCGATGATCGGCAGCAGCAAAGCGAGAATCAGGCGCGCAGCGCTCATTCCACCCCCGGCAACAGCGGCACGAAGCGCACCGCGTCAAATCGAGTTTCGACAAAACCGCTTTCAGTCCGCTCGACCAGGCTGATCACCTGCTCCGCGCTGCCCAGCGGCATCACCAACCGTCCGCCCGGCGTCAATTGGGCCAGCAGCGTTTGCGGCACATCGGCCGCCGCAGCGGCCAATATGATGGTATCAAATGGCGCGGCTTCCGGCAGCCCCAGATTGCCGTCGGCGTGCTTGAGGCGGATATGCGAAAGCTTGAGCTGCTTCAGGTTGTCGCGCGCCCGCGCCAGCAAGGGCGCAACGCGTTCCACGGCGAACACGTGTTTCGACAGGACGCCCAGGATCGCCGCCTGATAGCCGCAGCCGGCGCCGATCTCCAGCGTCTTGCCCAGTTCGCGACCGGCAACCAGCAGTTCGATCATGCGCGCCACCACGTAAGGCTGCGAGATCGTCTGGCCGAAACCGAGCGGCAAGGCGGTGTCGTCATAGGCGCGATTGGCCAGCGCCTGCTCAATGAAAATGTGCCGCGGCACCAGTCCCATCGCGTGCAGCACCCGGGTATCGCGGATGCCCTGCTCGCGCAGGCGCTCCACCATGCGCGTGCGGGTGCGCTGAGATGTCATGCCAATGCCGGTGACGGTGGCCGTGTTCATTTTCCCGGGTTGAACCAGCGGCGCACGTCGGCAAGCTGTTCGGTATGGGTTAGGTCGATTTGCAGGGGCGTGACCGACACCCAGCCATGCTCGACCGCATGAAAATCCGTACCTTCGCCGGCATCGGCGGCGGGACCGGCGGCACCAATCCAGAACAAGGTCTCGCCGCGCGGACTGACCGATTTGACTGCCGGTTCGGCCTTGTGGCGGCGCCCCAAACGGGTGACCTGGATGCCGCGCAATGCTTCGTAGGGAATGTCCGGCACGTTGACATTCAACAGGATCGGCTCGGCAAACGGCGTGGCACTGAAACGCTGCACCAGTTCACGCGCCACGCGCCCTGCCGTGGCGAAATGGCGGCCCTCGAAACTGGCCAGTGAAACTGCAATCGAAGGCACGCCGAGCAAATAGCCTTCCGTGGCCGCGGCCACGGTGCCGGAGTAGATCGTATCGTCGCCCATGTTGGCGCCGAGATTGATGCCCGACACCACCATGTCCGGCTGGTGGTCGAGCACGCCGGTAACCGCCAGATGCACGCAGTCCGACGGCGTGCCGCTGACGTACATGAAACCGTTGCCCGCCCGCCGCAGATGCATCGGACGATCCAGCGTCAAGGAGTTGCTCGCCCCGCTGCGATTCAGCTCCGGAGCGACCACCACGATATCGCCCAGATCGGCAAGGCTGGTCGCAAGCTGGGCGAGCCCCGGCGCGAAATAGCCGTCGTCGTTGCTGAGCAGGATGCGCATGGGGTCAGAGCCGGA
>CAYNGV010000015.1:0-6991 GCA_964397005.1 uncultured Sulfuritalea sp. | reverse complement strand
GCGCGAAATAGCCGTCGTCGTTGCTGAGCAGGATGCGCATGGGGTCAGAGCCGGAAAGATAGAAAAACCAAGGCTCATTTTAGCCCAACGCAACCCGCTGCCGATGGCCGGAACAGAACAGGACTATGCCTCCATCCCGCGTTCCAGTCGCGCGGCATATATCCGCGGCACCCTGCCGCGGACGGTGCGCTGCACACCCGGGGATCCTGCTTGGCAGGCTGGCTTCCTCCGGTAGGATAGGATCGCCCTCATGGAAATAGTCCTGCACGAAGCCGCGACCGACATCCCCGAATCCGACTGGAAGCTGCTCGACCACGGCGACGACCCGTTTGCCAGCCGCGCCTTCCTCGGCACCGCGGAGAAAGTCGGCGCTGGCGGTACGGCGATGGGCTGGCAGGCGCAGCATCTTGCACTCTACGATGGCGTCCTGCTGCTCGGACTCCTGCCGCTCTATCTGCGCACCCACTCCTTCGGCGACTTCTCGCGGGACTGGAGCTGGGCCTCCGCCTGGCAGCGCGCCGGGCTCGATTACTACCCCAAGCTGGTCAGCGGCATACCTTATACGCCCTCGCCCGGGCCGCGCCTGCTGGTTCGACGGGGCATTGAACGAAGCGTCGTGGCGCCGGCACTGATCGAGGCGGCACTGGAAGTCGCTCGCCGGTTCGAGGCGTCCTCCTGGCAATGCCTGTTTGTCGAAGAAGAAGATCGTGCCCGCCTGGAAGCAGCCGGTCTCCTGATGCGACGCGGCGTGCAGTTCCATTGGTTCAATCGCGGCTACCGCGACTTTGACGACTTCCTCGCCGGCTTCACCGCCGACAAGCGCAAGAAGCTCAAACGCGAACGCAGGCTGGTGCGCGAATCAGGTCTGAGGCTGGAAGCCCGGCATGGCGACGAGATCGACCCAAAGCTCTGGCATGTCATCCACGGCCAGTATCGCGATACCTTTGCCCGCTACGGCAACCACCCGGCCTTCCCGGTGGACTTCTTTATCGAGGTCGGTGAGCTGCTGGCTCGCCGGCTGGTCGTTTTCATCGCCTTCCTCGGCGAGAAGCCGGTGGCCTCGGCGATCTGCTACCGCGACGATCGCACTCTCTATGGCCGCCATTGGGGCACTGCGATCGAGATACCCGGCCTGCACTTCGAGCTTTGCTATTACCAGGGCATCGAATACTGCATCCGCCACGGCCTGCAAGGTTTCGAGCCAGGCGCCCAGGGAGAACACAAACTTGCCCGCGGCTTCGAGCCGGTAGCCACCTGCTCGGCATTCTGGATCGCGCATCCCGGCATGCGCCGGGCCGTCGCCGACTTCATTGTCCGCGAGGATTCAGCGATGCAGGACTACGAAGCTGAAACCGCGGCTCGTCTGCCGTTCAAGTCCGCGGACTGAGCGTCCCTCGCTACCGAATCCCTAGTGGTTGCCGGAAGCAATGGCGAACATTCGCTCATTGCGCCTTTTTCGTGCCTCGTCGACCGTCAGTCCGACCAGGCTTTCCGGCGGCAAAGGCACGTCCCAGTGCTGCTGGAACAAATCCATGTCCTCGCCGGTATCAAGGTGGGCCCGGTAAACCTTCTCCTGCCAGGCAGGAGCATTGGGCAGTGCTACCAGTTCGACGGATTCAATGCGCATGGAATTGTCCTCTTGAGGCTTGACGTTTCCATCATCCTGCGCCCGCGACTGCTGCCCTGTAATCCGGAATTTGACGAGGAATGCCCTCTTGTTTCCGCTTCTCAAACGATCCGGGGCAGGATCAGGGCAAAGGATCAACCCTCGCGACGCGGCAATCGCCGCAAGCTTCTCACTTGTCCTGACGAAGCTCGTTCAGGCGTCGGGCGTGGCTTCTGGCTTCCGCCGTATTCATCGCGGAAACCTGACGACCAAAGGCATCGCGCGCCTCCGCGGTCTTCTGCGTGGCCTGGATGCTGCGTATGCAGCGCCAGCGCTTGCCCGCCTTGGTTTCGATCTGGCGCATCTCCTCGACCGGGTGATGGGTGCCGCAGTGGTAGCAGAATTTGGTCTGGTTGGTCATGAGTCAGATTGTCAGCCGTGATTGATCTAAAGCCAAATGCGCAATTGGGTACATTTCCGGGGAATCAACACAACAAGGAAAAAGGGTTTCCGGCTAATTGCCGGAAACCCTTGGTATTACTGGTCGGGGCGGCGGGATTCGAACTCGCGACCCCTTGCACCCCATGCAAGTGCGCTACCAGGCTGCGCCACGCCCCGACAACGCAAATTATACCAAAGGAAACGCTTGCAGATGTCAGGAAGCACGCAGGAATTCGATGATTGAAGCCAGTTCCGCACGCGCCGACGATTCAACTCCGCCGGCCAACGCCTCCGGTGCATCGTGCATCTTGCCCGGGCCATCCTCGAGCCGGTTGCGCGCACCGCTGATGGTGAAGCCTTCCTGATACAGCAGTTCACGAATCCGCCGCACCAGCAGGACCTCATGGTGCTGATAGTAGCGCCGGTTGCCGCGCCTCTTGACGGGCCGCAGTTGCGTGAACTCCTGCTCCCAGTAGCGCAGCACATGCGGCTTGACGCCGCACAACTCGCTCACCTCACCGATGGTGAAGTAACGCTTGGCCGGAATCGACGGAAGCTCGTCCCGGCTATGGCTGGCTGTTGCCACGCGGGAAAACCTCGACAGCCGCCTTGAGCTTCTGGCTGGCATGGAAGGTAACGACACGGCGAGCGGTGATCGGAATTTCCTCGCCGGTCTTCGGATTGCGTCCGGGGCGTTGCGGTTTTTCGCGCAGCTGGAAGTTGCCAAAGCCTGACAGCTTGACGCTGTCGCCCTTTTCCAAGGCGAGGCGAACTTCGTCGAAGAAGGCCTCGACCATGTCCTTGGCTTCGCGCTTGTTGAGGCCGACTTTTTCGAACAGCAGATCGGCGAGTTCCGCCTTTGTCAATGTCATATAAGCTCCGACTGCATTTAGCCCCGCAGAGACGCACTGAAGTCGCGAGTGGCAACCGTCAGCAGATTGGCGATCACCGCCTCGACTTCGGCATCCTCGAGAGTACGTTGAGTATCTTGCATAACTATACGAAAGGCAAGGCTCTTTTCGTTTTCGCCGAGCCCCTTTCCCTGATATACGTCGAACAGCGCAACATCGCGCACGATTGCCGGGGCCGCAGCGCGAAGGGCCGCCAGTAACGGGGCCAGGGACTGGCTCTGAGCCACCACCAAGGCCAGATCGCGGATCACGGCCGGGAACCGCGAAACCTCATCATAGTGAGGGAATGGCGTCTCCAGCAGGGCCGCCAATTCCAGTTCGAAAACCACCGGAGCGGTACCCAGTTCGTACTTTTGCACCCAGCGCGGATGCAGCTCACCAAGGATGCCCACCGCTTGGCCATCCAGGCTGACAGTTGCACAACGGCCCGGATGCAGGGCCGGATGCCCGGTCTTGATGAATTCGAGGCGGCGCGGGGCGAACAAGGCCTCGACATCGGCTTTGATATCGTAGAAATCCACCCGGCCAGCAGCCGAGCCCCATTGTTCCGGGAGGGCCGCCCCCGCTGCAAGGCATGCCAGCCGCATGGGCTGGGCGAATCCAGTGACCGGACCCGCGCCTGCGTCCTTGCTAAAACAGCGCCCCAACTCGAATACGCGGACCCGTTCGGCCTGCCGCTTGCGATTGGCGACCAGGACTCCGACCAGACCGCCGATCAGCGACGAGCGCATGACACCCATCTGGCTGGCAATCGGATTCGCCAGCGTGATGGGCGCACGGTTGGCGGCGAAGTCGGACTCCCACGTCGCATCGACAAAACTGTAGGTCACCACTTCGTGAAAATCGCGTTCGGCGACCGCGCGTCGCAGGCTCATCGGCGAGCGACTCGACTCGGTGGCCGGCATCATCGCCATGAGCGCCACCGGTGGCTGCGACGGAATGTTGTCATAACCGTGGATGCGGGCGATTTCCTCGATCAGGTCTTCCTCTATCTCGATATCGAAGCGGAAGGACGGCGGCATCACACTGAAACCTTCCGAAGTCTTTTCGACCTGCAATCCGAGGCCGCGTAACATCGCCTCAATCCGCGCCTCGGGCAGCGTGATGCCCAGCACCCTCGCGGCACGGGCACTGCGCAAACGGACCGGACAACGCTGCGGCAGGTGGTCGGCGGCCACGGTTTCCACCACCGGCCCCGGCTGGCCGCCACAGGTATCAAGGATCAGTTGCGTCGCGCGCTCGATGGCCGTGCGCTGCAACTCGAAATCGACGCCGCGCTCGTAGCGGTGCGATGCGTCGGAACTGAAGCCCAGTGCGCGCGCCTTGCCGGCGATTGCGGCGGGCGGGAAAAAGGCGCTTTCGAGGAACAGGTCGCGGGTCGAATCGTTGATGCCCGAATGCTCGCCGCCCATGATGCCGGCCATCGCCAGCGGCTTTTCATCGTCGGCGATCAAGGCGGTATCCGGCGACGGTGTCACGGTCTGCTCGTTCAGCAGCAGCAATTTTTCACCCGGTTTGGGCAGGCGCACATGGATCGCACCCGAAAGTTCGGCATCGTCGAAGGCATGCAGCGGCTGGCCGAGTTCGAGCATGACGTAGTTGGTGACGTCGACCAGGAAGGAGATGGCGCGGATACCGCTGCGTTCGATGCGCCGCTTCATCCATTCCGGCGTCGCGGAGCGGGCATCGATGCCGCGGATGATGCGGCCGCAGTAACGCGAGCATGAGGCGGGCGCATCGAGCACCACCTGCCGCGTGTCGGCCACAACTGCAGCGACCGGCTTGACGTCGGGCGCCAGCAGCGGTGCACCTGTCAGTGCCGACACTTCGCGCGCGATGCCGAGCAGGGAAAGGCAATCGGCCCGGTTCGGGGTCAGCTTGAGGGTGATCAGGTGATCGTCGAGATCGAGATGGCGGCGGATGTCCTCGCCGACTTTCGCATCGGCAGCCAACGGCAGCAGGCCGCCATGGTCGTCGGAGAGGCCGAGTTCGCGGGCCGAACACAACATGCCGGAACTCTCGATGCCGCGCACCTTGGCCTGCTTTATTTCGATGCCCGGCAAATTGGCACCGACCCGCGCGCAGGGCACCTTCATGCCGGCGGCAACGTTCGGCGCGCCGCAGACGATTTGCAACGGAATAGTTCCGCCAACATCGACGGAGCAGAGCTTGAGCTTGTCGGCATCGGGATGCTTTTCGACGCTCAGAACCTGGGCCACGACGACATTCGAAAAGTCGGCGCCGGCGGGACGGCGTTCCTCGACCTCGAGGCCGGCCATGGTCAGCACATGGCAGAGCTCCTCGCTCGACAGGGATGGATTGCAGAGGCTGCGCAGCCAGGATTCGGAGAATTGCATGGATTATTGGAACTGCGAAAGGAAACGCAGATCGCCTTCGAAGAACAGGCGCAGATCGGGGATCGAATAACGCAGCATGGTCAGCCGGTCCGGGCCCATGCCGAAGGCGAAGCCGGTGTACTTTTCCGGATCGAAGCCGCCGAAGCGCAACACATTGGGATGGACCATGCCGCAACCGGCGATTTCCAGCCAGCGGCCTTCCAGCGCGCCGCTCATGAAAGCGACATCGATCTCGGCCGAAGGCTCGGTGAACGGAAAGAAGGAAGGACGGAAACGCACTTTCAGATCGTCGGACTCGAAGAAGCGCCTCAGGAAATCCGCGACCACGCCCTTGAGGTCGGCGAAGCTGACGCTCTCGCCCACCCAGAGGCCCTCAACCTGGTGAAACATCGGCGAATGCGTGGCATCGGAATCGACGCGATAGACGCGACCGGGACAGATCACGCGCAGTTCCGGCATGGTTTCCAGATGCTTGTATCGCTCCGTGTGCGCCAGCATGGAACGGATCTGCACCGGGCTGGTGTGGGTGCGCAACAGCACGTCGTCCTGCACCTTGCCGTCAGCACCCTGCAGATAAAAGGTGTCGTGCATTGAACGCGCCGGATGATTTTCGGGCGTGTTCAGCGCCGTGAAGTTATGCCAGTCGGTCTCGATCTCGGGACCGTCGGCAACATCGAAACCGATGGAGCGGAACAACTGCTCGATGCGGTCCAGGCTGATGGTGACCGGATGCAGGCTGCCTCGCGGCAGGCCACGGCCTGGCAGCGTGACATCGAGTGCCTCGGTGGCCAGTTGGGCTTCGAGCAGGGCATTCTTCAGCGCCTCGCGCCGTGTCGTCAGCGCCGACTCGATGCGCTCCTTGGCGATGTTGATCGCCGCGCCGGCACTCTTGCGCTCTTCCGCCGGTAGCTTGCCAAGGCCCTTGAGCAGTGCCGTGAGCGAGCCTTCCTTGCCCAGATAGCGCGCCTTGGCGTCTTCCAGCCTGGCCGGTTCGGTGGCAGCGGCAAAGTCGGAGGTCGCGGACGCTACGAGTTGATCCAGGTTATCCATTGATCACGACGCAAAAGCAGAAGTAAAAAAGGAGGCCCCAACAGCCCTGGGCCTCCTTCTCCGGGTACAGCGGGACTCAGGCCGTCAGTTGGGCCTTGGCCTTTTCGGCCAGGGCGGCAAAGGCCGGCTTGTCGAATACGGCGAGGTCGGACAGCACCTTGCGATCGACTTCAATCGAGGCCTTCTTCAGGCCGTTCATGAAGGTGCTGTACTTCATGCCCAGTTCGCGAGCCGCCGCATTGATACGGGCGATCCACAGGACACGGAACTGGCGTTTGCGCTGACGACGGTCGCGGTAGGCATATTGCCCGGCCTTCATCACCGCTTCCTTGGCGATCCGATAGACCTTGCTGCGACGGCCGCGATAACCCTTGGCCAGGTCGAGAACCTTCTTGTGGCGCGCGCGCGCCGTTACACCACGTTTTACTCTTGGCATGGTGTCTCTCCTTAACCGTTGGGCAACATGGCGCGAACCGACTTTGTGTCGGAGGCGTGCACGGTATGCACACCGCGCAACTGGCGCTTGCTCTTGGTGGTTTTCTTGGTCAGGATGTGGCGCTTGAACGCACTCCCGCGCTTGATGCCGCCGGAAGCGCGCACGACAAAGCGCTTCTTGGCACCGCTCT
>CAYNGV010000014.1:0-26815 GCA_964397005.1 uncultured Sulfuritalea sp. | reverse complement strand
TTGCTCGCCGTGCCGATCCTGATCCAGGTCTTCTTCAATTCGGCGCTGGCCTACTGGCTGAATCGCGCGGTGGGCGAGAAGCACAGCGTCGCCTGCCCCTCGGCCCTGATCGGCGCCAGCAACTTTTTCGAACTGGCGGTCGCCGCCGCGATCAGCCTGTTCGGCTTCGAGTCCGGCGCCGCGCTGGCCACCGTGGTCGGCGTGCTGATCGAAGTGCCGGTGATGCTGCTGGTGGTCAAGGTGGTCAATGCCAGCAAGGGGTGGTACGAGCAGAACCAGCACTGAATCGCCGTGCCGCCAGCGCCGACTTTCCATGCTTGCATCGCCCCCGTACGGGGTTGCCCCGGTTCGATCTGAAACAACGCAGCAGCGCTGTGCCGGACAGGGGTATCCCGCGTAAGATACGAGGCGGGCGACGTATGTCTTTGGTTAAACAGATAATCGGCATGGATCCCGCTTTGCCAGGACCGGCGAACCGCCCTGTCGCGACCATCAGGCGGCGACAGCAAAAAACAACTCCGGCAATGACCGGGGAATAGTGGGGAGGCAGACTTGGGCATAATGATGTCTCGACGCCGTTCGGACAGCGATCGGGGCGCCGGTATTTCCTGTTCGCAAGTGAATCAATTGCGTCACACGCGGGATATTGAAAACCTAGTGCGATGAACACCAGCGCCATCGGCACCTTGCAGGAACAGCTTGAAGATTTGCGCGACAAGCTTGGCCGCGACGGCTGGGACCGGTTGCGCGGCCTGCGCCTGCTGCACCGGCTGAAGCTGGTGCATTCGCTCCTGGAAAATGGCGCCGTGAAGGATACCTGCGCAGCGCTGGTGTCCCTGCTCTCCAAGGCGGTGACCGAGAAGGAAATTTCTGCCGTTCACCTGCAGGCGCTGCTGGATCTCACCGGCCAGTTGGCGGTGGCGCTGGGCAACCGGGAGGTCATTCGCCGCTCGCCGCCGCCGGTCGTGTCGCTGCAGCTTCAGGTGGTGGCCGTGGGCGCCTTCGATCAGGCGCTGGGGCCGCTGCGTCTGCTGCTGGCCGGGATGAGTTCGACGCTGGTGGAATGCCCGCGGCCGGAGGACATGCCTGCGCCCCTCGGGAAATATCATCTTGTGCTGGCCGACATGGAATGGGTGCTGTCGCTCAATGACGCACAACGCCTGTCTCTTGCGGCGGCGGCGGGCAGGGCCGCTTGCTGGATCGTGCTGACCGACCCGACTGTCAATTTCTCGCGCCAGCTTGAACTGCTGCGCTCCGGCGTCAGGCACTTTGTCGAGAAGCCCCTGGTGCCGCAACGGCTCGCCGCGGTGATCCAGGAATCGTGCGCGGAGGAGAAGGGAAATCGCTATCGGGTGATGCTGGTGGACGACGAACAAAGTGCCCTCGACACCTTTTCGGCGCTGCTGGTCGAGGCCGGCATGGAGGTGCTGCCGTCGGAAGACCCGCTGCTGGTGCTCGATTTCATGGACGAGTACCAGCCCGACGTGCTGGTGGTCGATATCGAGATGGAGGCCTGCCGCGGGCCGGAACTGGTGACCCTGATCCGGCAGAGGGAACGCTACGCCCAGCTGCCGGTGGTCTATCTCACCGCCTGGAACGATGGCGATCGACAGTTGGCGGCGCGCCGTTCGGCGGCGGAGGATTTTCTGTCCAAATCCGGTGACCCGGCGGTGCTGCTTGCCTCGGTGGAAACCCTGGCGCGGCGGCACCGGCGCCTGCAGCGCGCAGCGGCTGAAGTCGCGGCGCGGGATGAGGACCTGAACCGCGTTCTGGCCGTCGCCCAGGTGGGCAGCTGGGTGCTCGACTTCATTCGCAACGAGATGCACTGGTCGTCGGAAGCGCGACGCATCCTTGGCTTGCCGGAAGAATCCAGCCTGAGTCTGGATGACTATCTTGAAAAAATCGTCTATGCCGAAGATCGCGCCGCGGTAAAACAGTTTCGCCGCGCGGCGCTCAAGGGCGAACTCGCCGTGGTCGATTACCGCGTTGCGCTGGGCAGCGACATCCGCTGGGTGCAGAGTCGCGCCGAGCGGATTCTGGACCCGGCGGGAAGTATCCTGCGTTACGTCGGCACGGTGCAGGACATCACCGAACGCCGCCGCGCCGAACTGGGTCAGGAACATGCCAAACGTGTTTTGGCGCAGGTTGTCGACAGTACGCCGATCCCGACTTTCGTCATCGACGCCGAGCATCGCGTTACCCAGTGGAACCGTGCCTGCGAGCTGGTGCTCAAGATGCCGGCGGCCGACATGGTCGGCAGCAAAGACCCATGGAAGGCGTTCTATCCGAAGCCGCGGCCGGTGCTGGCCGACCTGATCGTCAATGACGATCGGGCGACCATGGAGCGTTACTACTCGGAAACAATCCGCCTGTCTTCGGTGGTGGCCGGCGCCTATGAGGCCGAGGGATATTTCGACAACACCGGGCGCTGGCTGAGCTTTCTCGCCTCGCCGCTGCGCGACGAGACGGGGCGCGTGGTCGGCGCCATCGAAACCCTGCAGGACGTTACCGAGCGCAAGCAGGCCGAGATCGCCTTGCGGGAAAGCCAGACGCTGATGGCGTCGGTGCTGTCCAGTGCCTCGTATTCGATCATCGCCACCGATCCGCAAGGTCTCATCACCGTGTTCAACAGTGGCGCCGAGACACTGCTGGGCTATACGGCCGGGGAGTTGATCGGCAAGTGCGACCCCGGTGCCTTTCATGATCCGGACGAGGTTGTCGCCTATGCCGGGCTGCTGACGAACGAACTGGGTTTTGCGGTGGCGCCCGGCTTCGATACCTTTGTCGCCAGGACCCGCGTCACGGGCCAACCCGACGAGCACGAATGGACCTATATCCACAAGGATGGCCGGCGCATACCCGTGCTGTTGTCGATCACCGCGATACGGAATGCAAAGGCGGAAATCACCGGCTACCTGGGCATTGCCACCAGCATCGCGGAGCGCAAGCAGGCGGAGGCCAACCTGCGTGTTGCCGCGATTGCCTTCGAATCGCAGGAAGGCATGATGATCACCGACGCCATGGGTGTCATCGTGCGGGTCAATCAGGCTTTTGTTCGACTCACCGGCTACAGCGCGGAAGAGGCCATCGGCCAGACGCCGGCGCTGCTCAAGTCGGGGCGCCACGATGCGGCCTACTACCAGCGCATGTGGACCACGCTGAAGGACAACGGCTACTGGCAAGGCGAGATCTGGAACCGGCGCAAGAACGGGAAAATCTACGCCGAGATGCTGACCATCAGTTCCGTCGTCGCGCCCGACGGCAGCGTCAGCAACTACATCGGCACCTTCTCCGACATCTCCCGCAACACCGAGGCGGAAGCCGAGATCCACCGCCTGGCCTTCTACGATCCGCTGACCCAGTTGCCCAATCGCCGGCTGCTGCTCGATCGCCTGCAGCAGGCCGTCACCGCCAGCGGGCGCAGCGGACGCGAGGGCGCGCTGCTGTTCATCGATCTGGACAATTTCAAGACGCTCAACGACACCCTGGGCCATGACAAGGGCGACCAGCTGTTGCAGCAGGTTGCGCAACGGCTGAGCGCCAGCGTGCGAGAAGGCGATACCGTGGCCCGCCTGGGCGGCGACGAGTTCGTGGTCATGCTGGAAGGCCTCGATACCAACCCGGAAGACGCCGCGCCACAGGCCAAGACGGTGGGCGAAAAAATCCTTGCCACGCTCAATGAACCCTACCTGCTGGCCCAGCACAAGCATCACAGCACGCCGAGCATCGGCGTCACGCTGTTCGGCGGCAATCAGGATACGGTTGACGAGCTGCTGAAGCGGGCGGACTTCGCCATGTACCAGTCCAAGGCCGCGGGCCGCAACACCCTGCGTTTCTTCGATCCGCAAATGCAGGCTGTGGTCACCGCCCGCGCCGGCCTGGAAGCCGAGCTGCGCCAGGCCCTGCAGCACGAGCAGTTTCTTCTCTACTACCAGCCCCAGGTCGATGGCGCGGGGCGGCTGACGGGCGTCGAAGCCCTGGTGCGCTGGCGGCATCCGCAGCGCGGCATGGTCTCGCCCGCCGAGTTCATACCGCTCGCCGAGGACAGCGGCCTGATCCTGCCGCTCGGGCACTGGGTATTGCAAACGGCATGCTTGCAACTGGTGAGCTGGGCAAACCAGCGCGCGATGGCCCACCTTACCGTGGCGGTGAATGTCAGCGCGCGCCAGTTCCATCACGTCGACTTTATCGAGCAGGTCCTGGCGATACTCGAACACACCGGCGCCGATCCGCGGCGGCTCAAGCTGGAGCTGACGGAGAGCCTGCTGCTGGCCGATGTGGAAGACATCATCAAGAAAATGAGCACGCTCAAGGCCAGCGGCGTCGGCTTCTCGCTCGACGATTTCGGTACCGGCTATTCGTCGCTGACCTATCTCAAGCGGCTGCCGCTGGACCAGTTGAAAATCGATCAATCCTTCGTCCGCGATATCCTCACCGACCCCAATGATGCCGCCATTGCCAAGGCCATCATCACCCTCGGGCAAAGCCTGGGCCTCGCGGTCATCGCCGAGGGAGTGGAAACCGAGGGTCAGCGAAGTTTTCTCGCCAGTCATGGCTGCAATGCCTATCAGGGCTACCTGTTCGGGCGCCCGTGCCCGGCGGCGGACCTGGCCGTCGCCACGCCCGCAGCCCCGCGGCCGGTGACGTGACCGTGCGGCATTTCAAATTGCACAACACACGCATCGGCACACGGGTCGCGCTCGCACTGGCATTGCCGATCATCGGCGTGGTGGTCCTCTCGCTGTGGACGCTCACCGGTTACTTCCGCATTGCCAATGACATGAAGGATCTGCGGGTCATCGCCGAATTGGCCCCGGCGGTCGGCGACCTGATCCATGCGGTGCAGAAGGAGCGCGGCTTGTCCGCCAGTTTCATCGGCTCGGCGGGGACCGAACTGGCGGAACGGCTGCCGGCGCGGCATGCGGAAACAGACGAAAAGCGCGCGGCGCTGGCCGGTGCGCTCACCTACTTTGATGCCGCGCACATGGGCGGGACGCTGGCCACCCGCATCGCGGCGGCGCGCGAGCTGACGGACCAGATAGACGCGTGGCGGCACGCCATTGCCGAGCGCCGAATGACGGCGCCGGAACTCACCCGACTGTATGGCGGCGCCGTCACCCGCCTGATCGGCGTTGTCGAAGAGGTTCTGGTGGTCAGCCCCCGCGCCGATCTGACGCGTTCGATCTACGCCTACCTGCACCTCCTGCAGGCCAAGGAGATCGCCGGACTGGAACGGGCCATCGGTACCGCCGGTTTTGCCGCCGGCCGTTTCGATGTGGCCGGCCAGACGCGCCTGGTCGAACTGATCGATCGGCAGCGCTTGTATCTTGGACAGTTCCGCTTTTTTGCGTCGCCGAGACAGGTTGCGTTGCTCGGCTATCTGCTCGAAGGCGTCAGCGCGACGGAGCTTGAGCGCATGCGGCAGATCGCCACCGGCAACCCGGGGCTGCGCCTGACGGAAGGGATCACGGCCGCGCACTGGTTTGACACGGTGACGCAAAGGATCGACCAGATGAAGGTCGTCGAAGACAGCCTCGCCGCCGACCTGATCGCGCAGGCCCGGCGTGCCGAAGACGCGGCCGCCCGCACGGCGCGCATGGTTGCCGTTTTCGTCACGATCCTGCTGGCGCTTACCCTGGCGGTGGCGGCGGCGTTGGCACGAGGCATCATCCAGCCCATGGTCCGCATGACCCGCGCCATGAGCCAGTTGGCGGCCCGCGACGAAACCTCGGAGATTGCGGCGGGCGACGACCGGCGCGGCGATGAAATCGGCGACATGGCGCGCGCCATGATCGTGTTCCGCGAAAACCTGGTCAAGGTGGTGCAGTCCGAGGAGCGGCACAAGAGCGAGGCGATCCTGCGCTTGCACCATCAGGCGCTGGCCTCCATCACCCAGGGCGTCATCATCACCGATGCCGAGCGCCGCATTACCTACGCCAATGAGGCCTTCCAGCGCATCACCGGCTATACCGAGGCCGAGATACTCGGGCGGACGCCGTCCTTTCTGCACAACCGGGGCGAGGATATCGTCATTCTCGGCGAACTGAGGGCGGCTCTGGTCGCCGGGAATTCCTTCAGCGGCCACCTGATGAACTTCAAAAAGGACGGCACGCCGTTCTGGAGCGACCTGTCGGTGGCTCCGGTGCTGGACAGCGAAGGCCGCACCACGCACTTTGTCGGCATTACGCGCGACATCACGGAAAACCGTCAGGTACAGCAGGAACTGCGCATCGCGGCGAAGGCCTTCGAATCGCTGCATGGCATCATGGTCACCGATGCCAATGGAGTCATTCTGCGCGTCAATCAGGCCTTTACCGACCTGACCGGATACGGCGCCGAGGAGGTGGTGGGGCAGACTCCCGCCATGCTCAAGTCCGGCAAGCACGACCAGGAGTTCTATGCCGGCATGTGGCGCCAACTGACAGCCACCGGCGCCTGGTATGGCGAAATGTGGGACAAGCGCAAGAACGGCGAAATCTTTCCCAAGTGGCAGACCATCTCGGCGGTCAGGGGCCTGGACGGAAAGATCACGCATTACGTCGCCGCGTTCACCGACATCAGCGAGAGCAAGGCGGCGGAAGAAGAAATCAGGCATCTGGCGTTCTACGATCCGCTGACCCAGTTGCCCAATCGCCGGCTGCTGCTCGACCGACTGCAGCGCGGGCTGGCCGCCAGCGCCCGCAACCGGCACCACGGCGCGGTGCTGTTCATCGACCTCGACAACTTCAAGACCCTGAACGACACGCTGGGCCACGACAAGGGCGACTTGCTGCTGCAACACGTCGCCGGACGCCTGACCGAGTGCGTGCGGGAAAACGACACCGTGGCCCGTCTTGGCGGCGACGAGTTCGTGCTGATGCTGGAAGACCTCAGCGAGAATCTGCATGACGCGGCGGCCCAGACGGAAATCGTGGGCGAGAAAATCGTCGAGGCGCTGAACCAGGATTTTCAACTGGGCGCCCAGGAGTATCACTGCACCCCGAGCATCGGCATCACGCTGTATAGCGGCCACGACGCAAGCGTCGACGAGTTGCTGCAGCAGGCCGATCTGGCGATGTACCAGGCCAAGGCGGCAGGTCGCAACACCCTGCGCTTTTTCCAGCCCGACATGCAGGACGCAGTCACCACCCGTTCCACGCTCGAGGCCGATTTGCGCAAGGGCCTGCGCGAACATCAGTTCATGCTTTTCTACCAGCCGCAGGTCGGCGCCGAGGGGCAGCTAACGGGTGTCGAGGCGCTGGTGCGCTGGCGCCATCCGCTGCGCGGCCTGGTGGCCCCCAACGAGTTCATTCCGCTGGCGGAGGAAACCGGGCTGATCCTGCCGCTCGGCCAGTGGGTGCTGGAAACCGCTTGTGCGCGCCTGGCGGTCTGGGGCAAGGACCCCGGCAAGGCGCACCTGACCATGGCGGTCAATGTCAGTGCGCGGCAGTTTCATCATCAGGGCTTCGTCGATCAGGTTTTGGCCACACTCGACCACACCGGCGCCAATCCACGGCGCCTGAAGCTGGAACTGACCGAGAGCCTGTTCCTCAGCGACGTGGAAGACACCATCGTCAAAATGACCGAACTCAAGGCGGCCGGGGTGAGTTTCTCGCTGGACGACTTCGGCACCGGCTATTCATCGCTGTCCTATCTGAAGCGCCTGCCCCTAGATCAATTGAAGATCGACCAGTCATTCATCAGCGATGTACTGACCGATCCGAACGATGCCGCAATCGCCCGAACCATCGTTGCGCTGGCACAGAGCATGGGCCTCGCGGTGATCGCCGAAGGCGTGGAAACCGAAGCGCAGCGCGAATTCCTCGCCAGCCACAACTGTTATGCCTTCCAGGGTTTCCTGTTCGGCAAGGCGGAACCGCCGGAACCGATATCGCACTGAGCGGTCTCCTTGAATCGGGTATGTGTCGTAGCAGGTCGCCGTTACCGGCCCGCGAAGCGGAATTCCCGGTACGCAAAGCGGAGCAGCGCCAGCGCGGTGCGTCCCTTCGGGAACTTTTACAAAGATTGCCGAATGGCATTACTTGACCGAGTCCACGCTCTTGCCGCCCCGGACAAGGCGATGTATATTGATCGCAATTATTTCAACATACAGAGGCCATCCCATGGCACTTCAGATCGCCAATCCCGTAGTGGTCGGCAAAGTCGAGCGGCTCGCGAAGGCAACCGGTTTGTCAAAAACCGCTGTTGTCGAACGGGCGCTGGACCACTTGATCAGCGAAACCACGGAGCGCGCTAGCACGGTCGGCCGCATGTCCGCACTGCTGGCCCAGTTCGACCGGATACCCGACCGGCCCGATGCTTTCGATCCCTTGGCATGGGATGGACACGGCTTGCCGAAATGATCGTTGTCGATACTTCCGCGCTGGTCGCCGTCGCCTTTGCCGAGCCCGAGCGCGAGGAGTTCGTCGGCATCATCGAGGAATCCGGCAAGGCCCTGATCAGCAGCGTTTCGGTGGTGGAGGCACGAATGGTCGTTTACGGCCGGCGCGGCCATCGTGCCGTGGTGATGCTGGATGATCTGTTGCGGCTTCCCGCGTTCGAGCTGGTGGCGCCCGGTTCGGCGGAGACCGATGCCGCCTATGCCGCTTTCGTTGCCTACGGCAAGGGCAGCGGACACCCGGCGGGACTGAACTTCGGCGATGTCTTCAGTTATGCTCTCGCCAAAGTGCGCAGCCTGCCGCTGTTGTTCAAGGGCGATGATTTTGCGCAGACGGACATCGTCCGCGCCATTCGAACTGAACACTGACAAGCTTGCAGAACTTCCCGAAGTGACGCCCCGCGCTGTTGCGGGTACTGAGGAGCTTGGCAGTGCCAACTTGACAGCAGCCCGCTGCGCGGGCTAAATCCGTCGTCTATCAGCAAAATCTAATTCACCTGCAGGAGACTCAACAATGGCACCCCCCCCACTGGCCTCGCGCGAGGCAGTCCGCGAAGAACGCTTCAACGCGGTCTGGACCAATGAGCTGAACGATGCGTTCGCAGACATTGCGCGCTATTACGACCGTGCCAACGAGATCGCCGCGCTCGGCCTCTGGAGCACTTTTCTCAAGCGCTTCATGCAGACCGTGGACATCAAGCCGAACCAGAAGGTGCTCGACGTCTGTGCCGGCACCAACGCCATCGGCATCGCCCTGCTCAAGCGCGAGCCGACGCTGGACATTCACGCCATGGACCGGAGCGCGGAGATGCAGACCGTGGGGCAGCAGAATGCCACGGCGCTGGGCTTCCAGATCAAGAGCACCATCGGCGACGTGCACACGCTGCCCTTCCCCGACAACCATTTCGACGTCGTCACCCTGCAGTTCGCCTCGCGCCACCTGCGCGTGCGCGAAGTGTTCAGCGAGATCCTGCGCGTGCTGAAGCCCGGTGGCCACTTTCACCATTCCGACATGCTGCGTCCGCGCAACGTGATCGTGAAGAACCTCTACTACGCCTACCTCAAGACCTGCCTCAATTTCACCAGCCTGATCGTCGGCAGCAGTCCGGCGGCGACCAAGTTCAAGCAGTATTTCATCGACGCGCTGGACCTGTTCTACACCGCCGAAGAACTGTCGATCGTGCTGCGCGAGATGGGCTTCGTCGAGGTGACGGTGGATACGGTGTTCTCCGGCATGATCGGTTTCCATCGGGCGGTCAAGCCGGCAACCCCCTGACTCGGCGCGGTACTTGATGCCATGAGCGGGAGTAACATGCATTTTTTAGTGTGACATTCGGCTGGCGGATTCCCGGATGTAAGCATTGACGGTTCTGAAGAAAACCAAGTCGGTTCATGGCACAGGGATTGCTCGTATCCCTTCGAACAATCGAACAACAGGGGGATCATCATGAACAAAAATACTCTCGGAAGCTTGCTGGTGATCGCTTCCGCGTTCCTGATCTACGGTTGTACGGGCGGAGTGAAGAGCTACCCGAACACTGCCTTCAAGGGCGTGGTCGAGGACGGCAGCAAGGAGACCTTCCTCAAGGTGGCCGATGCCACGGTCTGGCTGATTCCCGCCAACGACATCGCGGCGATGGGCAAGACGCCGGTCGAAGTCAGAAAGGATTCGCCGAACGACGAGCCGCTGGAAGACAGCCTGGCCGCCAATCGCGGACGCTACCTGAACGCGAAGACCGACGACAAGGGCGAATTCAGCTTCGCCGACGTGCCCGGCGGCAAATACTTTGTCTATGTCGAACCCGCCACCAGCAAATACCTGCCGGGCGGCGACAAGTCGCGCAAGGCGCTGGGCACCGATGAACTGGGCGCCGCGCCGATGCTGATCAAGATCTCCGGCAACGTGCCGCCCGATGCCAAATACATCGGCAGCACCGCTTGCATCGAATGCCACGAAGACCAGAAGCACATCACCAAGACCCTGCACCGGCTGGGCATGACGGTCATCGGCAAGCCGAGCAAGCTGCAGGATCATTCCCGCTTCCCGGAGTTCAACAAGGGCCTGGACAAGCTCATGGCGGGCACCAAGTTCTGGTTCCACGGTTTCGACAAGGGCCGCGGCTTCGACAAGTACCAGATCGCCACCAAGGCACCGGCCGATGCCGCGTCGGCAAGTTTCACCGCCACTTTCTACAAGGACACCGACGGCAAGCTCAAGCTGCGTACCGAAAACCTGCGTGACAGCGCGGACAAGCCCCGCACCTATACGGTGGACATGACCTACGGTGGCGGCCTTTACAAGCAGCGCTACCTGGTGCGCGTTGGTGCCAACCTGTTCCCCTTCGTCCAGTTCAACCAGAACGGCGACGACTCGTTTGCCGACCGTACCCGCAAGCCCTGGCGCGATTACCACGCCGACTGGTTCTACAACGAGCAGGATAAAAAGCTGATCGATCCGCCACAGGCCAAGTCCTTCGACAAGGAATGCGCGTCCTGCCATTACGCCGGCTATACGCTGACCAAGAACGCCAAGGGCGATTACATCGCCGGCGCAGTGAACGATCGCAACGGCGAGATGGACATCGACGGCGATGGCAAGCCCAACGAACTCAACCTGGGTTGCGAGACCTGCCACGGCCCCGGTTCGGTGCACGACAAGGCAAAAGAAATCGACATGCCTGCCACCATCGTCAGCCCCAACAAGCTCTCGGCGGAACGCGCCGATGTATTGTGCGGGCAGTGCCACAGCCGGCCTCAGGGCAACCTGAACAACGACCAGCCGGTTAACAAGGACAACAAGATGATGTTGCCGGGCACCTCGCGCAACCGCTTCCTCACGGAATACACGACGCGACCGGACGGCAAGGACGCCGACTTCTGGGCGGACGGACTGCATTCCAAGAGCCACCACCAGCCCTATTCGGACCTGATCAAGGCCAAGAAGTATCGCAACGGCACCCAGCTGGTGGCCTGCTCCGACTGCCACGACCCGCATGGCAACGGCAAGTCGCTGCATCAGTTGAAGAACGATCCGAAGACGTCCGAGGTGTGCACCGCCTGCCACAAGAACCGCGACGACATGAAGGAGCATCTGGCGGACAAGGCCAAGTGCACGGTGGACCCGGGCAAGATCACCTGCATCGACTGCCACAATGCCAAGACCGCGCAGACTGGCGCCGGCTTCGGCAAGGGCCTGCTCAACAAGGACGGCAAGAACTACTGGGTCAACGACATCAGCTCGCACGTCTATGACGTTCCGCGCAAGGACAACAAGGGCGTCAAGGGTGTGGAACCGGGCAAGGCGATGCCGATCCCCTACACCAACTCCTGCGGCGCGGCTTGCCACGATACGAAGAATCTTTAGCAGGGGCTTTCGATGAAATCAAAACCGCCGGCATGTCCGGCGGTTTTTTTGTCCATGAAATTGCACTTGGCGTTCAGCCGTCGGCCATTCCCAGCTTGCGCATTTTTTCCCAGAGATTCTTGCGGCTGATGCCGAGCAGGGCGGCGGTGTCGGCGATGCGGCCACCGCACTCGCTCAGAGCGCGGCGGATGTAGGCGCGCTCGCATTCCTGCAGGTGGTCGCTGAGTGGTTGCCGCAGCGCGTCGCTTTCCAGAGCGGGTGTTCCGCCGCGGCCGAACAGGTTTTCGGCGTTCAATACCGGTGTCAGCGAGAGCACGCAGGCGCGCTCAAGGCAGTGCTGCAACTCGCGAACATTGCCCGGCCAGGGATAGCGGGTGAGGGCGCGTTCGGCTTCAGAGGTCAGCGTGCGCCGGGTTTCACCCTTGCTCGCCCGGTCGTCGAGAAAACGTGCCGCGAGCCAGAGGATGTCTTCCTGCCGTTCGCGCAGAGGCGGCACGTGCAAGTGGATGACGTGGATCCGGTAGTACAGGTCTTCACGGAAGCTGCCGTGTTCCACCATGGCTTTCAGGTCGTGATGCGTGGCGCAGACCAGCCGGATATCGACCTTGTGCGACGTCGCGCCGCCAACCCGAACCACGGCCCGTTCCTGAATCGCACGCAGCAGCTTGACTTGCATCGAGGGCGGCATTTCGCCAATTTCGTCGAGGAACAGCGAGCCGCCGTCCGCCTGTTCGAACACCCCGCGTCGGTCGCGGTCGGCGCCGGTGAACGCACCTTTCTCGTGGCCGAACAGCTCCGACTCGATCAGGTTCTCGGGAATCGCGCCGCAATTGACCGCGACGAAAGGAGTCTTGCCATCGGGATCGCCGGCGCGGTGCAGGGCGCGCGCGACTTCTTCCTTGCCGGCACCCGACTCGCCCGAGACCAGCACAGCGCTGCGGCTGGCGGCCAGTCGTGGCAACAGTTCCTCGATCTGGCGCATGCCGGTTGAAATCCCGAGTTGCGCGACGGCGTTGCCCGCCGGGCGTTGCCGCTCGCACAGGCCACGAATCTTGCCGATCAATTCACCGACGTTGAAGGGTTTGGTGACGTAGTCGTGGGCTCCCAGTTTGAGCAGGCGCACGGCCTGGTCGATGGCGCCGTAACCGGTGATGAAGATGAATGGGGCCATGGCTTGCCCAGCATCGAGCAAGTCGCTGAACAGTTGCTCGCCGCTGATGTCCGGCAGATTGATGTCGCTCACCACCACGCTGTAGCGGCGTTGGCCAAGCCCGCGCCGGGCGGACTTGCCGTCGCGATACCAGTCGCAGGCGAAGCCCTCGAAGTCGAGGCGCTCGGAGAGCGCCTCGCCAATGATCGGATCGTCTTCGATCAGTGCGATGCGGTGCTGCATGGGGTTTCTCCAAGGGGCAGGTGGACCACGAATTCGACCTGGCCGTCGATGTTTCTCGCCGTGATGCGGCCGTTCAGCTGCGTCACGATTTGGTAGGTGACCCAGAGGCCGAGGCCGTGCCCGCCAGCGCGCGTGGAAGCGAATGGCTCGAACAGGTGGGCAAGCTGTTCTTCGCCGAGCAGGGCGCCGTCGTTGCGCACCACGATGGCCAGACAGGTCTCCGAATCGTCTTTGCGCCCCAGCCATAGGCTGACATGGCCGTCCTCAGCCGCGGCCTGCACGGCGTTGAGCAACAGGTTGATCAGTATCTGGCGCACCAGGCTGGCCGGCGCCGGCAATTCGGCCGGCATCGCGGCGGACCATTCAAGCTGGATGCGGCGCTTGCCGACCTGCGGCTGGATCAGGGTATGGATGTCTTCGAGGTCGTGCAGGTTCAGTGGGCGCGCCTGCACCCTGGTTTGCACCAGCAGTGCGGCGACGGTGTCGCGAATCTGCGTCAGGCCGCGATCGATCAGATCCAGGCTGCGCAAGGCGCGCGGGTCGAGGTCGCGGCGCAGCTTGAGGGTGTCCACCACCGTGATCAACCCGGCCAGCGGATTGTTGATCTCATGGGCGATGCCGGCGGTGAGCTGGCCGATCGCGGCCAGCCGTTCCGACTTGACCACTTCGGCCTCCAGCGCGGCCTTGTCGCGCAGTGCCAGGGCCATCTGGTCGTAGGCCTCGAACAGTTGTCCGAGTTCGTCGTGGTAGGGATACAGGCCCGAGGGCAGCGGTTCCGGTGCCTTCTCCAGCATCAGGCCCATGCGCTGCGCCAGATCGACCAGCGGCGCCGACATGCGGCTGCCCCAGTACCAGTTGATTGGAATCAGCACCGCCAGCACCAAGAGGCCGATGCCCAGTCCCTGCCAGATGGTGTCGATGAACCAGGGGTGGAATACTGATTTGGAATAACGCAGGACCAGATGCCCCAGTTGCGCATCCTTATGCACCACGGGCAAGGCCAGGTAGAGGTAGTCGGAGTTCGCCGGCTCCAGTACCAGCGGCCATTTCCTTTCGGGGGCGGCGTCGAGCCGCTCGTCGATCTGCCGCCAGTCGGCGCCCAGCGTGGCCGCCGCGGCGAGCATCGGCAGGGTTTCGGGATGGCTGGAAACGAACACCTTGCGGTCGCGTCCGAGTACCACGACGGCATCCACCTCGACCGGCGTCATGGCCGATTTCGCGCGTATCGGCGAGCGCACGATCTCGAAGGCGCGCCAGACGTCGTCGTGCAGCAGCGTCGGCGCCACGGTGTTGGCCAGCGTATGGGCGAGGTTCTCGGCGCTGACCACCACCGCGTTCTTCATGTCGTTGTAGGCGCGCGTCATCAGCGCGGCGCCGACGGCGAAGATCGACAGGCCGATCAGGAACGAGGTCCACAGCGGAATCTTGTGGCGAAAGGAGAGATTGAACAGCCAGCGCATCAGGCTTCGCCGAAGGCGCGCATCATGCGTGCCACGCCGTCGTACAGCGCCGGGCTGCCGGCGGTGAAGCCGTCCAGGTGCAGGCGGGCCAGCAGCTTGCGTCCGGCCTCCGTTTTCGCCGTGCCGATCAGGTGATTCTGCATCTGCCAAAAGTCGGCGGTGTTCACCGAACGATGGCTGACGAAGGGCGGAAAGCCATACTCCGGCGAGCGCCACACCACGCGCGTTCGCGCGGTCACGGTCGGCTCCACATGCGCCAGCGTCTCCCAGATGTAGCTATCCACGGCGCCGCCCTGCGCCAGCCCGGTGGCCACCGCCTCCACCACCTTGCGGTGCGACCAGGTGAAAAAGGTCTTGCGAAAGTAGGTCGCGGGGTCGCGGCCGAGTTGGCGGACTTCATAGCGTGGCGACAGATAGCCGGTGTTTGAATACGGATCGGCGTACGCAAAGATCGAGCCGGCCAGGTCGGCCATCGAGCGCGTCGTGGTGTTGTCCTTGTGCACGATCAGGTAGGAGCGGTAGTGCGGTCGCCCCTGGTAGAGCGGCACCGCCAGCAGGCGCACGGTGTCCTTCAGATGCAGGTAGGGGTAATCGCAGATCCAGGCGAATTCGAGTTTTTCCAGTTGCAACAGGTCCATGGTTTCGCGGTAGCTGTCGCGCTGCACGAACTCCACGGGGCGGTTCAGCGACGCGGCCATGAATTCGCGCCATTCGTCGAGCAGGCCGTGTTGGTCGTGCAGGAAGGCCGGCGTCATGCCGACGCGAATTCGCCCGGCGGCTGCCTGTGACTTGCGGGTAAGCCCGACCAGAGCGGCGGCGGCGATGCATCCGCCTTGTATCATCCACTGGCGCCGGTTACGGTTTGGTAACGGGATTCTCATGTCCGGATGCATGGAGGTCTCCTCGGTTACGGTGTGGTAACCATCTTAACCGGTTTCTGCCGCCGGTCCGTCCCTGCTCGCCCGCATGCGAGCCCAGGCTCATGATGCTGCGGGGTTTGGCTCCGATGGCATGGTTCTCGCAGATCGACAGGCAAGAGTATGTCGAGGCCGATGTCGTGAATCCTTCTTTTCTCTCCATCCGAAATCTCCGTGACGCGCCAGGCGCCGTGCAGGCCGCGCTGCCCCGGACGCCGTACCGCCAGCGCCGACTTTCGGCAATGACTGATCGCCGTTCGTGCGGGCAGCGGAACGGGCTGATCGCGACCTGCTTCAGGTTACCGAGTAGTAACGCCAATTCGAGGCCGGCATCGGGCGTCGGGGGGATAGATTTCAAATTGATCGAATACCGATACAGGAGGCAGTCATGAAATTGACAAGACGTGAGTTCATCAGGGCGTCGGCCGCATCCGCGGCCTGGATGCTCGGCGCCAATGCGTTGGCGGCCGACAAGCCGAAGGCCGCGCCCATGCCGTTCAAGAATGCACTGATCCCGCGCAAGGCGCGGCCCAGTGCTCCGGCGAAGGGCGAATGGATTGCCAGCACCTGCCAGGGCTGCACGCAATGGTGCGCAATCCAGCTGTACGTGAGCGGGGGCCGCATGACCCGCGTGCGTGGCAACCAGATATCGAAGAGCAACCACGGCTATTGCTGCCCGCGCGGTCACCTGATTCCGCAGATGACCTACGACCCCGATCGCGTCAAGGTGCCGATGAAGCGCACCAACCCGCTCAAGGGCCGTGGCGTCGATCCGAAGTTCGTACCGATCTCTTGGGACGAGGCGATCACCCTCGTCGCCGACAAGATGCTTGAACTGCGCAACGCGGGCGAACCCGAAAAGCTGCTCTACATGCGCGGCCGCTATTCGCCGACCTCGACCGACCTGCTCTATGGCACGCTGCCAAAGATATTCGGCACCGGCAACTACTTCTCGCACAGCGCGCTCTGCGCTGAGGCCGAGAAAATGGGCCCGGGCCTGACGCAAGGCTTTTTCGGCTATCGCGACTACGACCTGGAACACACCAACTGTCTGGTAGTGTGGGGCGCAGACCCGCTGGCTTCGAATCGCCAGGTGCCGAACACCATCCACCGCTTCCATGAAATCGTCGCCCGCGGCACCGTGATCGCGGTCGATCCGCGGCTGTCGAACGCCGCCGCCAAGGCCCACGAATGGCTGCCGCCCCTGCCCGGCACCGACGGCGCGCTAGCCGGTGCGATTGCCCACGTGTTGCTGACCGAAGGCCTGTGGAACCGCGAATTCGTCGGCGACTTCAAGGACGGCAAGAACCTCTTCGTCGCCGGTGCAACGGTTGCCGAAGATGCCTTCGTCGAGAAGGAAACTTCGGGCCTGGTCAAGTGGTGGAACCTGGAGCTGAAGGACCGTACCCCGGCCTTCGCCGAGAAGGAATCCGGCATCCCCGCCGCGCAGATTCTGCGTGTCGCCCGCGCCATGGGCAAGGCCGCACCCAAGTGCGCCGTGTGGATGGGGCCGGGCGTTGCGATGTGGCCGCGCGGCACTTATGCCGCGATGGCGGTGCATGCGCTGAACGGCTTGCTCGGCTCGATCGATGCCGAAGGCGGTGTCTGGGAAGGTGCCAGCGGCCCCCCGCTGGCCAAGTTCCCCAGCACCGAAAAGTTCATCGATGAAGTGGCCAAGAAAGGCTACAAGAACCATGTGACCAGCTCCCGTGGCCACAAGGACATGCCGGGCCTGCAAGTCGCACCGATCAACGATGTGCCCAACTTCCTGATGAAGAATCCGGAGGCGATCAAAATGGTGATCTCCTCGTGGAGCAACTTCAACCATTCGGCCACCGGCGCGGACCGCTGGAACAAGGTGATGGCCAGGGTGCCCTTCTTCGTGCACATGGTGACCAACCCGTCGGAAATGAGCCAGTTCGCGGACATCGTACTGCCCTCCACGCACAACAGCTCCGAGGGATGGTCGATCGTCACCAACATGTCCAACGGCTACGCCTATGCCTCGATCCAGCAGAACCCGATCAAGCGCGTCTTCGAGGGCAAGCAGGAAGAAACCGAAGTCATGTGGCTGCTGGGCCAGAAGCTGAAGGCCAAGGGCTTCCCCAACCTTGCCGACTACTACGACACGATCAAGGATCCAGAGACCGGCAAGTCGGCGACCAACGAACTGGAGTTCAGCGAATTCGCCGCCAAGTTCACCAGCGCGCCGATCTGGATGGCCAAGGAACCGCTCAAGGGCGACGCCCCGATCAATGGCTGGGCCGAGTTCAAGGCCAGGGGCATGTTCAGCGGTCCGCGCTACACGATCAAGAAAAACTGGGGCGGCAAGTTCAAGACCGAAACCAAGAAGTTCGAGTTCTACAGCGCGACGCTAAAGAAGATGCTGACCGCGCATGCCGTCAAGCACGCGACTACCACCGACGATATCCTCAGCGTCAGCGGCTATACGGCGCGCGGCGATCTCGCCTTCGTGCCGCACTACGAGGTGCCCAAGCGCCACGGCAGCTTCGAGGAATATCCCTTCACATTCATCGACTACAAGTCGCGCCTGAACCGCGAGGGCCGCTCGCAGAACCTGCCTTGGTATCAGGAGTTCAAGAAGGTCGACCCGGGCGATGTGTCCTGGGGCGATGTGGTCAAGATGAATCCGGCCGATGGCGCCAAGCTGGGCCTGAAGACGGGCGACAAGGTGACCATCACCTCGCTGGCGGGTTCCATCACGGTCGATCTCAAGCTCTGGGAGGGCGTGCGTCCGGGCACGGTGACGAAGTGCTACGGGCAGGGCCACTGGGCCTACGGCCGGGTCGCCTCCAAGGATTACGCCAAGGCAGTCCCGCTGGGCGGCAACAACAACGAGATCCTGGTCGATGACTATGATCGCTTGAGTGGTGCCACGGCGCGCAACGGCGGCTTCACCGGCGTGCGGATCACCAAGGCCTGAGCGCCGACGACAAGGAGAACATGATGAAACTCGGAATGGTTATCGATCTGTCGCGCTGCGTGGGTTGCGGAGCTTGCGCCTTTGCCTGCAAGACCGAAAACAACACACGCAACCGCGCCAACGGCCAAAGCCACAACTGGGCCGATTTCCTGATGCACAGCGAGGGGACCTTCCCCAACACACGTCATATGGTGATACCGGTGCTGTGCAACCACTGCGACGAGCCACCCTGCATCAAGATCTGCCCGGGCAATCCGGAAAAGGCCGGCCCCGGCAAGCCCTACAAGGCGCTGTTCAAGACGCCCGAGGGCATCACCATGCACAACCCGGAACTCTGCGTAGGTTGCGGTGATTGCCAGACCAAGCACGGTTGTCCCTACAGCCACGAGAAGCTCGATGGCAGAAGCCTAACCGGCGAGACTTACAGCGTGATCAGCCTCAACGCCGCCGAAGACGAGCCGCAACCGTTCTGGGCTGACAAGACCTCGGCGATTCCGGGTTGTACGTCGTCGGGTGCGGAAGTGGCGGCCAGGGCCGGCGCCCGGCTTCCGGCGATGAACGACTGGCAGGGTGGTGAAACGAAGGCGATCCGTTCGGACGACGTCGTCGAGAAGTGCACCTTCTGCTACCACCGCGTGACGAATGGACTGCAACCGGCCTGCGTCGAGGTCTGTCCGTCCCAGGCGCGCATCTTCGGCGATCAGCAGGATCCGAACAGCAAGATTTCGCAGATACTCAAGAAAGAGAAGTCCTTCCGCTTGCAGGAAGAGAAAGGGACCAAGCCCAATGTGCACTACGTCGGAACGTACAGTCCTCGTGCGTGAAATTGAATCGGGGGCCGGTTCTGGCCGGCCTTCTTCAGGAGTCGCAATGACTGACTATGTCGCTGGTAGCGCCGGTGCGCGCGAGGATTTGTGCCGCTTTCTTTCTGCCTGCTATTGCGAACCGACCGCCGACTTTGCGGATGAGCATTTGTTCGACTCCATGCTGGCCGCGGCGAGCGCCATCCATCCTGACCTTGCCGAATCCGCGCGCAAGCTGGGCGCAGCGTTTGTGGCGCAGGATCTGGAAATGTTGCTGGTCGACTACGCGGCGCTATTCATCGGTCCTGCGCAACCCAGGGCCATGCCTTATGCGTCGTTCTGGCTGACCGACGACCAGTCGATGCGGCATGAGGCGACGATGGCGGTGCTCGATTTCTACGAACGGGGCGGCTTCGACGTCAGCGATGATGTTCATGAGTTGCCGGACCATATCGCGGTGGAGCTGGAGTTCCTGTACCTGCTGATCTTCGCGCAGAACCAGGCGCAACCCGGCGGCGCTGCCGAGGACGCGGCGGCGGCCAGGGCGCTGCATCGCCGCTTTGCCAGCGAACACATGGGCGCCTGGATCGGGCTGTTCGCTATCGCGGTCGGCTCGGGTGCCGAGACCGCGTTTTACCGCGAACTGGCCGCGCTCACCGAGCGTTTCGTGCGGCTTGAAGCCGCACGATCGCCAACGCCGGGCGCTCCGGAAAATGGTAGGCCCAACTGAACTCCGTTCATGGAGGCAGCATAAATGGCACCCCCGTCAGCCATGCGCGAGTCAGTACGCGAGCAACGTCTGGGCGACATCTGGAGCAATGGTCTCAACGACGCCGATGCCGCGGGTGCGGGCGCGGGGGAAACATGCCTGGATGCAGGAATCGTCTGATTGACATGGGGTATTCGCGCGGACTACCGTTCCGCGGGAGTATTCTGCATGTCGAGGTAGTGCCGGCCGGGGCCGGGAGTTCATTTCAACTTTGACTGGAGCCTTACCATGAAAATCCATACCACTCTCTTGCTGGCCGGATCGCTGGTTGTTGCCCTTGCCGTAATTGCGCCGGCCCATGCTCAGGTCGACGATGCGGCGGCGCAGGCGCTGGCCAAGAAGAACGACTGCTTCAAGTGTCATGCCGTAGACAAGACCAAGAAGGGTCCCTCCTACAAGAAGATCGCCGCCAAGTACAAGGAAAAGAAACTCGGCGAGAAGGAGGCCATCAAGCAGATGACCACCGCCCCCAAGGTCAAGCTTGAAGACGGCACCGAGGAGGAACACAAGAACATCGAGACCCGGGATCCGAAGGAGTTGAGCAACCTGGCGCAGTGGATTCTTTCGCGCTGACCTGGCCACGTTTGCCGGGAGTTCGTCGAGGGGCACCGGCATGATCGGCAACGGCCGCCTGCGGCCGTTGTCGGAACTCAACAACTCACGGGGAACGGACATCATGGGCATCAACCAGTGGGCCGCATGGCTTGCCGCAGCAGCGCTGAGCCTTGCCGGAGGCCTGGGCAGCGCCGCAGCCGCCAACGCGCCGTCGGCGCCCGCCGCACAGAAACTCGACAACGCCACTTGCCAGAGTTGCCATGACGGCAAGAAGGGCAAGCTGGAAGTGCCCAAGGCCGATGGCGAGAAGCGCGAACTGCTGGCCGTGAACCCCGACAGGTACACCAGGAGCGTGCACGCCAGGATGGAGTGCGTCGCCTGCCACAAGGAAATCGTCGATAGCGTCGCGCCGCACCAGAAGCCGGTCGGTGTGAAGAAAGTCGAGTGTGCCCAATGCCACCTCGATTTGTGGGAGGCCGCGAAGAAGGACAACAAGGCCGCGGAGAAACCGCGCCTCGGTATCGTCGTGGAAAACGTCGAGGCCTACAGGAAATCCTTCCACGCCAAGCAGAACAAGGACGACGAGACCAGGCTCAATGCGATTTGCAGCGACTGCCACAACGTGCACAGCTTCGATGTGCCGCCGCGCGGCACGCAGGAGCGCAAGGAGTGGCACCTGGCGGTACCCGCCGTCTGCGGCAAATGCCATGAGGACCACCTGGAGGACTGGACCGGCTCGGCGCACGGCCGCGAAGCCGACAAGAAGAATTTCAAGACGGCGGTCTGTTCAGATTGCCATACCACCCACGACATCATCGGCAGTTCGTCGGACAAGGCAAAGTTGTCCATTACCGCCAGTTGCGGCGATTGCCACAAGGACGCCTACACCTCCTACAAGGCCTCCTATCACGGCCAGGTTAACCGGCTGGGCTACGCCTATACCGCCAAATGCGCGGACTGCCACGGTAGCCACGCCATCGAGCCGTCGAAAGATCCGAAATCGAAGATGCACGAGAAGAACCGGCTCAAGACCTGCCAGAAGTGCCACAGCGGCAAGGAAGGCAAGCCCGGTCTGGCGACTGCCGGCTTCCTCAGTTTCAGCCCGCACGGCAACAGCCACGACTTTGCCAAGTATCCGGAAATCTGGCTGACCACCAAGGCCATGATCGCCCTGCTGGTCGGTGTCTTCGCCTTCTTCTGGCTGCATTCCGGCCTGTGGTGGTATCGCGAATATGCGGATCGCAAGCAGGGCAGGAACGTGCCGCATGTCATGACCGACAAGCTGCCGCCCGAGCTCGCCACCAGACATGTCAGGCGCTTCGGTCCGATGTGGCGCATCGCGCACCTGTTGTTCGCCTTGAGCGTGATGCTGCTGGTACTGACCGGGATGGCGGCATTCTTCCCCGAGACCGGTTGGGCCAGGACCGTGATGGGAGCATTTGGCAGCCCGAAAATTGCCGGACAGGTACACCGTCTGGCGGCCTACACCATGCTGGGAATCTTCGCCCTCCATCTGGTGGCGGTCTCGATCACCATCGCCCGCAAGTGGAAGGACTTCAAGTTCTTCGGCCCGGACTCCTTCGTGCCGAACTGGAAGGACATGTACGACATGATCGGCATGTTCAAGTGGTTCGTCGGCAAGGGGCCGCGCCCGGCCATCGAACGCTGGTCCTACTGGGAGAAGTTCGACTACTGGGCGGTGTTCTGGGGCATGGCCATCATCGGCGGCAGCGGCATGATGCTCGCATTCCCGCACGTGGTGGCTGCCTACCTGCCGGGTTGGGTGTTCAACGTGGCGATGGTGGTGCATGGCGAAGAAGCGGTGCTTGCCGCCGTGTTCCTCTTCACGGTGCACTTCTTCAACAACCACTTCCGGCCCGACAAGCTGCCGCCGCCGGACGTGGTGATGTTCACCGGCACGCAGTCGCTGCAGGAGTTCAGGCACGAGCACCGGGCGCAGTACGACCGCCTGGTGGCGAGCGGCGAACTGGAGAAATATCTGGTCGACGCGCCGTCGGCACCCTTCACGCTGGCGTCGAAGATTCTCGGCCTGGTGCTGATCGCATTCGGCCTGACGCTACTGGTCCTGATCGCGATCGGCTTCTCCGGCGGCGGGCACTGAGGAGGGTCGCTTCGTGACGGGGAGGCATGCCGCAGTCGGGCGAGGGATGCTGGTACTCGCTTTGGGCATGGGCGAGCCGGCGTCGGCGCAGATTGACGCCGAGCTTGCCCAGGCGGTGGCGAAAAGGAACGACTGCTTCAAATGCCACGCCATCGACAAGACCAAGAAGGGCCCCGCCTACAGCAGGATCGCGGCCCGGCTGAAGACCAAGCCCGATGGCGTCGAAGCGATCATCGAGCACATCACCACCGGCCCCATGATCCAGTTGGCGGACGGTAGCGACGAGAAGCACAAGATCATCGACACCAGGGATCCGGCCGAGCTCAGGAATCTGGCTCGGTGGATTCTTTCGCTCTGAGAAGGAAATCGCACAGGAGCGGTTCTGCCCAGCCTGGTCCGGTATTCGCTAGACTCCCGGCATGAGCCATCCGACTCCCCGAATTCTCCGACTGTTGCGGATACTCGCCATCGCGCCCCTGCTGATCGCCGCCGTGTCGCCAGCGCCGAGTTTTGCCCAGGCCTTGTCGTCCAATGCACCGCACATTGCCGCCGCGGCAGACCTGCAATTCGCCCTGCCGGAAATCGTCTCTGCTTTCGTTGCCGGCGGCGGTGCGCCGCTGAAACTTTCCTTCGGTTCCTCGGGCAACTTCGCGCGGCAGATCGTGCAAGGCGCGCCCTTCGAATTGTTCCTCGCCGCCGACGAGCGTTTTGTCGAGCAGGTGATCGCCGCGCAGCGGGCCGATGGGTTCGGCACGCATTACGCCACCGGGCGCCTCGCCCTGTTCCTGCCGCAGGGCTCGCCGATCCGTGCAGATCGCGACCTGGCCGACTTCGCTGCAGCCGTTCGTGACGGCCGCTTGAAACGGCTGGCAATTGCCAATCCGGAGCACGCGCCCTATGGCCGTGCCGCGCGCGAGGTGCTGGAACAGCGCGGGTTGTGGCCGGCGGTACAGGACAAGCTGGCGCTGGGCGACAACGCGGCGCAGGCCGCGCAGTTCGCCGCCAGCGGCGCGGCGCAGGCCGGGCTGATTCCGCTTTCGCTGGCGCGCGCGCCGGAGATGGCAAGGCGCGGCGCCTACCTTACCCTGCCCGAGAACTGGCACACGCCGCTGCGCCAGACGCTGGTGCTGGTCAAGGGCGCCGGACCCACGGCGCGGGCCTTCGCCGAGTTCCTGCGCGGGCCGCGGGCGCGGCAGATTCTCGCCCGCAACGGTTTCGGATTGCCGGCGCCATGATGGATTGGTCCGCGCTCACTCTTTCGCTGCAGCTTGCGCTGCTGACCACGCTGCTGCTGCTTCCGCTGGCCGTGCTGCTGGCGCGGCCGCTGGCCTGGGTGAGCTTTCCCGGCAAGGGGCTGATCGACGCGCTGGTGACCCTGCCGCTGCTGCTGCCGCCCACCGTGCTGGGCTTCTACCTGCTCGGCGTGTTTGCGCCGCAGGGCGCGCTGGGGCAGGCGTGGCTGGCGCTGACCGGGCGCAGCCTGGTGTTTTCCTTCGACGGGCTGTTGCTCGCCTCGCTGCTGGTCAACATTCCATTCGCCGTGCAGCCGGTGCAGCGGGCGTTTGAAGCGATTCCGCGCGAAGCGCGCGAGGCGGCGTGGTGCTGCGGCCTGTCAAGCTGGCAGACGTTGTGGCGGGTCGAATTGCCGCTGGCCTGGCCCGGCCTGGCCTCGGCCATGGTGCTGACCTTTGTCCATACCCTGGGCGAATTCGGCGTGGTGCTGATGGTCGGCGGCAATCTCGATGGCGCGACGCGCACCTTGTCGATCGCCATCTATGACCGCGTGCAGGCCTTCGACGACACGGGTGCTGCGCGCATGTCGCTGCTGCTGGTGGTGATCGCTTTCGTCGCGGTGGGCAGCCTGCATTTCCTGACGCGCAAGGTGGGCCGTCGTGGCAACTGACGTGATGAACGGTGCGCTCGAGGTTGAACTGCGGCAGCAGTTACCGATTCCGCTCGACTGCGCCTTCGACTGCGCGCCGGGCGAACTGGTCGCCCTGGTCGGTCCCTCGGGCAGTGGCAAGACGACGGTGCTGCGTTGTATTGCCGGTCTGCATCGTGCGCAGCAGGGCGCAATCCGCTGCAACGGCGCGACGTGGTTCGACGGCCGGCTCAGCCTGCCGCCGCAACAGCGGCGAGTGGGCCTGGTATTCCAGAATTATTCCTTGTTGCCGCATCTTTCAGCGCTCGACAACGTCATGCTCGCGCTGGGCGATGCGCCGTCGGCAGAGCGCGCCGCCACGGCCCGCAACTGGCTGGCGCGAGTGCATCTGCAAGGACTCGATGATCGCCGTCCGGCGCAGTTGTCGGGCGGCCAGCAGCAGCGAGTGGCACTGGCGCGCGCGCTGGCGCGCGCTGCCGGCGGCGGCGTGCTGCTGATGGACGAACCGTTCTCCGCCGTCGATCAGGTGACGCGGCGCAAGCTGCGCGAAGAGCTGGCGCGGCTGCGGCAGGAACTGGCCATTCCCATTGTGCTGGTGACGCATGATCTCGACGAGGCGCGGCAACTCGCCGACCGGCTGGTGGTCCTGCATCGCGGCAAGGCGCTGCAATCGGGCACACCCGAAGATGTCATGTTGCGGCCCCGCTCACCCGCGGTGGCGCGCCTGGTGGGGCTGACCAACCTGTTTGCCGGGACGGTGGGCCTCGATGGCGGCAAGCCATGTCTCGACTGGGCCGGCCGCCGTCTCGCCATCGCCGACTTTTGCGGCTGCACGCCGGGCAGCGCGGTGAATTGGGTGATTCCGCCGGAAGGCGTGCTGCTGCATCGCCCCGATCACCCGAGCCGCGGTGAAGCGGAGAACCCGGTGACGGGAACCATCAGCGAAGCCTTGCGCATGGGCAGCTTCACGCAATTGACGCTGGGCATTCCGGGCGAGCCGCAACCGCTGGTATTTCAGGCTTCCAGCCACACCATTCTGCGCAATGCGCTGGTACCCGGGCAGACGGCCAGCGTCACGCTGCTGGCCGAGCGCATCCATCTGATGCCGAAGGACTAGCCCCCGGCGCAGGCCGTGGCGTGGCTAGTTGGCGTCGTAGTAGTAGGCCTTGTTCGGCACTTCCGCCGCGGCGGTGTTCTTCATCGCTTCGAGCGTTTGCGGCGGCTTGTCCCACCACAGAGCACGCCCCTTTTGTTGTTCCTTGACTTCTTCGGGATGCTTTTCCATCCATTCGCGCATGAACTTGGTGTGCTCGGATTCGTAGAGGGCCATCGGGTTTCCTTTTCAGTTTTGTTTCGGATCGACGTAACGGGTGATGCGCACCACTTCCGGCACGCGCCGCAGCGTACGCAGGATGCGGGCGAGATGGCTGCGGTCGGTCACTTGCAGCGTGAAGAACAGGGTGGTGGCTTCGCCGTGGTCCTCGTCCATGCTGATGTTGACGATGTTGGAGTCGGCTTCGGCGATGCCGGACGCAAGCCGCGCCAGCACGCCGCGCACATTCTTGGCGACGACGCGCAGGCTGGCCTCGAACATCCCGGTGATGCCCGATTCCCATTCGACATCGACCCAGTTGCCGCGCTCGCTGCGCAACTTGGTGATCGCCTTGCAATCATGCGTGTGCACCACCAGGCCCTGGCCCTTGCGGATGAGGCCGACAATCGGGTCGCCGGGAATCGGCCGGCAACAGGCGCCGAGTTTGACCGCGACGCCTTCCGCGCCATGGATCAGGATGGCCTGACGCGGGCGACTCTCGGGCGCGGCGCCGGCGACCGTCTCCTCGGCGCCCTCCGCCAGCCGTCTGGCGACAATCGCCGGCAGGCGCTTGCCGAGGCCGATGTCGGCCAGCACGGAGCGCTGCGAGCGGGCGCCCGAGGCCCGCTTGAAGCGGTCCCAGGCCTGCGCCGGCAACTTGGCCAGGGCCAGGCCGAGATCGCGCAAGGCATGCGACAGCAGGCGCTCGCCGAGCGCGGCGGATTCTTCGTTCTGTTGCGTGTTGAGGAAATGGCGGATCCTGGAGCGCGCCCGCGCGCTCTTGACATAGCCGAGCCAGGCCGGATTGGGCGCGGCGTTCGGCGCGGTGATGATTTCGACGCGGTCGCCGTTGCGCAGTTCCGTGCGCAGCGGCATGGTCTCGAAATTGATGCGGCAGGCGACGCAGCGGTCGCCGA
>CAYNGV010000013.1:0-27286 GCA_964397005.1 uncultured Sulfuritalea sp. | reverse complement strand
TGGGGTCGACTTCCTCGACGAAATACTTGGTGGCCAGTCCGCGCTGGCCGAGGTACTGCTGCGCCCACTCCATGTTGAGTGGCTCGGATTTGCAAGTGCCCTTGCTCAGATCAACGCGCAGGATCTTTCGTGTCCATCCCATGTCTGTCTCCTTAGGCGCTGGCGCGCGGTTGAGTGTCGGTCTTGCCGGCCCACTGGCGCATCTTGTCGAGCCCGGTCCAGTCGGCGTCGACGTAGGTGATGGCGCCGGTGGGACAGGCCGTGGCGCAAGCCGGATCGCCGCCGCAGAGGTCGCACTTCTGCACCTTGCCCGATTCCGCCACGTAATTGACCGTGCCGAACGGGCAGGCGATGGTGCACACCTTGCAGCCGACGCAGACATCCTCATGCACGACCTTGGCGCCGGTGCCGGCATCGATGCGGATGGCATCGACCGGGCAGGCGGTCATGCACCAGGCTTCGGCGCATTGGGTACAGGTGTAGGGAACTTTGCGTCCGGCGTGCTCGAAGTCGAAGACCTTGATGCGCGACTTGGAGATGTTGAACACTCCATGATTTTCAAAGGAGCAGGCCATCTCGCATTGCAGACAGCCGGTACATTTGTTGGGATCGATGTGCAACGATTTCTGCATGATGCCTCCTCTTATGGGTATTCCGGGTATATGCGAAAACGTGCCTATTCTAGGCCTCAACAAATGAGGCTATTGAAACTTTCGATGCTGCACTGCGACACCCGGCCTTCCCCTTGCTCAGGCAAGGAGGAATTCACGCACCGGCGCTACCTGCGCAGCATCCATCAGCATCGGCGCATGGCCGACGCCGGGCACTTCGACCAGCCTTGCGCGCGGTCCGCGCACGCTCATCTGCAGCGCCGTATCGTGCGTCAGCAAATCCGAAGCGGCGCCACGCAGCAGCAGTGTCGGACAGGCAATGCCATCGTAAAGGGGCCACAACTCGATGTCCTTGCCCTCGCTGGCGGCCTGCATCTCGCGGAAGGGCTGGGCAATGCCTGGGTCATAGGCAAACTCCACCTTGCCATCGGCGGCGGTGCGCGTCACGTGCACCGTCAGGTGCCGCCACTGCGCATCGGAGAAACTGCCGAAGGTCGCGGATACAAAACGCACGAAGGCTTCGGCCTGCTCGATGCCGTCAAAGCGCGGCGCATTGCCCAGATATTCGCCGATCCGTCCCAGCGAGACGGCGGCGATCACCGGGCCGACGTCATTCAGCACCAGCCGAGTGATCGGGGTTTCCGGCTGGGAGGCCAGCGCCATGCCAATCAGACCGCCCATCGAGGTGCCAACCCAATGTACCGTCTCCACGTTCAGCCGTGCCAGCAACGCGGTCATGTCGGCGCAATATTGCGGCAGTGCATACAGCGACTTGTTGCGCAGCCAGTCGCTGCGTCCGCGTCCCACCACGTCGGGGCAGACTACCCTGAAATTGTCGGCCAGCGCCTGGGCAAGGAAATCGAAATCGCGCGAACAGCGCGTCAGGCCATGCACGCAGACCAGCACCTTCGGATTCGCCGGATCGCCCCATTCCACATAAGCCATGTGGTGAAAACCGGCAGCACTGAGACACTTCACTTTTCCTTCACGCATTTCCACTTCTCCAATCAGCGAGGTACAAGCGCCGGCTCGTGCATTATTGCGATCTGCTCGCGCAGTTCGAGGATCCGCTCTTCCCAGTAGCGCTTCGTGGCGAACCACGGAAACGCCGCGGGAAAAGCCGGGTCGTCCCAGCGCCGCGCCAGCCAGGCCGAATGATGCATCAGGCGCAAGGTGCGCAAGGCTTCGACCAGTTGCAGTTCGCGATCATCGAACTCGCGGAACATTTCGTAGCCGGCCAGCACATGGCCGAACTGCCGGCCCATTTCTTCGGCATCGCCAGACAGCAGCATCCACAAATCCTGGATCGCCGGACCCATGCGGGCATCATCGAAATCGACAAAGTGCGGACCCTCTTGGGTCCACAGCACGTTGCCGGCGTGGCAGTCGCCGTGCAATCGCAAAGTCCGCACCGGGCCCGCGCGTTCGTAACATTCGCGCACGCCGTCCAGCGCCTGGTCGGCCACACCCGCCCACACTTGCTCCAGTTCGATCGGAATGACGCCGCTGCCGAGCAACCAGTCACGTGAATCGATGCCGAAACGCTGGATGTTCAGGGTTTCACGCGCCACAAACTGCTCCCGCACGCCCACCAGATGGATGCGCGCCATGAGGCGCCCCATCCATTCGAGTATCGGCGGCTCGCAAAACTCCGGCGCCCGCCCGCCTTGCCGCGGGAAAACCGAAAAACGGAAGCCGCCATGGACAAACAGCGTCTTGCCGGAAATGACCAAGGGCGCCACCACCGGCAGTTCATCGACGGCCATGGCGGCGGTGAAGGCGTGTTCCTCGGCAATCTGCGCATCGCTCCAGCGACCGGGCCGGTAGAACTTGGCGATCACCGGTGCGCCGTCTTCGACGCCGATCTGCCAAACCCTGTTTTCGTAACTGTTCAGCGCCAGCAGGGCGCCATTGCAGCGATAGCCCACGCTTTCCAGCGCATCGAGGATGCGCTCCGGGGTCAGGCCGGAAAAGGGGATCGCATCGCTTGTGGTCATGGCAAGGCCGGCAGTGTTCGGGCGCCGATTATAGTGGCGGCCGGGCATGCCAGTAGCGCCGACGCTCCTCCCGCTCATGGCGGAAGCTGGTACCTGCCGCGCCCAGGCCGACCCTGACCGCACCGTCGGCATCCGTGCGATGCAGGCGTGCACCAGCCTCGACATAGCGCGCCACCACATCCTCTTTCGGATGGCCGAAGCGATTGCGATAGCCGATCGGAAAGATCACATCGCGTGCCGCAACGGCGGTGATGAAAGCGGGCGTCGATGACGTCCGGCTGCCGTGATGCGGCGCAGTCATCACCGCCGCCGCCAGATCGGCGGGATGGCGCTTGAGCAGCGCCGCTTCGGAAACCGCCTCGATGTCCGAGGTCAGCAGCATCGCCTTGCCGCCGGCCGTGACGCGCAGCACGCAACTTGCATCGTTGGTCTTGCGCGACAGCGCTTCTGCGCCCGGATGCAGCATGTCGAAGCGCACCCCATCCCAGGTCCACGAATCGCCATCGACGCAGGGCTGTTGCGGCACGGGCTGTGCCGACAAGGCATGCTCGAAGGGCAGCGAACTCTTGAGGACAGCCACCGGCAGCGCGGCCAGCACCGATGCCGCGCCGCCTTCGTGATCCTTGTCGGCATGGCTGATCACCAGCATATCCAGACCACGCACTCCCCGCGCCCGCAAATAGGGCGCGATGATGCGATTGCCGCTGTCGGCATCCGCCGAAAACGCCGGCCCGGCATCGAATAGCAGATCATGCGTGGCGGTCTGCACATGAATCGCCAGTCCCTGTCCGACATCGAGCACCGCAAGCTCTGCCGTACCGGCAGCCGGACGCACGGGCACTGCCGTCAAGAGCGGCAGAAAAGCCAGCAGGCCCAGCCAGCGCGCCGGAAAGCCGCGCGGCAACAACAGCCAGACGCCGCCCGCCAGCGCCAGCAGCACCGACCACGCCGGCGGCGCGGCCTGCTGCCACATGGCCAGCGGCAGCATGGCGAGCCAGCCGATAAACATCATCAGCCAGGCCGTTATGAGATGTGACAACGACAGAAGCGGGTCAAGAAAGGGCAAGGAACCGGCCAGCGCCAGCGGCGTGATGATGAAGCTGACGACGGGGATCGCCACTGCGTTGGCCAGCGGCGAGACCAGCGAGAACTGCTGAAACAGCGCCAGCAGCGCCGGCAGCATGCCCAGCGTGACGGCCCATTGCGCGCGCCCCCATTCGACCAGCCAATGCGCCGGGCCCAACCGCCCGCTGCCGATATGGAACAGCAGCGCCACCGCGCCGAAGGAAAGCCAGAAGCCGGGTGCGAGCACCGCCCACGGATCGACCAGCAATACCAGCAGTAGCGCCAGCAGCAGCACACGCGAGGCCGCCACTTCGCGGCCCCACAGGCGGACGGCGGCAACCACGCCGAGCATATAAAGCGTGCGCTGCGCCGGCACGGCAAATCCGGCCAGCAGGCAATAGATGAACGCGGCCAGAAAGCCGCCAACCGCCGCCGCTTGTTGTGCCGGCAGTCGCAACGGCAGCCTGGCGGAACGACGCCACAGCCAGTTGATCAGCATATAGGCCAGTCCGGCGAACATGGTCACGTGCAAGCCGGAAATGCTCATCAGGTGGGTGATGCCGGTGCGAGAGAAGGTCTGCCACAACTCGGCGTCGATCGATTGCTGGTCGCCGACCGCAAGAGCGATCAGGATTCCCGCATAGGGCTCATCGGGCAGCGCTGCGCGAAAGCGATCACGAATGCTTTCACGCAGCATTTCCACCGCATAGCCCGGCCGCCACACCCGCGCATCGATGCGTTCCGCGCTGCGCGGGCGCACATAGCCGGTGGCGCGGATGCCGCGCTCGAACAGCCATGCCTCATAGTCGAAGCCATGCGGATTGAGGTTGCCGTGCGGACGCTTCAGCCGCACCGTGAAGCGCCAGCGCTCGCCGGCACGGACAGGGATCAGAGGCGAGGCATCATCGTCCGTCGCATCGCGGCTGCGATACCAGGCGAGGGAAATGTGTGGCGGCACTCCCGTGCCGGCATCTTCCACGTCGAACTCGAAGCGCACGCCGCGCTCCAGCGCCTGCGGCAGGCCGGCGACCACGCCGCTCAGCTCGATGTCGCGGCCCTCGATTTCCGCCGGCAACTCTTCTGCCAGCCGCAGATGGGCGAAGCCCGCCGCCCAGACAAAGCCAAGCATCGCCGCTGCTGAAACAAGCAATGCAGATCGAATGAGTCGCCGTGTCACCGGCGCCGACTTTTGCAACGCCAGCAGCAGCAGCGCGCCAATGCCCAAACCGGCAAGCCACGCTGCGGCAGGCAGCGCGGCCCGCTGCTGCAACAGCCAGATACCGACGGCGAAGGCCAGAACGAAAATGCGCATGGCCGGTATTATGTCCCCGACGCCAGTCGGAAACGGTATCCCCCGGTGGGATAGACCATGCGCCCGGCATCTGCCTGCGGCGCGGCCGCTCAACGCCCTGGAGGGCGGGACGCTATTCCGGAGAAAATATTCTCAAGCCCTGAGCGCGACGCTGATCTCGGCGAAGTTCCGGGCGATCTCGATTGTCTCCACCGGTTCGCCGAGCTGGCAGGCAAGCTGCGAGGCGGAAAACAGGCCGCGCAGGATCTGGCGTCCGGACGCATCTTCGTCCACCACGGCGGCATGCCGCCGCCCCGTGGCCTTGAGTGTCGCCACCACATGCCCGACGTGCGCGTGCAGCACGTCGTCCATGCTGATGACTTCAAGTCGATCCTCCGGCGTCATGATGTCCCGCACCAGGGCGTCGACACGAGAGATGCCCCGGGTACTGATGCACTGCAGCGTCTTCTCGCCGATCAGGTCGTTCGACGTGATGATGCCGAGCACATGATTCTCGACATCGACCACCAGCAGCAAGTGCACCTTGCGCCTGCGCATGACGCGGGCCGCGGTATCCACGCTGACATCCGGATCAATGGTGAAGGCAGTCACCTTCTGGAAATCGGTCATCACCACTTCGGCGGGATCTTCAGGCGTGACCCGCAGCGGCTGGGCCTGAAATGGGCTATGAAAGCTGGTGCGCGGCCGCAGGGGCCGATGTGGCAGCGCGGAGTACTGGCGCATGGTGTTTCCTCCTTTGATGGTCTCGGGCCCGCTTCTTCGAGCAGGTCGCAACCATTGTTGGCCTCTCCGATATTCGCCGTCAATGTCAAAATTTCTATGGCGCCATTGAAACAAGTCGCATGCGAAGCCGTGCGCAGCCCCGGCCTTACGCCGGCGCGAGGTATTCGGCGATAATCTTCCGCATCGTCACAGGAGCCCCCATGAACTACGTCATACCCCCTGCCCCGCTGCCCGCCGTGCCGGTCGTCGGTACCTCAGACGGTTTTCCGGTGCGCCGCATTTACTGCGTCGGCCGCAACTACGCGGCGCATGCCCGGGAGATGGGCTCCGATCCGAACCGCGATCCACCATTTTTCTTTTGCAAGCCGGCCGATGCCGTCGTGCCCGTCGCCGGCGGCGTCACCGGCGACGTGGCCTACCCCCCGGAGACCGCCAACTTCCATCATGAAGTCGAACTGGTGGTGGCCATCGGCAAGCGCGGCAGGAACATCGCCGCATCCCTGGCCAACGAGCATGTCTGGGGCTACGCCACCGGTTTCGACATGACCCGCCGCGACCTGCAGTTCGCCTTGCGCGACAAGGGTCGACCGTGGGAATTGGGCAAGGCCTTCGACCAGTCGGCGCCCATCACGCCGATCGTTCCCGCCAGCCATTGCGGCCACCCGACGCGCGGCAAGGTCTGGCTCATGGTCAACGGCGTGAAGAAGCAGGAGGGTGACCTGGCTGACCTGATCTGGTCGGTGCCGGAGACCATCGCCCACCTCTCGAAGTACTTCGAGCTGTACCCCGGCGACCTGATCTTTACCGGAACGCCCGAAGGCGTCGGCCCGGTGGTCCGGGGCGACGTGCTCACCGGCGCTGTCGAGGGTATCAGCGAACTCTCGGTTCGCATCGTCTGAGCGGGAACGACCATCGATGCGTCGCCACATCATCAAGTTTCTTCCTGAACATGAATCGATCCGGGGAAACCGCTGGCTGGTGCCCTTCGAGAACACGCTGCTGCATCCGCGGCTGTGGCACCTCAACCGCCGCTCGGCGGCCGGCGCCGTGGCGGCGGGACTGTTCTGCGGGCTGATCCCGGGGCCGTTGCAGATGCTGGGGGCCGCAATCTGCGCGGTCGTCTTTCGCGTCAATCTGCCGCTGGCGATGCTGACCACGCTCTACACCAACCCCTTCACCATCGTCCCGCTCTACATCGTCGCCTATGCGATCGGCCAGTGGGTGCTGCCCGGCGCACACGAACATTTTGTCGCGCCACCGGAACCCGGCGATGCCGGCCTGATCGCCTGGATGCACGCGCTGATCGACTGGATGCTCGGCCTCGGCGCGCCGCTGGCCGTCGGCCTGGTGATGCTCGCGGCCGGACTGGCGCTGGCGGGCTACGTGCTGATTCGCATGACCTGGCGGATCTACCTGGTACGCGCCTGGCATCGGCGGCAGCGCCGCCACCGCGCAGCCTGACCGGGGATTGTCCCTACGCCAGCACTCCGTCCTGCAGCCTCAGGACTCTGCCGGTTTTCGCCGCAAGATCCGAGTCATGGGTCACCAGCACCAAGGCCGCCTGATGCTCGCGACACAACTCCAGCAGCAGGCCGAACACCGCACTGGCGGCGCTGCGGTCCAGGTTTCCGGTCGGCTCGTCGGCCAGCAGGCAGGCCGGTTCGGCGACCAGCGCGCGCGCCACCGCAACCCGCTGGCGCTCCCCGCCGGACAGTTCGCCGGGCCGATGCGTCAGGCGATGACCGAGACCGACGCGCTGCAACACCCCGGTTGCCTGCTGCAGGGCCTCGAGACGTGGCATGCGCCGGATCAGCAGCGGCATCGCCACATTTTCCACGGCGGTAAATTCCATCAGCAAATGGTGGAACTGATAGACGAAACCGAGCGACTGATTGCGCAAGCTTCCCCGCTCGGCCTCGCCCACCTGCGCCAGGTTCCGGCCGTGGAGCAGGACCGTGCCCGCCGTCGGCGTATCCAGTCCGCCCAACAGATGCAGCAGGGTGCTCTTGCCCGAACCGCTGGCGCCGACTATTGCCACCGTATCTCCAGCGCCGACTTTCAGGTCGACACCGGCGAGTACCGGCACCTCGGCCGCCCCTTGTCGAAAGATCTTGCTCAAGCCGCTGCATTCGAGAACGGCCTCACTCATAGCGCAGCGCCTCCGCCGGTTGCGTGCGCGAGGCGCGCCAACTCGGATACAGGGTCGCCAGCAGGGTCAGGACGAAAGACACAACGCCGATGGTGCCGACGTCCGACCAGTGCAAATCGGAAGGCAGGTCGCTGATGTAATACACATCCTTGGCCAGGAACTTCAGTCCCAGCACGCTTTCCAGCGCCGGTACCACGACGTCGATGTTGAGTGCCAGCGCCACACCGCCGCCGATGCCGGCAGCCAGCCCCACCGTCCCGATCAGGACGCCCTGCACGATGAAGATGGCCATGATGCTTTGCGGGCTGGCGCCCAGCGTGCGCAGGATGGCGATGTCGGCGCGCTTGTCGGTAACCGCCATGACCAGGGTCGACACGATGTTGAAGGCGGCGACGGCGACGATCAGCAGCAGGATCAGGAACATCATGCGTTTCTCGATTTCGACGGCGCGAAAGAAGTTGGCGTGGCTGCGGGTCCAGTCGCTGACCCAGGCGTCCATGTCGAGATAGCGCAGCAGTTCGCGGCCGATCTGCGGCGCGGCGAAAAGATCGTCCACCTTGAGCCGTACGCCGGTAACCCGCTCGTCCATGCGATACAGCTTCTGCGCATCGGCCATGTGGATCAGGCCGAGGCCGGAATCGAATTCGAACATGCCGGCTTCGAAAATCCCCACCACGCGAAACTGTTTTACGCGCGGCAGGATGGCCGCTGGAGTCACGAGTCCCTGCGGCGCCAGCAGCGTGACCTTGTCGCCGGTCCGGGCGCGCAGCGCGCGCGCAAGTTCGCTACCGAGCACGATGCCGAATTCGCCCGCCGCCAGTTGGTCCAGCTTGCCCGCCTTCATGTGGCGGGCGAAATCGGCCACCTTGTCTTCGGCCTCCGGCAGGATGCCACGCACCATCACGCCGCGCACCTGGCCTTCAAAGCTCAACATGCCCTGCGCCTGCACGTAAGGTGCAGCGGCCTTCACCCGCGGATGCCGTGCCACGCCCTGCACCACCTTGCTCCAGTCGGCCAGTTCGCCGCTTTCGCTGCTGACCTGGACATGGGAAACCACGCCGAGGATGCGTTCGCGCAATTCCTTCTGGAAGCCGTTCATCACCGACAACACGACGATCAGCGCGGCCACGCCGAGCGCCAGCCCGGCCATGGAAATCAGCGCGATGAAGGAGATGAAACGATTGGCGGCGCCTTCGCGCGGCTGGGCGCGCGTGTAACGCAGGCCGATGAGGAGTTCGTAGTTCATGAGCGCCAATAGGGTTAGCGGTGCATGTTAACATGCGGCCATGCTGACGCTCATCGTGCCTGGCCTCATCTGGACGCGCCAGGCGCTCGCCGACCTCACGTACGACCTGCCGCTGCCCGCCTTCACCACCCTGCTGGGACGCGGTCGGCTGACACTCCACCCGCCCCGCAGTACCGCCGTCGCTCTCGCCGAAATCTCGGAACTGGTCGCGCCGCTGCCTGCCGCCGCCTTGCGCCGGCTCGCATTGCGCGAGCATCCCGGCGAGGCGGAATGGTTGTGTCTCGATCCGGTGCAGTTGCGTTTCCAGGAACGCACTCTGATCGTCGGCGATCCACGGCAACTCGACCTGAGCGATGAAGAATCCACCGCGCTCGCCGTATCGCTAGCGCCGACTTTTTCCGGACTCGGCCAACTGGAGGTACTCGCCGCCGGCGTGTGGAATCTGCGCCTGTCCGCCAGCGCTCCGGCGTTTCAGGCCTTGCCCGAAGCGGCCGGTCGTTCCGCCGCCCCACTGCCGTTGACGCCCGACTATGCGCCATGGCGCCATGCGATCAACGAAGCGCAGATGATCCTGCATGCCCATCCGGTAAATCGGGCGCGCGAAGCCGCGGGACAAGCCCCGGTGAATTCGCTCTGGCCCTGGGGCGGCGGAGCCTTGCCTCAGTCAAGGGACAGCGCGCACGACGCCATCTGGAGCGACGATCCAGTGGTGCAAGGCATCGCCCGTTTGCTGCAAATCGACTGCGGTGAACTGCCTGCCGGTTTTACCCATGCGGTGGCCCGCGCACCGCTCGCCGTAGTCGACGCACTGGAACAACCCGCCCGCACAGGCGATGCGCTAGTCTGGCGCGATGAGCTGGCGCGCTTCGAAGCCGACTGGCTGGCGCCCGCGCTGGACGCGCTGCGCGAAGGCCGGCTCGATGCGCTGCGACTCGTCGCTCCCGGCGATCTCGCCGCCGCCGAACTGCGGGTCGGCCGTCGTGATCTATGGAAGTTCTGGCGCAAGCCGGGTGCATTGACGGCGTTGGGGCCCACATGACCAATGCGACACGAATTGCCGTGCGCGACATTCCACCCCGCGCCACCTGGACGCTCGAACAGGGCGGCGTGCATCCGCTGCTGGCACGGCTGTATGCCGCGCGTGGCATCCGCGGCATGGAGGAACTGGATACGCGCAGCAGCGCCCTGCTCTCCCCCGACAAACTCAAGGGCACGCTGGAAGCCGCGGTACTGCTGGCCGACACGATTGCCGCCGGCCGCAAGATCCTGATCGTCGCCGACTACGACTGCGACGGCGCCACCGGCTGCGCGGTCGGCCTGCGTGCCTTGCGCATGATGGGCGCCACGGTCGATTACCTGGTGCCCGACCGCTTCACGCTGGGCTACGGGCTCTCGGTGGAAGTGGCGCAACTGGCGGAAGCGCGGCAACCCGATCTGGTGGTCACGGTCGACAACGGCATCGCCAGTGTCGACGGCGTCGCGGAGCTGAAGCGGCTCGGCATCGCGACGCTGATCACCGATCATCACCTGCCCGGCGCGGAGTTGCCCGCAGCTGATGTGATCGTCAATCCCAACCAGCCGGGCTGCGACTTCCCGAGCAAGGCGCTGGCCGGCGTCGGCGTGATGTTCTATGTTGCGCTGGCCCTGCGCGCGGAACTGCGGCGGCGCGGTGCCTATGCGAGCGCGCCGGAACCGAACCTGGCCGGCCTGCTCGACCTGGTGGCGCTGGGTACCGTCGCCGACGTGGTGCCGCTCGACCGCAACAACCGCATCCTCGTCGCCCAGGGACTGGCACGCATCCGTGGCGGGCAGATGCAGGCCGGCGTGCGCGCGCTATTCGCCGTGGCGGGCCGCGAAACCGGCCGCGCCGCAACCTTCGATCTCGGCTTCGCGCTCGGTCCGCGCCTCAATGCCGCCGGGCGCCTGGCCGACATGGCGCTGGGCATCGAGTGCCTGACCACCGACGACCCGAGCCGGGCCATGAACATCGCCCAGCAACTCGACGCCATCAATCGCGAACGACGGACGATCGAGGCCGGCATGCGCGAAGACGCCGAATTGCTGCTGGCCTCACTCGATCCCGGCAATCGCGCCAGCCTGACGCTGTTCGATCCCGCCTGGCATCAGGGCGTGATCGGTATTCTTGCCGGCCGCGTCAAGGAAATGCTGCATCGCCCGACCTTTGCCTTCGCCCGCGGCAACGCCAATGAACTGAAGGCTTCCGGCCGTTCGATTCCCGGCCTGCACCTGCGCGACGCGCTGGATCTGGTCGCCAAGCGGCATCCGGGCATGTTGCTGCGCTTCGGCGGCCACGCCGCCGCCGCCGGCCTGACGCTGAACGAGGACCGCCTCGCCGAATTCGAAGCCGCTTTCGAGAAGGTCTGCCGCGAACTGCTCTCGCCGGCCGACCTCTCGCGCACGCTGGAAACCGACGGCCCGCTCGAATCAGGCTACTTCTCGATCGACACGGTGCGCCTGATGCAGCAGGAAGTCTGGGGCCAGGCCTTCCCGGCGCCGGTTTTCGCCGACAGCTTCGTGGTGCTCAATCAGCGCATCCTGAAAGACAAGCACCTCAAGCTCAAGCTGCAGAAAGGCGGGCAGCGCTTCGATGCGATCCAGTTCAATTTCGTGGACGGGATTGCCGACGGAGTGCCGGATCGCATCCGCGCCGCCTTCCGTGTCGACATCAACGAATGGAACGGCACGCAGACCGTGCAACTGATGCTGGAGCATTTCGAAGCCGCCTGAAGCGCTGGCCCTGGCTCCGGTTCCGGGCTTGATGAATCTGCCCGTTACTGCCCGAGCCACTCCTCGCGCAAGATCGACACCAGCACCTGATCCACCCATGCTCCGCGCCGCCAGGCCACCTTGCGCTGCACACCTTCCTCGGTAAATCCGGCGCGTGCATGCACAATGCGGGAAGCCACATTCGGCGCAAGATAATTCGAGACGATTTTCCGCAATCCCAGTTCGTGGAAACCCCGGCTGACCAGTGAGCGAGCGACAGCCGTACCGAGGCCTCGATTCGACAGCGCACGATCTCCCACAACCACAAAGAAGCGCGCGACACCGTTGGCGGCATCGTAGTCCTCCAGCCCCGCCATGCCGGCAAATCGCCCCTCGCACTCGATGGCCAGCCTGCACCAGGCCTCACCGAGCACGAACGCCTGCGTGTAGTGGAAAGGGATGGGCCTCTGGCAACGATCCTCAAGCCAGATGCTCACCTCCGGATCGGACATGAACGCGGCATAGGCAACGGCGTCTTCGTGTCGCGGCGCGCGCAGAAGGAATGGAAGAGGCACGCGGTCGACAGTCAGTTCCATAGGCTGGGTGTCCCGAAGCATTGCAATCCGGGCGGATCACGAGGCGACCCGCCCGACCCGTCAAACTCTACACCGATCGCGCTCGCGGAGCCAATGCCGTCCCCGGTACGGTCCGCCCCGGTCGATGCACGCAAGCCACGCTGCAAAGCAGCGCTAGTCGAGGGCTTCAAGCCGAACCCCGAGAGGAACGCCCCGGATCGTTCTCGCCGCCTGCGTCAGCCTCAAGAGTCTCTGCGCGGTCGCGACCGGCAGCGCGGAACCTGCCGCAATCGCCGCTGCATCCAAGCTGCCTGCGGCAATGGCCTGCAGGCCGCGATCGATCCTCTCGAAGCTGAGTTCAGACCAGATCGCCTGCGCCAGTTCAACATCGGCAGGACTGAAATGTCGTTGCGCACCGACCGGCCCTTCATTCACCAGCCAGTAGGCGAGGTCCTCAAGATCGCTCTCGCCATTCCAGTAGCCCGCCGAGGCCGGCTGCCGGATCACTTCCGGATCGCAGTGCAGGGTTTCGGCGAGTTGATACACCTGGGTCTTGTAGAGGTGAGCAAGCGGCCCCAGGTGCCAGATGCCGTCACCGAGGCGGACGAAAAATCCGCATTCGGCTTCAGTCCGGTTCGAGGTCCCCAGAGTGAGGTAGCCCCGATCGTGATAGGTCGAATAGACCACCGTGCGCAACGAGTTCTTGGCGCGGCCGATATCAAGGAAGGCCGCGTTGCTGAAACCTTCGCCGGGGTCGGCTTCAGCCAGCATGTCGATCAGGGCCGGAGCCCACGGAGCCAGCGGTATCTCCACCAGCGGAATCCGCAGTTCGGCCGCCAGGCTTCTGGCATTGTGCAAATGGCGAAGCTCCATGTCCGCCTGAACCACGGTAAACAGCTTCAGCCTGTCGGCCCCCAGGGCGCGGACAGCCAGCCGTGCCGTGACGTCCGAGTCAATACCTCCGGAAATACCCAGCACGGCCTTTTGTCCGGGCTGGATTCGGCTGGAAAGGAAACCGGTGATTCGCTCGATCTCGCTCGCCATCCGAGCCGGCGAATAGTGAAGGCTTATCGCCGCGCCGCTCCCGCCTGTCATGCTTCGAGCAACCGGGCCATGGCGGGCAGGACGCTTTCCGCCTCGGAATTGATCACGGTGTCACCCGGAAATATCGGTACGGCCAGCGGTCCCAAAGTAACGAACACGCAGGGCACTCCGCGGGCGCGAGCAGAGGCAAGCAACGCACTGGCGGAGGAGACGGCAAGCTGGGACCCCACCACCAGCAGGGCTCCGCACTGCGCGGCCCTTTCCGCCGCGTCATGCCAGGTCGCCAACCGGATGCTTTCGCCAAACGCGATCACCGCCGGCTTCAACAACCCTCCACAAATCCCGCAACAGGGGCTGGCGTACTTCCAGAGGGTATCAGCTGGCCATTCCTCAACATGGTCGCACGCCAGGCAACGCACCGAAAAGATCGTTCCGTGCAGTTCGCCAACCTGCCGGCTGCCCGCCGCCTGGTGCAGCCCGTCAACATTCTGGGTGATGGTGGCGAGGATGTATCCCGCCTCTTCCAGTCCCGCGAGGGCGATGTGGCCGCCGTTCGGTTTCGCGCTGGCGGCGACATCGCGAAACCTGGCGCAGGCGTCCCAATAGAGTGCTCGGGATTCCGCATCAGCCAGAAACGCGCCATAGCTGTAGCGTGATACCGGAATGTCGGGCGACAACCAATGGCCCGCGGTGTAATCGGGAATTCCGGACGCGGTGCTGATGCCGGCGCCGGTCAGGGCAAGGGTAGTTCCGGCACTCCTGGCTTCGGCCAGAATGCGGGCCGCGTGTTGCACCCCCGGGTCGAGGCATAGCTGCCTGTCCTGCCCCAGCGTGAGGATCAGCGCGCCCCATATGCCCAGAAACAGAGGCCCCATCAGCGGCGGAACGTCCTCCAGAAATGGCAGGCGAAGCCAGAGCAGCCAGAGGGCGGCGGACAGCAGCGCCGCCATCGCGCCGGCCTTCCAGCCCAGGCGGAATCCCTTGAGGAATACCGCGGAAAGCGCAAACATCGCCGGCACTACCGTAAAGGCCCACAAGCCTGCCCCCCTGATCGAGAGGGGATCGCCGCCGACAAGAACATGCACGACGGCAGTCAGGGCGGCAGTCAGCACAGCGGCGGCGGCGGCCCGAGCGTCCTTCAAAAACAGGCCAAGAGCCACGGCAACAATCGCGATTGCCGGACCCGCCGGGCCAAAGGGAGTGCCCGCCGGAGCAAGCCAGAAGTCGGCCCCCAGCGCCGCAAACACGCCGATTGAAAGCCATATGCTGACCAGCCCGGGAAATGCGAGCGACGGCAATCCCAGTCCGTTGAAACGAGCCGCCATGGGGCCGCGCATGGCAAGGCAGCCCAGCACCGCCACGGACAGCAGAAAGGCCATGTGCGGTCCCTGCCCGAATGCGCCGCCCCAGGCGATGCCCAGCAGCACGCAGTCGTAGGCACCGAGGCCTTCCTTCCACTCCCATTCGCTCTGGGAAAACACGACCCTGCCGAGCAGAATCGCCAGAGTGGCGCAGAATGCGGCCGCCGCTACGCTCCATGGCGCCACCGCGGCGATCGCAACAATGACCAGCACGCCATGTGCCGGTCGATCGAGAAACGCGACGTGCGCAAATCCCTTGAGCCAAGCCTGACCGGCATCCTGCAACAAACGTTTTGTCACTTTTGCCATGAATCAGAACTTCGCTCCCCTGGACTTCAATCGAGCCGGAACCCTGTCCATGTTGAAAATGTCGCTGCGCGTCTCGCGCCGCCTGATTTCTTCCACCCCGTGAGGACCCACCATCACGACCGCGGGACGCGGCTGGATGAACTGCATCGACTGGGTGATGCAGTAGGCGCCCACGTTCGAGATCATCAGTGGCGAGCCGAGCGCCATGTTCGGCAGGACGGCACGCTCGCGCAGCACATCGACCTGCATGCACAGCGGGCCGAACACCGCGACCGGCTTCGCTCCCGCCTTTCCCCGTGCATCGCCGCCCGCGGCCGCATTGATGCCATGATCATACCAGTAGGCGGTCGGAACAAGATTCACGCCGGCGTCAACGATCACCGCCTCGCCCTGCCCGGCGATGTTCTTGCGCGCCACCACGGTGCAGGCCAGCCGAAAAGCGGTATCCACCAGCGCGCGCCCCGGCTCCAGAACCAGCGTCGGCCGCGCACCAAATGCCTTGCGGGCCTTGCTCAACGGCCCGACGATCGCTTCGGCAAAGGGCGCCAGAAACTGTCCGCTCGACCCTGAACCACCGGCCACGTCGAAGGTCGGCTTCAGGCGATTGTTCGAGGGGTAGCCGCCGCCGAAGTCGGCAATCGCGGGAGCCAGGCCAAGCGCCCTGGCCGCCCTGGCGACACCGATCAAGACCTGCGCCGCACGCGCATAGATTTCCGGATTGGTCTGAAAGGTGCCGGAATGGTTGTGCAGGGCCTCGAAGCGCAGCAGTTTCCCCGCTCGCTTTATCCTGTGCAAGGCCTCCTGCGCTTCGCCATTGTCGGCATTCACGCCGAACTTGGTCCACGACTGCCGGCCATGCTGGAAGTTGATCCGCAATCCGGTGCGCGCGGGGATTCCAAGATTTTCCGCAACCGATACCAGCAGGTCCAGTTCGTCGAAGCTGTCGATATTGATCAGCGCCTCTTCCTTGATGGCGCGCGCCAGTTCTTCCGGTCTTTTGTAGGGCCCGTTGAAAATTATCCTGCTGCCGGGAACCCCCAGCGAGCGTGCCAGATCGTATTCCATGCCGGATACCACCTCTGCCCACGCCCCTTCCTGATGCAGGATCGAACAAACCGCGGGAAGGTAATTGGTCTTGTACGAGTAGGCGACCACGGTGTCGATGCCGGGCGCGGTGAAGCTGTCGCGAAAGGAACGGTATTGAGCCCGCAGCGTCTTTTCCGACAGGATGAAAAGAGGCGAGCCGAACTCGCGCAACAGCCCTTTGACATCGCCGAGGTCATCCAGCGGGGAATCCGCCGAGCTGATGTCGACCGTGCGATGCTTCTGCATGCTGCGCGGCGTGATCAGTTCAAGCCGGGGTGCCGTATAGGGAATCCGCTTAGTCATATGCAATCTCGCCCCGATTGACGAAGGCCGCCATGGTGGAGGCCGCCGCTGGAATCTCCTCCACGGTTCTCATGAAAATGACACCCTCGGTGAGGGCCTTGTCGCCGCCAACGGGCACGGGCTGCCGGTCCATCGCCGCCAGCACGAGCTGGCGCGGCAAATTGGCTCCGGTCAACCCGGAAAATCCTATCCAGCCAGGGAAACGTGGATTGATTTCGATCAGCTCCAGCTTTTCCGTCACCGAGTCGCGAATGAACTCGACGTCCGCCGGGCCGACCCACCCTACCTTCCCGAGCATCTCGGCCAGATCCGTGACGGCCTGCAACAACGGTACCGGGGTCGCGCCCCACGTCTTGCCCCGTTCGCACATCACCAGCTTCTTCAGGGTCATCGCATCGATCAGGCGTCCATTGCGGTCGCAGACCACGCCTACGCCGAACTCTTCGCCAAACACCGAAGGCTGGGCAAGCACCTGAGCCTCGCCCTCCGCCTTGAATCGCATCCAGGCCATCAGAGCCTGCTTCAGTGAAAACAGGCGGGCAGCGCCGGCCACCAGCCCCTTGAGTATCAGCGGATTGCCGAAACGTTCCCAGGCGCGCACCAGATCGGAGCGGCTCTTGACCAGCATCGTTTCCGGGTATTCGAATCCGCTCCATTGATGCCGCCCGATCAGCTCGGCAAGACCCTGCTTGCCCAATTTCCGCCGCGCTGCGACGCCGGGCAACAAGGTCCTGATTCCGATTCGATCAAGTTCGGGGGCGATGCGCTGATAGCGGCCGATCTCGAAATCGAGATTGGGAATCACGACGTCCAGCCCGTTCTTTTTCCTGATGGCGGCGAGTCGATCGAAAAGCGCTGCGTCGCCTTGTTCCTTTTTCGCTTCATCGTGCTCGAAGCCGATGCGGCAGCACCTGTCAAAGAGTTCGGAACGAAACAGGCCGGTATCGTTCGGCGCATAGGCAAGCCCGAGCAGGCGCCCCACTTCCGGCGCGGCCCTGAGGCAGCGCGCGACGCCAAGACCGGGCTGGGTCAACTCGAACGCCGAGATTCCCGTGACGCCGACCGTCAGGTCGCCCCGCCGCTTGCGCAGCGTCCTGGCCGCCGGCACCGGTGCGCTCCCCGAACGCTTGAGTTCGCGAACGGCGGTGATCGGAACCGCCATCTCCTGCACATCTCGTGCATACATCGAGCCGACTCGCACCCTGCTGCGCACAGCCGCCCCGGGAGACAGGATTTCCTTGACCAGAGCTACCGGCATATTGGCGCGGGCGAATTCGCTGAGCAGTACCCACGCCGGAAAGCGGCAGTTGATCTCGATCAGGTAGAACTGCCCGCCGCTGGCCGCACGAACGAACTCAAGTTCGAGCGGTCCCCGCCAATGAAGCTTGCTCACCAGACGCGAGGCAATGCGCTTGAGCACGGGATCGTCGATGACGCCGCCGATCACGCTCTTGCCGCGTTGATTGGTGCCCAGCTTGCGCGCCGAAATCATCGATAGACAGCTGCCGTCACTCCGCGCGACGACCGCCACCATGTGTTCGCTGCCCTCGATCGCCTCCTGCAGCAGCACGCCGCCACCCCACTTGGCTGCCAGGATTTCCGCCTCGAATACGGCCTGCTCGCGGTTGTAGACCTTTTTCGCGCCCGCCACTGTTCCCTTCACCCAGAGCGGGTAGCCGAAGCTGTCGGCATGCAGGGACACGGTGGACAAATCGCGCACATGCACCGTGCGCGGCGTGACCACGTCGTTGGCATAGCAATACGCACTCAGGTTGACTTTGCTGATCGCCTGCACGTCCCCGGCCTCGGGCAACAGCGTACGGATTCCGGCCCGGGCGAGGCGGCTCGACAAGCGCGAGATGACCGGCACCTCAAGATCAAGACAGGGGATCAGGACATCGAACCGGTGCCGCTGATGCAGGGTCAGGAGGCGCTGCAAGACCGCATCGTCGCCTTGGGCGATCGGCGGAATCATGTGCAGGCCGTCGGCAACGCCCGGCGTCCAGCCGCCGGTGGAAAACGCATCGTAGACTAGGCCGTCGATCCGCAGCGGCCCCCGCCAGCCGCTGCGCAAGGCGCGGGCGACGGCAAGGCCGGGCTCCGGATTGTCGAGTCCGGAGAGGCCCGTCAGCGCGACATGGATGTCAGGCGTCGTCATGCCCGCTCCAGCAAATCCATCAACTGCAACTCGGCAACCAGCGCCAGAACATCCTTCCGGGCCAGGTCCGCATCGACCTCGAACGCCTTGGTCAGCCCCCTCGCCAATGCATCGGCATCGCTTCCGCGTTTGAGCGCTTTCAGGGTCACCCAGGCAGACTCGTTGCAGGCGCAGATCGTTCCTGACTGCGTATCCAGCATCATGCCACCCTGGCCCTCGGCATCGGTTTCGAGGCGGACATGGGGCCGCAATTTCAGTTGTGCATTCTTCATGGCTTCCTGGCCGCGGCCAATCCTCGTAACGCGTCGGGATACTGCGGTGAACTCCTGAGCGCGCGATCAAAATAGGTCTGAGCGCCGACGGCATCCTTCAGCGCGAGCCGCGTATAGCCGCGACCGGTCAGCGCATCGATGTTAACCGGATTTTCGGCCACGGCGGCGGCGAAGAGTTCATCCGCCCTGGCGTGCGCGCCGAGACGATAGTGCGCCCAGGCCAGGGTTGTGCCGGCGGTGTATTCAATCGTCCACGTCTGATTGGTCCCTGGAATCGGGACGACATCGACGATCGGCAACAGTTTGTCGGGCTCCAGTTTCATTGCGGCTTCGAGCAGCGGCACGGCATCCCGATAGCGGCCCTGCCGGAACAGGGCGAAGCCTTTGCCGCGAGACAGGTTCGGATCGCTGGCACCCGCCCTCAATGCCGCATCGAAACGCTTGATGGCGCCGGCATTGTCACCGGCAAAATACAATCCCCACGCCAGGCTGGGCAGCGCCGCACGCGCCGCTTTGGCAGAGAGACCCAGGCGATCGAAAGCCGGATCTATGTAGGCTGGAGCCAAGGCTGCCGCGGTGGCTGCCTTGTGCGCTGCGGTGTCCTCATCGCCCAGGCCGAGCGCCGCCCGCGCCAGCAGAAACTGGATGTCGGAGGAACGGGGGTAGGCCTTCTCGCCGACACTCAGCACCTCTCTGGCCTGCGCGAACGCCTTGCCATCGATCATCTTTACGGTAGGCATGGTGTAGGACGTCACGCCCTGATAGGGCGCGAGGGAATAGGAGGTCACCAGCGATCTTGCCGCCGCGGGATACTGCTTGCGTTCGACCGCCACGTAGCCGAGTCCCTTGTGCGAAAGATAGGCTCCCGGCGTGTTCGCCACAATCGCCTGGAAAGCCTTCTCCGCTGCGTCGTAATCCTTTTTGTATAAGGCAAGCCACGCCAGGCCATCATCGACCAGCCAGGCAAACTCGGCGGCGCCTTCCTTGCGGGCATTCTCGAACTTCGTCCTTGCCTGGTCGAACTGCCCTGCTTCCAGATGACCCCAGGCCTGCTGATAAAGGACCAGTTCGGCCCGGCGCGCGGCGATGCGTCCGCTTTGCGACGAATAGTAATCGCCATCGATTTTCAAGGCCCTGTCAAAGGCGCCGGCGGCGCCTTTGGTGTTTCCCATCGCCAGCAACGTCCAGCCGCGTCCATCCTCCGCCGCCGGGTTTCTGGCGCTGGCGGCCGTATCCTGCTTCGCCTCGAACGCGCCCAGAGCCTTCTTGTAGTCGCCCTTGTAGTAGGCCTCCCAGCCCTCCTTGACGAGCACGGTCTTGCGAAACTGGATGGCCGCCAGGCCGGACTGGGCGGATGCGTGATTGGGCAGTGCCCTCAGCGCGGTCTTGAAACTTCTTTCGGCCTCCGAAATCTGTTCGACGCCCATCTGCGTCCAACCGATCCCCGCATGGGCATCGCCGGTATCGCCGGCCCTGAGTGCGGCTTCGAAGAACTTTCTGGCGCCCGGCAGGTTCTTGAGCGCCAGTTGCGACCAGCCGCTCCCGAGCAGCCCGCCCACTGCGCTGCCTCCCGCTGCGGCATATTGCTCGAATCGCTTTGCGGCTGCGGCCGCTCCTCCCGCATAGTAGAGCGCCCAGCCGATCGACAGCAGGGCCGTCTGCTTCGCCTGCGCGCCGAGGGAAATCCTGTCGAACACCGGATCGATGTAAAACGGCGCCAGCTCGGCCGCCCTGGCCAGGCTCAGACCGGCGCCGCGCTCCTCGTTGAGACCGGCCTGCGCTCGCGCCAGCAGATAATGGATGTCAGCGGAATACGGGTAGATGCGCTCACCCCGCGCCAGGATGTCCCTGGCGTCGCGGAACTGGCCGGCATCGATCAGTTTCGCGGCCGGGATCGTATAGGAAACCAGCAATTGGTAGGGGTTCAACAGCAAGGACCGCGACAGATGCCGGAACGCTGCGCTGTAGTCCTTGCGCTCCAGCGCAACCCTGCCCAGCCCCATTTCCGAGAGGTAGGCATCCTTGTTCGTTGCCAGGACCGCCGCGAACCGCTTCTCGGCGCCAGCGTAGTCCTTCCTGAAGAACGACACCCAGGCCAGTCCATCCTGAATCATCCATTGCAGATCGGCCGGCGTCTGGCCGCGGGCCTTGCCCAGCATTGCCACGGCCTCATCGAAACGCCCAGCATCGATCAGGGTCCAGGCCTTGTGGTAACTGCCCAGCAGCCGGCCCTCCGCATTGGCGAGGCCGCTGGCCGAATAGAAAAATTGCGGGTCCATGGCGATCGCGGCGCGAAACGCGTCCCGTGCCTCCTCCGCCTTGTCCAGCGCGAGCAGGCTCCAGCCACGGCCGTCCTCCGCCGAGGGATTCCTGATCGCCGCCGCCTCCTTGCGCTTGCCATCAAACAGACTCAGCGCCCTCTCGTACAGGCCCCGGAAGTAGGCTTCCCAGCCGTCCTTGACAAGGCGGGTCTTGTAAATCTGCAGCGAGGCGATTCCCGCCTGTGCCGCCGGATTGTTGGGATCGATCGCCAGCACCTTGCGAAACTCCGACTCGGCGCCGGCAGCCCTGCCCTCCGCGAGCAGCGCGTTGCCCAGGCCGATCCGGTAGGCGACTGCCCCGGGGTGGCGGGCGACAAGCGTCTCGTAGGTACGCCGGCCAAGCGCGGAATCGTTGATGGCGACCAGCACCGACGAGAGCAGGGCATTGAGCCCCGGGCTGTCGCTGGTCGTTTCGATCCCCGCCAGCACCTGGCTGAGGGCTTCCTTCAGTTCGCCTCTGGCCAGCGCGACGCGCGCCAGCCCGTCGCGACAAAAGAAGCATTTTCCATCCCGGTCCAGGCCGCGCTGGAATTCCAGCCTGGCCCTTGCCAGATCGCCGCGATTGAATGCCAGCCATCCGAGTCCCACGGCTGCGTCAGGCCTTCCGGCGGCGGCCGGATCCTTTTCCTCGTCCTCGAAATGTCGTGCCGCCGCGTCGACGTCGCCCCGCCTCATCGCCAGCCATCCCTTGAGGTCGTGCACCAGCGGCCGCTGCCAGGCCACCGTGACGAGCTCCGCCCTCTTCAGGTATTTCTCGGCCTCCGCGAGGTTTCCGGTCCGGGTGTGGACCCAGGCCAGCCCAAGCAGCACATCGAAATCATTGGGCCAGCTCCGTTCGAGCTTGCGAAAACTGATCAGTGCCGAGCCATGGTCGTCGAGCATGAACTGGCTCCAGCCCAGAATGCCCAGATCATCGAGGCTGCCGCTTCTGGCGGCGAGATCTCGTGCTTCGACGAACTTTTTCCTGACGAACGACTCCTCCGCTCCGGCCCAGATCGGCGAAGAAAAGCTTAGCAACAGCAATAGAGCGAACGCTCTACGCATGTGCGGACCGCCGATGATCATTCTCCAAATATATCCACAATAAATAGTCATGCAGTGCTATCCGCGCGGCAACAGGCGCTGCCAGCATGGATTGGCTCGCTCAGCCGTCTGTCTTGCGCTCTTTCAGGAAGTCCTCCGCCGTTCCCGGTCGCCCGAACAGGTAGCCTTGATAGGCATGGCATCCCTGCCGGGACAGAAACTCGCGTTGCCCCTCTGTCTCCACGCCCTCGGCGATCACCGCCAACCCCAGGCTGTCCCCAAGGGCAATGATCGTGCGCACGATCGCGGCATCGCTGCTGCCACCAAGTACGTCGTGCACAAATGACTGATCGATCTTCAGTTGACCCAGGGGCAGGCGTTTCAGGTAGGAAAGCGATGAATAGCCGGTGCCGAAATCATCAAGCGAGAAACTGACACCCTCGCCCTGCAACGCCGCCATCTTGGCGATCGTGTCTTCCACGTCGTGCAGCAGCAGGCTCTCGGTCAGTTCCAGCTTGAGTCGCGCCGAGTTGGCGCCCGTAGCCCGGATGACCGCGAGTACTTCGCTGACAAAGTTCTTCTGGTGAAGCTCGCGACCGCTGACATTGACCGCCATCGTCAGATGGGCCGATTCCTCCTTCTGCCCCCACAGTGCCAGTTGCTGGCAGGCGGTTTCCAGCACCCAGCGGCCCAGCGGCAGGATCAGTCCGCTGTCCTCCGCCAGCGGGATGAATTCTCCCGGGGGGACCATGCCGCGCCGCGGATGCTGCCAGCGCACCAGCGCCTCGACACCCGTCGTGATGCCGGTCCGATTCACCTGCGGCTGATAGTGCAACAGGAACTGACGTTCGCGCACCGCGAAACGCAGATCCGAATTCATCGCTGCGCGCGCGGTTACCACGGCCTGCATGTCGGGATCGAAGAAGCGCAAGGTGTTGCGACCCGCCGCCTTGGCCTGGTACATCGCCGTATCGGCGCGCTTGAGCAAATCATCGGTCGATAGCGACTGATCGCGAAACAGCGTAATGCCGATGCTCGAGGTGCAGTGATAGCTGCGCGTGTCCCGGTCGTCGCCCAAGTTCACATCAAGGGTGAAGGGCTGGCTCAGGGCGGCCTGTATCTTGACCGCCACGATCTCGGCCTGCATGCCGGCGACGGCTTCCGCATCGAGGTCCTCGAGGATCACGACGAATTCGTCGCCGCCGAGCCGGGCTACCGTATCGCCTTCCCGTATGCAGGATTCCATGCGCCTGGCGACTTCCACCAGAAACTGGTCACCGACATCGTGTCCCAGCGTGTCGTTCAGCGTCTTGAAATCATCCAGGTCGAACAGCATCAGGGCGCCGTGAAGACCACGCCGTGTGCTGCTGGTCAGCGCTTGGCGCAGGCGATCGAGCATCAGGCGGCGATTGGGCAAACGCGTCAGCGGATCATAGAACGCCAGGTTCCTGATTTCGCTCTCCGCCGCCTTGCGCAGGGTTATGTCGGTAAAGGTCACCACAACGCCGACAATCTTATCGTCGCGCCGCAGCGGGTGCGCGCCATAGCGCACGGGAAATCCCGAACCATCCGCACGGAAGAAGATTTCATCCTCCACCCAGATATCGTCGCCGCTTTCGAGCACATGATAGATCGGACACTCACCTGTCGGATAAGGTGAACCATCGGGCTTCTGGTAGTGCGTCTTCGTGTGCATCTCCTGCCCCAGGAGATCTTGTTCATCTGCCCACCCCAGCATGCGCACGCCCGCCGGATTGCAAAATGTGCAACGGCCCTCGCGATCTATGCCGTAGATCGCCTCGCCGGTTGAGTTCAGCAGCAGCCGGACCCGTTCCTCGCTGTGCCGCTGCATTGCCTGTTCCTGCGCCCGCGCCTTTTCCGCCAGCCGGCGCTCGGTGATATCGACAAAGCTGCCGCGTACCAGCCGGCGTTCGGTGGAAGGCAGTCGAACCATGCGCGACTCGCAGTACAGGGCCTGACCCCGACTATTGAGAATCGAGGCATCAATCACGACCTGATCGCCCGCCAGCACGCGATCAAGCATTTCTTTCAGATTCTCCGCGGCGGATTTGCCATTGAACAGGCCGGACGGCAGGAATCGCTCGGGTCCGGCTGCCAGCAGCTCCTCACGGGAACAGCCGAACAGCTGCTCGGCCTGGGAATTGGCCTCGACAAAACGGCCCAGATCCACGTCGAACACCACAATGGCATCGGGCGCCTGTTCGACCAGGACCCGGAACTGCGCTTCACTCTCGCGCAACGAAGCCGTCATCCTGCCGGCCAGGCGCAGGGCGCGGTCGCGATTGGTGGCGAGTGACCAGGCTATGCTGAACAGCAGTGCGCTGGCAAGCAAGCCTCCCACCAATACCTGCATCGGACGCGACGTGTCGCCGCGCGCTTCAAGTTCGGGCCGGCTGGCATAGGTCAGGGTCCACTGGCGCCCCCCCACTTTCACAATCTCGCTGGAACCGAGCCGAGGCAAAGCCCCGGTTGGTTCCGGATCGCTGGTATAGAGCAGGTTCTCCGCGTGGGTCGCAGTGCCGTCGTGGATGCTCAACGAGATGCCGCGCGGGTTGCGCTTGAGGATATCCGCCATCAACGCCGGCATGCGAACGGGACTCAGCACGTAGCCGAAAACATGCTGCCCCGACGCGGCCATTACCGGCAGATACATGATGAACGCAGGCACCGGATTCTGATCGTCGATCAGCAGCGTGACCCGGCCCGTGATCATCGGCTCTCCGGCGCTGCGCGCGCGCTGCATGGTCTCGCGGCTTTCCGCGTCCTGCCACATGTCATGGCCGACAGCCTTGCTGTTGAGCCCGGTATGGGGCTCGGAGAAGACATTCACCACGTAATGCTCGCGGCGCCCCGGCGGGTACGCTGAAAAATCAGGCAATCCGCTGCGGCGCATTGCCTCAACCAGCGCACCGAGCTCGGCCTCAGCAACGGAACGGGCAAAGATCACCGCCTGGATACCCGGATAGTTGATTTCAAGTTTCAGGCCGGCCACGTAATCCCGCCAATCCTTGCGCGAGACCATGTCGCTCGCGGAAAACAGCGCGGCGGCCCCCCGCAGGGTCTGGGTATAGGCACCGATGCGGCTGTCGAGGTCGGCCCGCGCCTGGGTGACCTCCGCTTCGAATTCAAGGCGCAACTGGCGCTCGATGTCCTGCTGGGTATAGCGCCAGACAACCGCGGTCAAAGCCAGCGAGCAGGCGAGCGCAACCCATGCAGGCCAGAGCCCCAAGCGGGATGGCTGAGCTGGCTTAGTGCGGTCGACAGCCAAGTCGTTCGGCATTGGGAAGCATCATGATAGGCATATTTTTTAATATTACACCCCCGCCCCTTTAGAGCACATGGCCATTGCGCGCTGATGCGCCGCACCCGATGCATTAACCGGCTACTACCCGTTCCCGGTCGTGCGCAGGAACAATGCGCTGCGGACATGCATGTGCGTGCCTGCCCCAACCCAAGGAGAGCGACATGGCAGCAAAGAAAATTTTCATGCTCCTCGGCACCCGCATCGAGCTCTGAAGCTGCCGTTGATCGCGGCAGCGGTGCTACATTGCAAGGCGGGGATGCAACCGCATCCACGCCGATACGGAGATACCGATCCGCTCGTTTGACGCCGATTGGGTGCTGGCCGGCGAAAAGGCCGTGTTTCCCGCTTCCTCGCCGCGAATGAGGATCGCACACGCAGCGAGTTGACCCAAAAGGCAGTGCATCGCCGTATCGTCGGCGCCGAGTTTTTGCCGGCACCGTATAATCGCGGCCCTTCGCCTCCGTCTCCCTGCCGCCGTGTCCCAGCTCGAAACCGAAACCGCCCGTCGCCGCACCTTCGCCATCATTTCCCACCCGGATGCGGGCAAGACCACGCTGACCGAAAAGCTGCTGTGGTTCGGCGGCGCGATCCAGGTCGCCGGCGAAGTGCGCGCGCGCAAGGCGTCGCGCCATGCCACCTCGGACTGGATGGAACTCGAAAAGCAGCGCGGCATCTCGGTCACCAGTTCGGTGATGCAGTTCCCCTACCGCGAATGCATGATCAACCTGCTCGACACGCCGGGCCACGAGGACTTTTCCGAAGACACCTACCGCACGTTGACCGCAGTCGATTCGGCGGTGATGGTGATCGATTCGGTCAATGGCGTCGAGGCCCAGACCATCAAGCTGTTGAACGTCTGCCGCCTGCGCGACACGCCGATCCTGACCTTCATCAACAAGCTCGACCGCGAAGGCCGACCGCCTATCGAACTGCTCGACGAGATCGAATCGGTGCTCGACATCCAGTGCGCGCCGATGACCTGGCCGATCAGCATGGGCAAGCGCTTTCGCGGCGTGTACCACCTCTACGACGACATCATCTACTTCTTCGATCCGCAAGCCGAAAAGGGCACCTCGGAGATCATCGAGGGGCTGCACAACCCGCGCCTCGACGAGTTGATGCCCGATCAGGTGGAAGAACTGCGCATGGAAGTCGAACTGGTGCGCGGCGCCTCGCATGCCTTCGACCGCGAGGCCTATCTCGCCGGCAAGCAGACGCCGGTGTACTTCGGCTCGGCGGTCAACAACTTCGGCGTGCAGTCGCTGCTCGACGCCGTGGTCGAACTGTCGCCCGGCCCGCAACCACGGGCGACCGAAACGCGGCAGGTGCAGCCGAACGAGCCGAAGTTCTCCGGCTTCGTGTTCAAGATCCAGGCCAACATGGACCCCAAGCACCGCGACCGGATCGCCTTCGTCCGCGTCTGCTCGGGCAAGTTCGAGCGCGGCATCAAACTGCGCCAGCGTTCGACCGGCAAGACGCTGGCGGTAAACAACGCCATCACCTTCATGGCGCAGGATCGCAACACCACCGACGAAGCCTGGCCCGGCGACATCCTCGGCATTCCCAATCACGGCACGGTGCTGCTCGGCGACGCCTTCAGCGAGGGCGAGGACCTGAAATTCACCGGCATCCCCTGCTTCGCGCCGGAGCACTTCCGCCGCGCCCAGATCCGCAATCCG
>CAYNGV010000012.1:0-30652 GCA_964397005.1 uncultured Sulfuritalea sp. | reverse complement strand
GAAGCGCTTGAGGGATATGCGGCTGAATGCCGAATCGGGCGCCAACCGGCAGGGCACCAGGCCGTATTGTATTACAGGCGGGGCCCGCCGCGACGGGAGGCTTGCGGGATGGCGCAGCCTACTTGAACAGGCCCTTGACGGCGGACCCGGCCTTTTCAAGCGCTTCGCCGGTGGATTTCATCAGCCGATCGAAACTCACCGCGGCGCTCAGCCTCGCTTTCAATGCCCCCGCGATTTCCTGTCCCAGTTCGCCGGGACTGATGCCGCCCCTGGCCTTGCCCAGATTCTTCAGGGTGATGTCCGGCAGCGGCACGTTGACAGTTTTTCCGTTCATGAAGGCGGCGCTGGCTTGCGCGCTAGCGTCGCGGATGGTGAGTTCTTCGACGATCAGCTTCTTGCCTTCCTTCTTGCTGTCGGCGGGGCCGAGGTAGCTCGCGATATGCTTCTGGATGGCGTCGAAGTTGGTCATCGAGTCGCCCTTCTCGTAGATCACGTCGGGGGCGTTGATGGCAATGCGGCGGATGATGATGACGTCCCGTGTAACCGACGCGATGTCGATATCCACGTCGATCTGGCCAACCTTGATCGCATGGGCTGTCTTGAAGCCCGCCGGATTGCCGATCAGGAGATTGCTTATCGTGCCCTTGCCGTCGGCAGCAGCGATCTTGACGGTGTCGACGCTGACCTTGGCCTGCGTCATCGCGCTGCCGTAGTCCCCGATTGCCGTCTTCAACAGGGAATCCAGATTGCCTGACAGCCAGAACACGGCAGCGCCGATGATGGCGACGAGGGCAAAGAGAACGGCGGCAAGAATTTTCATGATGTCTTCCCAAATAGGCGCAGCGTGGCATGGAACAGAGGATGGGCCGGATCGCCCAGCGCCTCGACGCTCGCCAGATGATGGCGGTCGGGCAGGGGGAGGTCGTGGCGGAAGCAATGTGGCCAAGCCTCGCGGATGAGGCGGTTTTGTCTCCGGAATTCTTCGCTCTCGTCGGCGCCGACAGCGGTGATCAGGGGCGTGGCGAGTCCGGGTTGATACTGGACGGGGCTGACACGGCGGGCGGCCTTGTCATCAAGATCGAGGTCGGCGCGCAGGAAGGGCGCGCGCACCAGTGGTCGCAGGTCATAGATGCCGGAAACGCAGACGGCGCCTTGCAGAAGATCCCGCGGCAGATCGGCTGACCACGCCGGCCAGTCGGCTGCAAGCATCATGGCGGCGAGGTGGGCGCCGGCGGAATGCCCGGCAACCACGATGCGTCGCGTATCGATGCCAAGCTGCGGCAAGTTGCGATACAGCCAGGAAAATGCGCGCAGCATCTGCCTTACCATCTCTTCGATCGAGGTGGCGGGGGCCAGGCCGTAGTTGGGCATGGCCACGGCAACTCCGGCCCGGACGAAGGCCGGTGCGAGAAAGGAGAAGTCCTGCTTGTCGAGGGAGCGCCAGTAGCCGCCATGGATGAAGACCAGCAGCGGCGCATTGGGCGTCGTGGCGGGATAGAGGTCGAGGGATTCGTCGGGCGATGGGCCGAAATAGTAATCCGACTCGCATCGCAGAACATTGCGCGCGGCGTTCGATTCGGCGCGCCATCGCTCGAATATCCGCGGATGATCAGGGATTGCGGCGCGGGCGTTGTATTGGCGGTCGAGTTGTTCTGGGGTAAGCATGAACGTTGGTGCTGCGACGATGGAACAGTTACGCGAAGACATTGTCGCCTGCTCCGGCGCCCAGATTCCTCGGCGGCCGAGGGAGCAACGTGCTTATCGTGCGAGCGCGGACCGGGTTTGTTTCGCGGGCGCGGCGTCGGCCGGTCTGGCTTCCGCGACTGGTTTGGCCGTCGCGGCTTCGCTCTTTTGCGGCGAAGGGGACGCAGTTTCCGGCGCAGGCTTCGGCGCTGCGTCATTTCTGGCAGGCGGCGTTGCGGCGGGTGAAGTTGCGGCAGCCTCGGGCTTTATTTCCTCGATCTTGTTTTCGCGCATGTAGGCATCCATGTCGCGCCAGCCGGAAAAAATCGCGGCCTTGGGCGCCCTGCGATTGATCTGGTAGCAGTCTTCCAGAGCCCGGCCGGTCTGCCGACAACCGCCGCCGATGGCTTTGCCTTCAGCTTCCTCGCGCGCCTTTTCGGCGGCAGGGTCTTCGAAACCGAGTTGTTCGCAGCCGGCGAGCAAGGGCATCAGAAATATCAGGATCAGACCGTGGCTGAGTTTCATGTTCGTGTGGGCGATGAATGCTGAACGGATTGTACGGCAGAACTTCGCTGGATCACCGGTGCGCGGGGCCGTCTATTTTTTCCCCGCGGCTTTCGAGGCGCTGGCTTTCAGGACGGCGAGCAATTCGTAGAGCTGACCGCGTTGTTCTTCGTCCATGCCGACGAAGAGCTCCACCACCCATTTTTCGTGTGCTTCGGCCATTTTGCGGAAGCTGCGGCGACCCTCCGGCGTGAGCTTGACGATGTAGGCACGCCGATCCTTGGGGCTGTCTTCGCGGACCACCAGTCCCTCGGCAACCAGTTGATCGGTAATTCCGGTCACGTTGCCGCCGGTAACCATCATGCGCTTCGACAGTTCGCCCATTTTGAGGCCCTGCGGAGAGCGCTCCAACTGGGCCATGAGATCGAAGCGGGGCAGCGTGATGTCAAACTCGGCGCGCAAGCGCGAGCGGATGTGATTTTCGATCAGATTGGTGCAGGCCAGCGTGCGCAGCCACAGTCGGAGATCGGGTGCGTGTTCCGACGTGGCACGCGTTTCGGTGTCGGCAGCGGCAGAAACGGTTTTCTTGGACATATAGGAAAGCTCGGGTTGGAGAGGCAATATGGAAATATCGATGCCTAAATTATCAAAAGTTGGCGGTTTCTGCAATGTTTATGACTTTGGCATGCAATTGACCGCTTTGCGGGACTCAGATGAAATCGGGGTTCAAGACCGCGCGCAGCACGGTTTGCGATTCGTCGTTGCGCACGCGGCTGGAAAACCACCAGACACCACCTTTCTTGATCGACCAGTCTGCCTCCTGCCCGCCAAGCAGCAGTGCCGCAATACGACCCAGGGTCGGCTGATGCCCGATGATCAGCACTGCGCCACTCTGGTCGGGCCATCCGGCCACTGTCAGCACGTCCATTGCGGAGGCACCGGTACCCAGGTGGGGCTCGATCTCGTAAGGCAATTCCAGTGCATGCGCGGTTTGCTGGGTGCGTTCGGCGGGGCTGACGAGGATCTTCCGTTTGCGCGGCATATGCTGGCGCAACCAGCGTGCGGTCTGCTTTGCCTGCTTTTCGCCGCGAGCGGTCAGGCGACGCTTGTGATCCGGGGTGCTACCTTCACCATCTTCAGCCTCGGCATGGCGCCAGAGAATCAAGTCCATGGTTGTCCCTCCAATAGTGGGTGCAAGGCTGGGTCGCGGGCGTTTCAGGAGCATTACCCGGCGCTGCGGACCAGCTTTGGCAGGCGCAGTCGCGCCAGTCCGACCAGTTCATGCGAGACATGTGCCAGCAGGCTTGCGTAGTGAGGCCCGTGCCAGCCGCCGATCAGCGTTACTGCCTCGCGCAGCCGGGGGTCGTCACCGGCACAATCCATCAGCATGGCTCCGGCGCTGGACAGGTCGTTGAGTTGGCCCAGCGTGTCCTGTAACGCGGCAAGTTGCTTCAGCACCTGATGCGAGGCACGGTCCGGCGCCAGGGGCGAAAAAAACTCCAGCGCATAGCGCAGGCGTTTGACGCCGATACGCAGCGTGTGCAGCGACCCCGGATCGTCAATGCGTGCGGCCACGGCCAGTCGCCGTACCTTGTTGCGCAGGCGTTTCAGGCGTTCGGAAGCAAAGTTCAGCAGCAGGATCGTTGCCGGATCCGCGGCCGGCCTTGCGTGCAGCGACTCGAGCGCGGTCAGCAGCATGCGCCCGTAGTCCGGGGCAGCGAGCATGGCAATCGCCAGCGCTCGCGCCGTGTAGCGACGGTTGGTGATATCGCCGGCCAGCGCGGGCAGGCGCGGCTCGTTGGGCAGGGCAGCCAGCACCGGAGCGGTAATTTCGGCGAGCAGCACGTCGAGGTCGCGCGCGCGGCCCAGTTGCTGCATCAATGCGGACAGTGGCTCGCGCAGCGGCTCGGCAAAATGCTCTGGCAGCACCGGGGCGAAAAGCCGCAGGGCGGCGCGCAACCGGCGCGCGGCGACGCGCATCTGGTGGATGTATTCCGGGTCGTCGCTGCCCAGCGCGCCGGAATGATTCTGCTGCAGGTGTTCGAGACAGGCCAGTGCAATCCGGCGAAAGGCTTCGAACGGCGGCATTGCGGCGGACAGCGCCACGGTTCCGGCTTTGAATGGCACCGCCGGTGCGCCAGTGTGCAAGCGATAGCCGCGCTCAGCCTTGGACAATACCGACGGCGTCAGCGTCACCCGCTGCGCGAGTTGCGTGGCAAGTCCGAAAATGGCATGGACCGGCGCTGCGGCCAGTTCCAGTTCCACTTCGGAGATGGCTTCGCGGCGTCCGTTGGCAATGATCCAGCCGCGATCAAGGGTCAGCAAGACAGCGCCGGGCGCGGCAGGGAATTTCCAGGTGATGCGGCGAAAACGTGTTTCGCAGATGGGGATGATGCGCGCCAGCAGTTTCGGTCGCTGCAGCCACTCGCGTACGGCGGATTGGTCAACCAGCGAGAAGTCGAAATGCCCGGTGTAAGGCGTTTCCCATTCGGGTCGGCTGGAGAGTCCGCCGGCAGAATTGCCGGCCAGCTTGACGGTCTGCAACCACTCGCGCCCGCTGCGGCGCAAGCGCAGGGCGATGCCACGACTGCGCAGGGCAAGATCAGCGGTATCGTAGTAGATGTTGTCGAGCGTCTCGACATGGCGCGAATCCGCCAGTTTCAGCAGGGGGTGGCGCAGGAAGCGTGACTGATGGGCTTCGGTGAGCGCCAGCTTGAGTTCGATTTCTTCGGCCATGGCTATTCGTAGCGCAGTGCTTCGATGGGTAGCAGGCGCGAGGCTTTTTTCGCCGGGTAGTAGCCGAAGAATATGCCGACGGCACCGGCAAAGCCCGCGGCGAGGACGATCGAGCTGCCGGAAAGCTCGGTTCGCCAGCCGGCGAATTCGGCAATCAGCGTCGCAGCGCCGACACCGAGCAGGATGCCGATGGCGCCGCCGATCAGCGACAGCGTGACCGCCTCGACCAGGAACTGGGTCAGGATGTCCCGGCTTCGGGCGCCGACGGCCATGCGCAGGCCGATCTCGCGGGTGCGCTCGGTGACCGACACCAGCATGATGTTCATGATGCCGATGCCGCCGACCAGCAGCGAGACCGAGGCCACGGCGGCGAGCAGCAGCGTCATGACCTTCGACGAAGCCTCCTGGGCCTGAAGAATCTCGGACAGGTTGCGCACGAAGAAGTCGTCGTCCTGCCCCGGTTGCAGGCGATGGCGCTGACGCAGCAGTTCGCGCATGCGGGCGTCGGCGTCGTTCATGTCGGCGCCCTGGCGCACCTTGACCATGATCGACGAGACGCTGCGCGACTTGGCCTGGGCCGCGCCGAGTACGCGCTTGCGGGCGGTGCTGATCGGCATGAGCAGAATGTCGTCCTGATCCTGCCCCATCATGCTCTGGCCTTTTCGATCGAGCACGCCGATCACGATCAGCGGCACCTTGCGCACCCGGATCACCTGGTCCAGCGGGCTGGCGTCGCCGAACAGGTTCTTCGCCACGGTCTGGCCGATCAGCGCCACTTTGCCGGCGCCGGTCATCTCCGCCGCTTCGAAGCCGCGTCCTTCGATGATCGCCCATTCGCGCACTTCGAGGTAATCCGGGGTGATGCCGTAGAACACCGTCGACCAGTTGGTGTTGCCGACCACGACTTGTCCCGAGCCGCGCAGCGTGGGCGCCGCCGCCTGGATTTCCTCGATTTCGCGGCTCATGGCGTAGGCATCGTCCTCGAAGATGGTCGGCTGCGAGCCGATGCCGCCACGCGCGCCGCCCGAGGTCATCGAACCCGACAACACCATGATGATGTTGGAGCCGAGGCTGCGGATCTGGTCTTCGACCCGCGCCTGCGCACCGCCGCCGACGGCGATCATGACGATCACCGCGGCGACGCCGATGATGATGCCGAGCATGGTCAGCGCCGAGCGCATTTTGTTGACGCGCAGGGCCAGCAAGGCGATTCTCAGCGTCGCGGTGAAGTTCATCCGAGCAGTGCCGCGGCGTCGTTGGCGGCGTTGGGTTTGTCTTCGATGATCTTGCCGTCGCGGAAGCTGATGATGCGGCCGGCGAAATCGGCAATATCGTGTTCATGGGTGACGACGACGATGGTGATGCCCTCGCGGTTGAGCTGTTGCAGCAGCGCCATGATCTCGACGCTGGTGTGCGAATCGAGCGCGCCCGTGGGTTCGTCGGCCAGCACCAGCTGCGGATCATTGACCAGCGCGCGGGCGATGGCTACCCGCTGTTGCTGGCCGCCCGAGAGTTGCGCCGGGTGATGATCCATGCGCTCGCCCAGGCCGACCTGAACCAGGCGGTGTTGGGCATGTTGTTTGCGCTCATGCGGCGGCATTTCGCTGTAGAGCAGGGGCAGGGCGACATTGTCCAGCGCCGAGGTGCGGGCCAGCAGGTTGAAGTGCTGGAAGACAAAGCCGAGTTTGCGATTGCGTACGCGGGCCAGTTCGTCGCCGGAGAGCTGCGAGACTTCCTGCCCGTTCAGCCAGTAGCGACCGCCGCTGGGATGGTCCAGGCAGCCCAGCAGGTTCATGAACGTGGATTTGCCCGAACCGGACGGCCCCATGACCGCGACAAACTCTCCCGCCGCGATTTCGAGGCTGACGCCGCAAAGGGCGGGTACCACATTGCTGCCCATGCGGTACTCCTTGGCGAGCTCTTCAACCCGGATCAGTGCTTCCGCCATGGAGGGCGATCAGAACAGTCGCGGGCCGGGCATGCCCGAAGGCTTGGTGCTCGCGGTCTGCTGGCCGACAATCATTTCGCTGCCTTCCTTGATGTCTCCGGAGACGATTTCCGTCATGCTGCCATCGGTGAGGCCGAGACGAACATCGATCGATTTCGGCTTGCCCTCTTCGCCGATGATCCAGACGCGTCCGCTGCCACCGCCGCCACCGGCTCGCGCGGACTGGGCTTCGCTGGCCATTTCGTCGTAGCGCTTCTTCTGGTCGGGATTGAGGATGGTCGCGACCTTCTCCCGAACCTCGACGCGATTGCGTTCCTGGGCCTTGGTCTTTTCGGCATCGGGCAGGTCGCGGGCGGCCTTGAACTTGTCCCGCATGCCGGCGAATATGGCGTCGAGCTTGCCTTGCTGATCCGTATCGAGCTTGAGCTCGGTAACCAGGCGCTCGCGCAACCTGTCCAGCCCGCCGCCGCCCGCGCCCGTTCCGCCGGAAAAACTCGGCGCTGGCGATACGGCACTTGCCGGCTTTTTCTCGTCGGCGACGCCCGCCGGGCGAAAGCGCAGGGCGGCGTTGGGCACCTTGAGCGCCTTGTCCTTCTGCGCGGTAATGATGCGGACGTTGGCGGTCATGCCGGGAAGCAAGGTGAGCTCGGGATTGGCGGCGGAAACCACCACGGTGTAGGTCACCACGTTGGAGACCACGGTGGCCGCCTTCCGCACCTGCTTGACCTCGCCGGAGAATGTGCGACCGGCGAAGGCATCGACCGTGAAGGTGGCGAGTTGTCCGGTGCGGATGCGCCCGACATCGGCTTCGTCGATCGAGGTCTCGACCTGCATGTCGGTCAGGTTCTTTGCAATGATGAACAACTCGGGTGACTGGAGGCTGGCAGCGACTGTCTGCCCCGGCTCGATGCTGCGCTTGACGACGATGCCGTCGACGGGTGCCTTGATCGCGGTACGTTCGAGATCGATGCGGGCCTGCGCCAGTTGCGCTTCACGCTGACGCACCTGAGCCTCGCCGTTGCGGGCTTGCGATTCCGCTACTTGCAGAGATGCGCGCCCGGCGTCAAAAACACTTTGCGCCTTCTCGCGTTCGGCGGATGAAATGAAGTTCTTTTCCACCAGCAGCTTCTTGCGTTCGAAGTCACGCTGGAACTCGGCCAGGTTGGCCTTGGCGCGAAGCACCTCGGCCTGTTGCACTCCCAATGCGGCGCGTGCGGCCTCAACGTCGGCTTCCGCCTGGCGCAGGCGGTACTGGAAGGTTTCCGGATCGATGCGGGCGATCAGCTGGTTTTCTTTCACCGGCGAGTTGAAATCGACCAGGATTTCCTTGATCTGCCCCGAGACCTGCGACCCGACTTGGACCGAAACCACCGGGTTGAGGGTGCCGGTAGCGGAGACGACGGCGGTCAGCGGGCCGCTTTCGGCCTTGGCCAGTTTGAACTTCGGCGTGTCGCTGGCAGTGCCGAAATTCCGCCATGCCGCATAGCCGCCGGCAGAAAGAATGACGAGGGCAAGAAGGGCAAGCCCGAGGCGGGAAGATGTTTTCATGTGAACAATTCTAGACGATCCCTTCCCCGTGGCTTGTAACCGGGTGTTACGCGATACCCGGATTGCCCTTCATGCCAGTAAGCTTGGGCTGGTTCAGTTTGCGCGGCGTGATGGTTTTCTTGTCGCGCAGGTAGCGCGCCACGACATCCCATACCGGCTCGCCCTTGGCGCCCTCGGCAACAGGCGCCCAGCCGGCGACCTTGTATTTCCTGTCGGCATCCAGCGCTTTGCCGTGCAGCCGCATGTCGGTGATGCGGCTGCCCATCTTCGCGTTCGGTTCGCAGGTGTATTGCAGACCGCCGACGCGCACCATGTCGCCGCCCTGCTGATAGTAGGGGTCGGGGTTGAACAGGTTGTCGCCGACATCTTCGAGGATGGTCTTGATCTGCTCGCCGCTCATTTCGGTCAGCGTAGCGGCCGGGTAGGTGATCGCGGTCTGGTCCATCAGATGCTCGAAGGTGATGGCCTGGCCGGGCAGGATCGTGGTGCCCCAGCGGAAGCCTGGTGAGAAGCCGATGTCGGCGCCCTGCACTTCCATGATCGCATCGAGGATCAGTTGGTCCCAGCTGCCGTTGAAGTTGCCGCGCCGGTAAAGCAGGCCTTCGGAGACCGCCAGCTTCTCTTCCAGTTTGTCCTTGTATGGTGCGCGCACCCTGTCGATCAGCGCGGCCATCTCGGTGTCGGCCTTCAGCAGGTTTGAAAAGACCGGCAGCAGTTTGTAGCGGAAGTCCTGAACCTTCCCGCCGCGCACATCGAAGTCGAGTACGGCGAGGAACTTGCCGTTCGAGCCGGCGTTGGTGACCAGGGTCTGACCGCCCCCATTCTTCACCATCACGGGTTGCGGTACGCCATCGTGGGTATGCCCGCCGAGGATGGCGTCGATGCCCCTGACGCGCGAGGCCATCTTCAGGTCAACGTCCATGCCGTTGTGCGAAAGCAGGACGACAACCTGGGCGCCCTTGCCCCGCACTTCCTCGACCGTCTTCTGCATGTTCTCTTCCTGGATGCCGAAGGTCCAGTCCGGGATCATCCAGCGCGGGTTGGCAATCGGCGTGTAGGGAAAGGCCTGGCCGATCACCGCCACTTTGACACCATTCATCTCGCGCAGGCTGTAGGGCTCGAACACCTTGTCGCCGAAGTCGCTGGTCTTGATGTTCTGGGCTAGAAAATCGATCTTGCCCTTGATATCCTTTTCGACGATTTCCAGCACCCGCTTGTGGCCCAAGGTGAATTCCCAGTGTCCGGCCATGATGTCCACGCCGAGCAGCTTGCAGGCATCGACCATGTCCTGGCCATTGCTCCACAAGGCGGTGGCGGAGCCCTGCCAGGTGTCGCCGCCGTCGAGCAGCAATGCGCCGGGACGACCGGTCCGCATTTGTTTGACCAGCGTGGCGAGATGGGCGAATCCGCCGACCTTGCCGTAGGTCTTCGCCGCCTGGGCAAAATCGAGATAGGTGAAGGCGTGGGCTTCGCGCGTTCCCGGCTTGATGCCGAAGGCCTTCAGCAACTGTTCGCCAACTAGATGCGGCGCTTTGCCCAGCGCACCGCCGATGCCGAGGTTGACGCTCGGCTCGCGAAACCAGATCGGCAGCAGTTGCGCGTGGCAGTCGGTGAAGTGCATGAAATGCACGTTGCCGAACTTCGGCAGGTCGTAGAGAACGTCGGCCTTGGTTGCCGCCAGCAGCGGCCGTGCATCCAGCGCAGCGCCCGTTACCGAGGCGGCGGCGAGCATCTGGAGGAATTCGCGGCGATTCATCGAGGACATCGTGACACCTCAGGTTTGACAAATCCCAACGGGGATACGGTCCTTGGCGTGAGCGCCGCGGACAAAAAAGGCCTGACCGCGGTCAGGCCCATGGTTCAGGCAGCGGGCCTATTTGTTGACCGGCGACGCGGGATCGAGCAGCAATGCGACCAGATCCTTGATCTGCTTTTCGCCCAAAGCGCCGACATGGCCGAAACGCGGCATTTCCGAACACAGGTTGTGGGCCTTGGCGTTGTATATCTTGGAATAGGCGTACTTCTGCATGTCCGGCGTATTGCCGCGCAGTTTGCCGAACTGGAAAAGGCTCGGTCCCACCGTGCCGAAAGAGGTTTCCGCGGGGGCGATCTGGTGGCAGTTGTAGCAGTTGCCACCCACCGGCAGGCCGGGGTTGTCGGTCCAGGTGAAACCGCGCCCGCTCTGGGCCAGCTTCTCGCCTTCCTTCCAGTTGCCCATCAATTTGCCGTCGGCCGGATACTTGACGCCGGCCATCTGGTCGGCTTCCATCTGCTTGGCGAGATACTCGGGCGGCTTGTTGCCACTGCGGTTGCACACGGCCTGCAAGCCGTCTTCGGCGAGGCGGTCGAGCGAGGCCTGACCACGCGGCTGGAAGTCCTTCTTGAGGACCGCGACAGCCTTGGCGCGATAGTCGGCGTCCGCGGCGGCCGGCAGGGCGGCGGTCAGGAACGGGGCGGCCAGTGCGGCCAGAAGAATTTTCTTGGTCATATCTGTCTCCTGACGGGCCGTCCCGAAGGAGGCAGCGCCCCCTGTGGGGGCAGCGAATGAAATGAGCGTGGGGGCCATGACTGTCCCTGTTAGCGCTTGATGCCCGGGCCTTTGTAGACCTGGCCGTTGGCGTTGCCGATCATGTAGGTCAGCAGATAAGAGACGGCATCGGAGGCATACTTCGGCTGTGGAAAACGCTGCTGGCGAAAGCAGTCGCCCATGCGCCATTGGTGAGTCAGCATGACGCCGCCGGTCATGCGATAGCCCGGCCATCCCTGCACGCCGCTCATGGCGCCCTTTGGCGTGGCAAGGTTGGGCAGATTCTGCATGCGGATGCGCTTGCCGTCCGAACCATGACAGGTATTGCAGGAGAAATCGTAGGGGCCGGCGCGATAGGCTGCGATCTCCTTGCCTATTTCGTAGGCCTCCCGGACCTTGGGCTCCTTGAGCGGCACGTCGAGTTTCATGTTGCGCGAATGGCCGGCCACATAGGTGACCAGATTGGTGATGTCGGGCGTGAAATTCTCGTTCGCGAAAGGTTGCTTGGCGATTTCGTCGAACTTGAAGCCCTGTTTTTCCACCATGCACCAGACGATGCGGCGCTCGGCATCCATCACGGCATCGGCATCGGCGAAGTAGCGCGGCATCCTGACATAGGCGCCTTCGATCTTGCCTACCCCCAGGCCGAGGTCACAACTTTCGGCAAGCGCAACATTCTTCGGGCCACGTTTGCTCTTCCATTGCTCCTCGCCCTTCATTTCGAAAAGTTCGGCCGGGTTGCTGTCCTCCATCTCGGCGCGGAATTTGTCGAATTCGAGCGTGGCCGCGTCTTTCACCTCTGCCGCCGGCACCTGCGCGGCCTTTGCGGCAGGCGGCTTGGCGGCTGGCCGCTTGTTCTGGGCGACAGCCGGTTGCGCGGCGAGGGCCAATGCGGCCAGAAGCAGGATGCGATATTTCATGATCTCTCCTCCAGGGTGCGCTTGGCCGATCTTGATCGCCGGCCTTTGCGGGGTGATGAACGGGTCAGGCGACGGCGACTTCGTCGGTTCTCTTGTCGCCTTTGCTATCGACCCAGTTGACGACGACCTTGTCGCCACTTTTGGCGCCCTTCATCTTGAAGCCAAATACCGGGTTGCGCGACACCGAGGTGCCGATCTGGCCATCAATCACTTTCTTGCCACCGACCGTGACCGTCATGGATTGAATGAAATGGGGGGGGACGGTCGCGCCGGCAGCGTCCTTGCGCTGGCCGGTTTCCATCGCGTGACTCATCAGGATGCGAATTTCTGCGACGTCGCCCTTCAAGCTTGCACGAATCTTCATCGGATCTGCCATGGTGTGCTCCTATTGTTCTGGTTTGATCAGCCGCCGCAGCCGCCGGCAGTGACCTTGACTTCTTTTTGTGCGGTATAGAACTTGCCGTCGGCTTTGGCGACCGCCTTGACCAGTGACGTCTGGGCCAGTTTGAGGCGCGCCGACACGTCGGCTAGTGCGCCGTTCGCGAAATCGAACTGACAGGAAAGCGGCTGCGGGTTCTTTTCGACCAGAATCGAAATCGAACTGGTGTTGGGAATATTGCTGACGACGTCCACCGGCACCACGGCTCCGTTTTCGGCGATATCCGGCACCTTGAGGATCAGATCCTTGCTGTCGGCCGTCGCGCCGGCGCCGATGCCCTTGAGCGCACCTGCCGTGTCCTTGGCTTCAAACGCGGCCTTGTTCCAGTCGGCGGCCAGCACTTGCGTCGGGCGCAAGGCGCCGGCGGCGATCAGACCGGCCAGCAGGCCACTGGCGGTAGCGCCTTTCAGTACCGTTCTGCGGGTTGTATTCATGGGGCGGGTTTCTCCTCGGTTCGCGTGATTACTGTTTAGGTCTATATATTCCAGACAAGCATAGCGCATTGTTTCCCGCTTTGCGTCGATTGGCAAATCACATGAGGTGATGAAGAAATCAACGGGTCTGATTCAAGCCCCTGGTTCAAATCAAAGCTCGACCTGGGTGCCGAGCTCAACGACGCGATTGGTCGGGAGTTTGAAGAAGTCGGTGGCCGTACCGGCATTGCGGAACATCCACATGAACAGTACCTGCCGCCACAGGGTCATGGCCGGCACGCGGTTGGGGACGATGGTTTCGCGGCCGAGGAAGAATGAGGTTTCCATCATCTCGATCGGCGCCATGCCATGTTTGCCGCACTGTTCCAGCGCCAGCGGAATGTTGGGGTCGTCCTTGAAGCCGTAGTTCAGGATGACGCGATAGAAGCCTTCGCTGAGTGTTTCGACCTGGAAACGCTCATCCTCGCCGACATGGGGAATGTCCTGCATGTTGACGTTGAGCAGGATCACTCGCTGGTGCAATACCTTGTTGTGCAGCATATTGTGCAGCATGGCACGCGGCACGCCGTCGGGCCGCGTGGTCATGAAGATGCCGGTGCCTTCCACGCGATGCGGGCCACCGTACTGAAGGCTGGAGAGAAAGGCGTCAAGCGGGATCGAGTCCTGTTGAAGCTTCTCGTAGAGCAGGGTACGGCCACGCTTCCAGGTTGCGAACAGGGTGAATATGCCGAGGCCGAGGGCCAACGGAAACCAGCCGCCATCCAGTACCTTGACGAGGTTGGCGGAGAAGAACGCGAAGTCGACCACAATGAACAGCGCCAGGAAAAGGCCGGCCTGCAGCCAGTTCCAGTTCCACAGGGCGCGCACCACGACAAAGGCAAGTAGCGTGTCGATCATCATGGTCAGGGTGACGGCGATGCCGTAGGCGGAGGCCAGGTTCGATGATGACTTGAAGCCGAGCACCAGAATGACCACGGCGAGCAGCAACAGCCAGTTGATGTTGGGGATGTATATCTGCCCCTTTTCGCGCTCCGAGGTGAACTTGACCTGGAGGCGCGGGCAGTAGCCAAGTTGCATGGCCTGGCCGGTAAGCGAGAATGCGCCCGAGATCACCGCCTGCGAGGCGATGACGGTGGCGGCGGTGGCCAGGCCGACCATCGGATAGAGCAGCGCCTCGGGCACCAGCATGAAGAAAGGATTTTTCACCGCGGCCGGGTTGTCAAGGATCAGCGCGCCTTGCCCGAGGTAGTTCAGGTACAGGCAGGGAAAGACATATCCCAGCCAGGCCCACTTTATCGGGCGCCGGCCGAAATGCCCCATGTCTGCATACAGCGCTTCGCCTCCGGTGATCGCCAGCACCACCGCGCCCAGTGCGAGATAGGCGTGAGAGCGGTTCTCCAGAAAGAAGTGCACCGCATACCACGGGTTTATCGCGGCGATGACCGAGGGGTGTTTGAGAATGTTCCAGATGCCGAGCACGCCAAGCGTGCCGAACCAGAACAGCATGACAGGTCCGAACAAGGCGCCGACGCTGGCCGTGCCTCGCGGCTGAAAGATGAACAGGCCGCAGAGCACCACGATGGTGATGGGCACCACATACGGCTTGAACATGGGGGTGGCAACTTCGAGCCCTTCGACTGCGGAGAGCACCGACATCGCGGGGGTGATCACGGCGTCGCCGTAGAACAAGCCGGCGCCGAATATGCCCAGGATCGACATCAGCCACAGCATCCCCGGTCCTGCGCCTTGGGTGCGCAAGGCGAGCGAAGTCAGCGCCATGATGCCGCCTTCGCCGCGGTTGTCGGCGCGGGTGATGAACATTACGTATTTGAGCGTAACCGTGATGGTCAGCGCCCAGAAAATCAGGGAAAGAATTCCGAGCAGATTGTCCGGAGTTACCGCTACGGCGTGGGGGCCGTTGAAAACTTCCCTCATGGTGTACAGAGGGCTGGTTCCGATATCGCCATAGACCACGCCCATCGCCGCCACGGAGATCGCGGCAAGGCGGGATTTTGACGGGTGTTCGGTATTGCTGCTCTGCACCATCGGGCAATTATAGACCCAATGCCCGAGCGCGACGGCAGCCGCGAGACGCTAACTTTGGTCATACGCCAGCATCGTCATGGATGCGTCGTGACGGTCGCGCGGAGCCGGAGAGATTGTGGGGCGGCGAAGTTTGTCGGATAATGCGCGCCTCGCGCAGCTGGCGTTTCGCTGCCGAGACATCCCTCGCCGGGGTGACGGAATCGGTAGACGTAGCGGTCTCAAACACCGCCGCCGCAAGGCATGGGGATTCGACTTCCCCCCCCGGCACCAGGAACACCAGTCTGCCGCTTGCGCAAGTCCGCAAACGAGGCGGGCAACAACAGCAGCGAAGGTTCGACGTGGTCTCGCCCGAGATAGACGGGCCATACCAGCGCCAGGAGCGATATTCCGGATTACACTTGACGCTCGCTGCGCCATGCTGGTCTTGACGGAGAGTACTCTGTGATTTTGCCGAATGCTGGAGTTTCATTGACCATCCTGCGCGGGTTACCGATCTTCGAGATGCTCGATGACGAGTGCCTCCGGCCGCTGACCCGTGTATCCAGGCTGCGTCAAATCCCGCGGCACACTGTTGTGCTGCATGATGGCGATCGCACCGACTGCATCTACTTCGTCCTTTCGGGTGCCTTGAAGGTGCAGATCAGTGACGAGGAGGGGCGTGAGGTCATCCTGTCCATGCTCGGGCCGGGTGAATTATTTGGCGAAATGGGCGTGCTCGATGACCACCCGCGTTCGGCAACGGTATTGGCGGTTGAGTCAAGTGAAGTGGTGGAAATAGGCAAGAAGGACTTCAAGCAATGCCTGGTGGAAAATCCTGACGTTTCCCTTTTCATCATGCGCAACCTGACCAAGCGCTTGCGGCTGGCTGACCGCAATATCGAGAGCCTCGCCTTGCTCGATGTCTATGGGCGCGTGGCACGCCTGCTGCTCGAGGCTGCGGAAACCGTTGATGGACGCCAGGTGGTGACGCGCAAACTGACCAAGCAGGATATCGCGAAGATGATCGGTGCTTCACGCGAGATGGTCAGTCGCGTGATGCGCGATCTCATGACCCAGGGACTGATCCATGAACAGGACGGCCAGTTGGTTCTGGTTGATCTGGTGGCGTTCAAACGCCACGGCAATCCCGCTGGAGTGAATTGAGCCGCAATGCGCCAGCTTGAGCGTGCGCTGATGCTGGCAGACCGGGGATAGGGCTTTGCTACTATTCGCGCCGGCCGCCGAGCAGGCCGCCGCTTGCTGCATGACTCGCGGCAATCTATCTGCCGCTACGCCTTCCCCGTCATTCCGATGCCTCTGACCCTCGCCGATTTCGACTACGCACTGCCGCCGGAGCTGGTTGCCCAGGTGCCTTTGCCACAGCGCTCGGCGAGCCGCTTGCTGGTGGTCGAGGACGCGCGCCGCACCGACAGTCGTTTTGTCGATCTGCCGCAATGGCTGCGCGCGGGCGATCTGCTGGTGATGAACGACAGCCGGGTGCTGCACGCCCGCCTGCTGGGCCGCAAGGAGAGCGGCGGGCACGTGGAGGTTCTGGTCGAGCGCCTGCTGGAGCAGGATGTGGTTCTGGCGCAGGTGCGGGCGAGCAAATCGCCGCAGCCGGGCAGCCGTCTGCGGCTTGAAGACGCCCTCGATGTCGAGGTGCTGGGACGGGAAGGCGAGTTCTATCGCTTGCGGTTTTCGGGCGATGCCGCTGAACTGATCGAGCGTCATGGCCGCTTGCCGCTGCCGCCCTACATCGAGCGCGCGGCGGAAGCGCCGGATGAGCTGCGCTATCAGACGGTGTATGCGCGCGAATCCGGTTCGGTTGCCGCACCCACCGCCGGTTTGCACTTCGATCATGACTTGATTGCGAAGCTGCGCGACCAACAGGTTGAGGTCGCGTACGTCACTCTTCATGTCGGCGCCGGAACCTTCCAGCCGGTGCGCGTCGAAAATCTGGCCAAACATAGCATGCACAGCGAACGTTACGTCATGCCGCAAGTCACGGCTGATGCAATTGCGGCGACTCGGGCGCGCGGTGGGCGCATCGTGGCGGTCGGTACCACGTCCTTGCGTGTACTGGAATCGGCGTCGCTCGGCGGGAAACTAAAAGTCGGCGCTGGCGATACGGCGCTGTTCGTTACTCCCGGCTTTGAATTTCGAATGGTGGATCTGCTGATCACCAATTTTCATCTGCCCAAGTCCACCCTGCTGATGCTGGTGTCGGCCTTCGGCGGTCTGGGCGAGATTCGTGCTGCCTATCGGCACGCGATTGCGGCCCGCTACCGATTCTTCAGTTATGGCGATGCCATGTTGCTGCACAGAAGGTCACCGTAATGAACTTTGAACTACTCGCCACCGACGGCTCGGCGCGGCGCGGAACGCTGACGCTGGCCCACGGCTCGGCGCCCACGCCGACTTTCATGCCGGTGGGCACCTATGGCACTGTCAAGGCGATGTCGCCCGACGAACTGGTCGGCATCGGCGCTTCCATCGTGCTCGGCAACACTTTCCATCTCTGGCTGCGGCCGGGGTTGGAGGTGGTCGCGGCGCACGGCGGTCTGCACCGCTTCATGGGCTGGAACGGGCCGATCCTGACCGATTCGGGTGGCTTCCAGGTGTTCTCGCTGGGCGAGCTGCGCAAGATCAGCGAGGAAGGCGTCAGGTTCGCCTCGCCGATCAACGGCGACAAATTGTTCCTGACGCCGGAAGAATCGATGCGCATCCAGCATGTGCTCAATTCCGACATCGTGATGATTTTCGACGAGTGCACGCCTTACCCCGCAGATCTGTCCACGGCGGCGGAGTCGATGCGCCTCAGCCTGCGCTGGGCGCGCCGCTCGCGTGACGAACATGATCGCCTGCAAAACACCAACGCCCTGTTCGGCATCGTGCAGGGCGGCATGCACGAGGTGCTGCGCGACGAATCGCTGGCGGCGCTGGTCGACATCGGCTTCGACGGCTTTGCCATCGGCGGCCTGTCGGTGGGCGAACCCAAGGCGGACATGGCGCGCATACTGGCCCATACCGCGCCGCGCCTGCCGGCCGGCAAACCGCGCTACCTGATGGGCGTCGGCACCCCCGAAGACCTGGTGTACGCGGTCAGCCAGGGTATCGACATGTTCGACTGCGTGATGCCGACGCGCAATGCCAGGAACGGCTGGCTGTTTACCCGTCATGGCGACATCAAGATCAAGAACGCGCAATACAAGGCCGACACCCGGCCGCTGGACGAAAGCTGCGGCTGCCACACCTGCCGCAATTTCACCCGCGCCTACCTGCACCACCTGCATCGGGTCGGCGAGATTCTCGGCGCACGGCTCAATACCATCCACAACCTGTTCTATTACCAGACGCTGATGGCCGAAATGCGCGCCGCCATCGAGCAGGGGGGCTTTGCTTCCTTCTGCCTGCGCTTTAACCGGGGACGGGCGGGCGAGCAGGTATAATCCGCCCCTTATTTCCGACTCTCGTGGAGACTCACAGTGCTGATTTCAAATGCGTACGCGCAGGCGGCCGGTGCCGCCGCAGATCCGTCCGGCGGCCTGATGGGCATGCTGCCCATCCTGCTGATGTTCGTCGTGCTCTGGTTCGTCATGATCCGGCCGCAGATGAAGAAGGCCAAGGAGCAACAGAAAATGGTCAGCGAATTGGCCAAGGGCGATGAGGTCGTCACCCAGGGCGGGATCACGGGCCGGATTGCCAAGGTCGGCGAAAACTACCTGAGCCTGGAAGTCGCCGAAGGCAAGGATGGCCCGGTGGTGATCACCGTCCAGAAGAACGCCGTGGGCGCATTGCTGCCCAAGGGTACGCTGAAGAACCTGTAATTTCTTGAAGGCCGGTCGCGAAAACGCGCGCCGGCCACCACGCCATGAATCGCTACCCGCTCTGGAAGAACGCCACGGTGTTGATCGCCCTGGTGCTTGGACTGCTCTACACCCTGCCCAACTTTTTCGGCGAGGCGCCGGCCGTGCAGGTGGCCAGCGTCAAGTCGACGCACAAGGTCGATGCCAAACTCATGGCCCAGGTGCAGGAAGCGCTCAAGGCGGCGTCGGTCGCACCGCAGGGGGTCGTCCTCGACCTCAACAGTGTTCGCGTGCGGCTGGCCGATACGGATACGCAACTCAAGGCCAGGGACGTCATCGAGAAAGCGCTCAATCCGGTGGCGGCGGATGCGACCTACAGCGTGGCGCTGAATCTGGTGTCGAATTCCCCCAACTGGCTGACCGGCATTCACGCCCTGCCGATGTACCTCGGCCTCGACCTGCGCGGCGGCGTGCATTTCCTCCTGCAAGTCGACATGAAGGGCGCGCTGACCAAACGCCTCGATTCGATTGGCGCCGACTTGCGCAGCCTGATGCGCGACAAGAACATCCGCCATGGCGGCATCGGCCGTGAAGGACAGAGCGTGGCGATCCGTTTCCGCGAAGCCGAAACACGCGAAAAGGCGCGCGCGGTCCTGACGGACAATCAGCCCGATCTGCTACTGGCCGACGGCCAGGACGGGCCGGATCTCAAGCTGGTGGCGACCCTGAAACCCGAAGCGCAAAAGCGCATCCAGGAATTCGCGGTCAAGCAGAACATCACCACCTTGCACAACCGGATCAACGAGCTCGGCGTCGCCGAACCGGTCATCCAGCAGCAGGGCGCGGATCGCATCGTGGTGCAGTTGCCCGGCGTGCAGGACACCGCCAAGGCCAAGGACATCCTCGGTCGCACGGCGACGCTGGAAGTGCGCATGGTTGATGACGAGGCCAGTGCCAATCCGGGCGTCATGGAGCAGGCGGCGCGCGGTCAGCCGCCACCTGGTACCGAGTATTACGTCGAGCGCGGCGGGCGTGGCCTGCTGGTCAAGAAACAGGTGGTGCTGACCGGCGAGCGACTGACAGACGCCCAGCCCGGCTTTGACAACCAGACCCATGAAGCGGCGGTGCACCTGTCGCTCGACTCGGCCGGGGCGCGCATTTTCAAGGACGTGACGCGCGAGAGCGTGGGCAAGCGCATGGCCATCCTGCTGATCGAAAAGGGCAAGGGCGAGGTCGTCACGGCCCCCGTGATCCGCACCGAGATCGGTGGCGGCCGGGTGCAGATTTCGGGCCGCATGAGCACCATGGAAGCCAACGATGTAGCGCTGTTGCTGCGCGCAGGCAGCCTCGCGGCGCCGATGGAAATCATCGAGGAACGCACCGTCGGCCCCAGCCTCGGCGCCGACAACATCGCCAAGGGTTTCAACTCGACGCTGTGGGGCTTCTCCGCGATCGCCGTCTTCATGATCGCCTACTACCTGCTGTTCGGCATGGTTTCGGTGATCGCGCTGTCGGCCAACCTGCTGTTCCTGGTGGCGCTGCTGTCACTGTTGCAGGCGACGCTGACCCTGCCCGGCATCGCCGCCATCGCCCTGACGCTGGGCATGGCGATCGACGCCAACGTGCTGATCAACGAGCGGGTTCGCGAGGAATTGCGCGCCGGCAACTCGCCGCAGGCGGCGATCACCGCGGGTTACGAGCGGGCCTGGGCAACCATTCTCGATTCCAACGTGACCACGCTGATCGCCGGCGTGGCCCTGCTGATCTTCGGTTCCGGCCCGGTCCGCGGTTTTGCCGTGGTGCATTGCCTGGGCATCCTGACCTCGATCTTCAGCTCGGTCGTGGTGTCGCGCGCGCTGATCAACCTGATTTACGGCCGCCAGCGCAAGCTCGCTGCCGTGAGCATCGGACAAATCTGGAAGCCGGGAGTCTGACATGGAATTTTTTCGCATTCGCAAAGACATCCCCTTCATGCGCCATGCGTTGGTGTTCAACGTCATTTCGTTGGTTACCTTTCTGGCGGCGGTGTTTTTTCTGGCGACCAAGGGCCTGCACTTGTCCGTCGAATTTACTGGCGGCACGCTGCTCGAGGTGGCTTATACCCAGGCACCCGATCTCGACAAGCTGCGCAAGCAGATGGAGGCCGACGGCTTTATCGATCCGCAGGTACAGAACTTCGGTTCCTCGCGCGATGTGCTGATTCGCGTGCCACTGATGAAAGGCGCTGAAAGTTCGAAGGTCGGCGATCAGGTCATGGCGTCGCTGAAAAAACTCGGCGCTGGCGACACGGCAAACAGCCAGGCCGAGGCCGCGCCGACGCTCAAGCGCGTCGAGTTCGTCGGCCCGCAAGTCGGCAAGGAACTCGCGTCCGACGGCGCGCTGGCGCTGCTGCTGGTCGTCTGCGGCATCATGCTGTATCTGGCGATGCGCTTCGAATGGCGCTTTGCAGTGTCGGCGATCATCGCCAACATGCACGATGTGGTGATCATTCTCGGCTTCTTCGCGCTGTTCCAGTGGGAGTTCTCGCTGCCGGTGCTGGCGGCGGTGCTGGCGGTGCTGGGTTACTCGGTGAACGAGTCGGTGGTGGTATTCGACCGGGTGCGCGAAACCTTCAAGAAAAAGCGCGGCCTGGCCACGCCGCAGGTGCTTGACCACGCCATCACCAGCACCATTTCGCGGACCATCATCACCCACGGCTCGACACAGATGATGGTCACCTCGATGCTGATTTTCGGCGGCCCGGCCCTGCATTACTTTGCGCTGGCCCTGACCATCGGCATCCTGTTCGGCATCTATTCGTCGGTGCTGGTCGCCAGCCCCCTGGTGATGTGGATGGGCGTTTCCCGCGAGCAGTTCATCCAGGTCAAGGTCGAGAAGCAGGAAGCCGTTGTGTAGGCAACGGACGGCACTTCGGGCGTCCTGCCAGAAGCGCACCCGACTTCGGGGCTAGTCGATTCCCGTGGCAAAGATGTGCTTTACGCGCAGCAGGCCCTTGCCTTCTGCTGCCAACGCCAGCAGGCGGTCGATATTGGGGTGCTTGCCGGGATTCTGTCGGGCGTCATCGGTGTGCTCGGCATAGAGTTCCAGCCCCTTCCTGGCGGCCTCCGCGGTGATTGCGCCGTAGATTTGCCCAAGATGGTTGTAGACCAAGAGCGAGCCGGTTTGTCCCGGTTTGTTCTCTATCGCGGCCACCACGCCGCCGTCGCTGTCGATCAACTGAATGGCGGAAAGATGCGAGATGCGGGGCAACTGCTTGAGGTTATCGGCGAAAGCCATCTCAGATCTTTTTTGCGAGTTCGGCCGCCTTGCCGATGTAAGAAGCCGGGGTCATGTCGAGCAGTCGCTGGCGGTCAGCGTCAGGCAACGGCAGTTTGGCGATGAACTGCTGCAGGGCATCCTTCTCGATGCCCTTGCCGCGCGTGAGTTCCTTGAGTTGTTCGTAGGGATTGGGTACGCCAAAGCGGCGCATCACCGTCTGCACCGGCTCGGCCAGCACTTCCCAGGCGTCGTCGAGGTCTTCGGCGAGACGCTGCGGATTGGCTTCGAGCTTGTTCAGCCCGCGCAGGGTCGAATCGAAGGCGAGCAGCGCATAGCCGAAGGCGACGCCCATGTTGCGCAGCACGGTTGAGTCGGTCAGGTCGCGCTGCAGGCGCGAGATCGGCAGCTTTTCCGCAAGGTGCCGCAATACGGCATTGGCGAGCCCCAGGTTGCCTTCGGAGTTTTCGAAGTCGATCGGGTTGACCTTGTGCGGCATGGTCGATGACCCTATCTCGCCGTCCTTCAGCTTCTGCTTGAAATAGCCCAGCGAAATGTACTGCCAGATGTCGCGGTCGGCGTCGATCAGAATAGTGTTGGCGCGCGCCATGGCATCGAACAGTTCGGCCATGGCATCGTGCGGCTCGATCTGGATCGTGTAGGGATTGAACTCGAGACCGAACGACTCGATGAAGCGGCGATTGAAACTTTCCCAGTCGATGTCCGGGTAGGCCGCCAGGTGGGCGTTGTAGTTGCCGACGGCGCCGTTGAACTTGGCGGTGAGCGACACGGCCGCGATCTGGCGGCGAGCCCGCATCAGGCGCGCAGCGACATTGGCCATTTCCTTGCCCAGCGTGGTCGGTGTCGCGGGCTGGCCGTGGGTTCGGGCGAGCATCGGCAGGTCGGCCAACTGATGCGCCAGTTCGCGCAGACGTGCGATCAGGCGATCGAGTTCCGGAACCAGAGTGCTGGCAACGGCGTCTTTCAGCATCAGCGCGTGCGACACGTTGTTGATGTCTTCGGAGGTACATCCGAAATGAATGAACTCACTGACTCGCATGACCTCTGCGTTGCTCGCCAGGCGTTCTTTCAGCCAGTATTCCATCGCCTTGACGTCATGATTGGTGCGGGCCTCGATGGTCTTGATGGCGCCCGCATCCACGACAGAAAAACCGGTGACGACACTGTCCAGTTCGGCTATTGAGGCATCCGAGAATTTCGGACATTCGACAATTGCCGCGGCGGACGCGAGCGCTTTGAGCCACTCGATTTCGACGCGAACGCGATTGTGTATGAGACCGTACTCGGAGAAATGGGCACGCAGGCTCTCGACCTTCGCGGCGTAGCGGCCGTCAAGCGGCGAAAGTGCGGTGAGTGCGGTGAGTGTCATGTCAATGGCGCGGAAAGATCGATGCGGTCGAAGCGCGGCAAGCGCAGACGGAGTATGCAATTTTAGCATGCAGGTCTGGCCTGCCGAGCCCGCGTCAGTGTCGGGATCAGGCGGCGTGGTATAGTTTCCCTGCCAAAAAACTGTGATCTGACTATGAAACTGATCGGTTCTCTTACCAGCCCCTATGTCCGCAAAATTCGTATCGTGCTGGCCGAAAAGAAGATCGATTACGATCTGGTGCTCGACTCCCCCTGGGCCGAGGGAAATCAGGTAACGGCGCTCAATCCCTTGGGCAAGGTTCCGGTGCTGGTACTGGACGATGAAGCCACCCTCTTCGATTCCCGCGTAATCGCCGAATACCTGGATACCGTGGCCCCGAATAATCGCCTGATTCCCGCATCGGGCCGCGAGCGAATCAGCGTCAAACGCTGGGAAGCGCTGGCTGACGGCGTTCTTGATGCCGCCGTAGCTGCATTCCTGGAATCCCGGCGCCCCGATGGCGAACGCAGTCCGTCGTGGATTGAACGGCAGCGGGGCAAGGTTGCGCAGGCCTTGAAGGCCATGTCCGATGAATTGGGTGAGCAACCGTGGTGTCATGGCAACAGCATGTCATTGGCGGATATCGCCGTTGGTTGCACGCTGGGTTATGTTTCCTTCCGGCTCGGTGACATCCGGTGGGGTGAGCACTACCCCAATCTGGCCCAGCTTTACGAGAAGCTGATGCAGCGTCCTGCATTTGCGGAGACCGTACCGCCGCCGGGCTAGTCCTTCGGTTGCTGCGTTCCATTTTCCTTGTGATCCTCGGACTGTGCGGCTGTGCCGTCAAGCCGGGCGATCAGGCGGGGCAATAGATTTTTTTCCGCCTGATCAGTCAGTTCTCCCATCAATTGGTCCGCCAACCCGTCCGTGACCTTGAGAACGGCGTGCGGCAACTCCTGATCAAGCCAGCGCGACAACTCCTCGCGCAGTGCGTCGAGATGCTGTTGCATGTGCGCTGGTGCCGTGGCAAGCGCAGCTTCGTGGTCGGTGACGATCTCGGTGAGGACCGGCAAATCGTCTTCGGGTGGCGTGGTTTCCGCCGCCGGTGCCGACGACCCCGCGACGTATACCCGGGTGCGTTTGATCAGCGCATCGGCCTTGCGCAGCAGATCTGCAGTATTGTCGTCAGCCATGCTCTACATGCTCTTCGAGATATCACGGGCTTCCAGCGGGTAGCCGCGCTCCCGATAAAAGCGGAAGCGCTCGCGCCCCGGCAGCCTGTCCCCGTCTTCGGCACTGACGATCTCGATCAGCTGCTGAAAGCGACTGAAGCCGGGCGGAATTTCGTCCGAAAGATTCAACAGGCATTCGTCATGCACCGGGTGGTCGAGATCAGGTGCGAGAACGATCGGAGTTTCGGACGCCAGCTTGTCTGCAGCCCGGCAATGGGGTGTGAAGCCTGTCGCCGGGTTTGTCCACAGCAGGCGATCCAGTTTTTCGCTGCGCTCGGCTACAGGCACGTAGACAAGCACCGGTTTGCCTTCCTTGCTGGCCTGCGCAAGCCAGGCGACGACCGCCTCGAGCCTGTCGAGCGCACCGTGTAAAAAAGTGATCTGTGTCATCCCCGCTTACGCTTGCCGGTTGGCTTTGGCGCGTGACTTGCACGAGTCATAAGAAAATGGGTGAGCAAGGGCACGGGTCGTCCGGTGGCCCCCTTCTCTTTGCCGGAACGCCATGCTGTGCCAGCGATGTCGAGATGGGCCCAGTGATACTTGTCGGTGAAGCGGGCAAGGAAGCATGCGGCTGTTATGGTGCCGGCCGGCCGGCCGCCGATATTCGCCATGTCGGCAAAGTTGCTTTTCAGCTGTTCCTGATAGTCATCCCACAGCGGTAGCTGCCAGGCCCGGTCGAAGGAATCGTGTCCTGCATCGATCAGATTCCGCGCCAGACCTTCATGATTGGCGAGCAAACCGGTCGCCACATGTCCCAGTGCAATCACGCACGCTCCCGTCAGGGTGGCGATATCAACCACACACTCCGGATCAAAGCGCTCGACGTAGGTCAGAGCATCACACAGGATCAGGCGGCCCTCGGCATCCGTGTTGAGGATTTCGACGGTCTGGCCTGACATTGAGGTGATTACGTCGCCCGGCTTCGTGGCCGCGCCTCCCGGCATGTTCTCCGTCGACGGGATGACGCCAATGACGTTGAGTGGCAGCTTCATCAGGGCGGCCGCCTTGAGCGTTCCGAGTACGCTGGCGGCACCGCACATGTCATATTTCATTTCATCCATTTCCGGTCCCGGTTTGAGCGAAATGCCGCCGGAATCGAAGGTGATGCCCTTGCCGACCAGCACTACCGGCTTTGCTCCGGCGGCACCGCCGGCATGGCGCAGGACGATGAATTTGGGCGGTTCGTGCGATCCCCGTGCGACGGAGAGAAGGGTGTTCATTCCCAGCTTTTCCATGTCGGCGCGATCGAGAATATCGACGCCGAGGCCATGCGATTTCGCGAGTTGCTTTGCCTGGTCGGCGAGGTAGGTCGGGGTGCAGATGTTGCCCGGAAGGTTGCCAAGATCCTTGGCCAGTTCCACGCCCGCGGCAATCGCCAAGCCTTCGGCCAGGGCCGCTTCGGCGATGGCAAGCTCGTTGCGGCGGGTGACGCAGAACGTCAGTTTGCGCAGCGGACGGCGAACTTCGTCCTTTTTCGATTTTAGGCGATCGAACCGGTATACGGTTTCCTGCACCACGAGTGCAGCCTGCCGGATATTCCAGGCCACATCCCGTTTCTTTACATCAAGCTCCGTCAGATAGAGGGCGCCGTCGAAGCCTCCGGTTTCATTGAGTTGACGAACCGCGGTCGCCAGTGCGGCACGATACTCCTTTTCGCGGAATTCCCTTTCCTTGCCGAGGCCGACCAGCAGGACGCGATCCGCTTCGACACCGGGTACGCCGTGCAACAGCAGACTGGTGCCTGCTTTGCCCTCCATGTCGCCGCGACGCAGGATGTCGCTGAGAAACTGGTCCGCTGCGCTATCGACAATCTCCGCTGGCGCGGAAAGCTTCCTTGGTTCGAAGACGCCAAGGACAACGCAGGCACTGCGCTGCTTTTCCGGGCTTCCGCTTTTTATGCTAAATTCCAAATCACTCTCCTCGGGGAATGAGGGAAATCGGAGAAATCTTCATGTTTTGCGTGATTTCCGCTGGTGCCCCGATTATTCCCCAAGTTTTCACTAAAAGTCAAAGCAGGCTGTCCGCCACACGATGATTTTCCAGCGCGCCGCAATTCGGGAGTTCACCCATACGGCGGCGGGGGTCTTTGTCGCGCTATTCGCGATCCTGATGACCACGCAGCTGATTCGTCTGCTGGGCGATGCGGCAGGTGGAAAACTTGCCTCCGAAGCTGTCATCGCACTCCTGGGCTTCCGCGCCATCAGCTACCTGCCGGTGCTGCTTTCCCTGACATTGTTTGTCGCGGTACTGATGACGCTGTCGCGCTGGTACCGCGATTCGGAAATGGTGGTCTGGCTGGCATCAGGCATTCCGCTGTCTGCATGGATCAAGCCCGTGCTGAAGTTTGTCTCCCCCCCTGTGGTGGTGATAGCGGTCCTTTCCCTGCTGCTGGCGCCTTGGGCAACGCAGAAGAGCGAGGCATACCGTCAGAGCATGGATCAGCGTGATGACGTGGCGCGCGTTTCGCCCGGAGCGTTCAATGAGTCGGGCGCGGCTGACCGTGTGTTTTTTGTCGAGAGCATAGCGGGCGAGGAAGGGAAGGTGAAGAACGTCTTCATCAGTTCCATCCAGCAAGGTCGGCTGGGTGTGATGGCCACGGCACAGGGCCATACGGAAACCATGCCCAATGGTGATCGTTTTCTGGTTCTTGATCGCGGGCGACGCTATGAAGGCACTGCCGGAACCGCCGAATATCGCGTGATGGAGTTCGACCGTTACGCCTTGCGTATCGAAACCAAGGAAGCGCGCGGGTTTGAGGAGTCGCCACGCACCAAGCCGCTGTGGGATCTGCTTCGCGACCCGCAGCCGGTTCACCTTGCCGAGCTGCTCTGGCGTCTGGGGCTGCCGCTTGCGGCCCTGAATCTGGCGATACTGGCCATACCGCTTTCCTTCGTCAATCCCCGCGCCGGACGCACCAACAATCTGATTTTTGCGCTGCTCACCTACATGGTCTACAGCAATTTGCTTAGCGTCAGTCAGGCATGGGTTGCGCAAGGGAAGCTACGTTTCGAAATAGGCGTTTGGGCGGTGCACGTGGGAATGTTTCTGCTGCTCATCGTCTTGTTCTATCGTCGGCAGAATCCGCTTGCCTGGGGCAAAGTGCGATGGCGCTGAAGCTCTATGAGCGCCATCTGGCGCGAGAGATCTATGCTTCCACCGCCCTTGTATTGACGGCGTTCCTGATGCTGTTCGCCTTCTTTGACCTGATCCATCAACTTGAAAGCATAGGTAGGGGCGGGTATCAACTCCAGCATGCACTTGGTTATGTGACGCTGACTTTGCCGGGGCGCTTGTATGAACTGTTCCCGATAGGTGTTTTGATCGGGACCCTTTATGCTCTTACGATTCTTGCTCGCCACTCGGAGATTACTGTGCTGCGCGCTGCAGGCCTCTCGACGCGGGATCTGCTGGTCACATTGGCGAAGATCGGACTGGTGTTCGCGGCCCTGACGCTCCTGGTGGGTGAGTTTGTTGCCCCTCCCGCTGAGAGGGCCGCCCAGCAACTCAGGCTAAAGGCCATGGGGTCACTGGTGGCCCAGGAGTTTCGTTCCGGTTTGTGGGTCAGGGATGAACGCGCGTTCGTGAATGTTCGCGAAGTGCGTCCGGACGCCTCGTTGCAGAACGTGCGCATATTTGATTTCGATGACCGGTTCCAGCTGCGTTCGATCAGCCAGGCAGAGAACGGACGCTACGTGTCTGCGGGCAACTGGTTGCTTGAGGGGGTGGTCCGTACGGTTTTTTCCGGGGACTCGGCAAGTGTCGAGCGGTATGGTGAGCTGAATTGGAAGTCCGCGCTCAATCCGGACTTGCTGGCGGTCCTGTTGGTGGTTCCAGAGCGCATGTCATTGGTCAATCTGTATCTTTATATCCGTCATCTGAGCGGAAACCAGCAGAAGACAGATCGCTACGTTATCGCGATGTGGAAGAAATTGATTTATCCACTGGCTGCGCTTGTGATGATGGCGCTGGCGCTGCCGTTTGCCTACATGCAGGATCGCATGGGCGCCGTAAGCATTCGGGTATTTGCCGGCATCATGCTGGGGATCGGGTTCCATATGCTGAACGGGTTGTTTTCCAGTCTGGGGGTAATCAATAGTTGGGCCCCCTTCTTTTCGGCAATCACGCCCAGCGTGCTATTTCTGGTGGCGGCGGCCGGAATGCTTTGGTGGGTCGAGCGACGCTAAAGGGCTTTGATGCGTGCGTCTAGTCCCGCCTGAACACTATTCGGGTGCCTGCCAGTCGGTCATGAAGAAACTGCCGGTCGCGGTCAATCAACGCCCATAGCAGTCCAGCTCCCAGGCAGGCTACGCTTGGCCAAGCCACCATATAGCGCAACGCAAGGCGAGCGAGGGACGGTTGTGCTCCGCTCGGTGTTGTCATTGCTATTTTCCAGGTCTGCATGGCCAAGGTTTGCCCGCCATGACGCCAATACCAGATGAAGTAAGCACCCATCACCACGAAAATGTGGCTGATCAGCACCCAGCCAGGCAGTGCGATCTCGAAGCCCATGCCCAGGGCAAGATGCGGCAGCATGAAAGTCACTGAAAGAACGCCCAGCAACAGGAGGCTTTCGTAGGTCATGCTGGCGATGCGACGGACTATGCCTGGCAGTGGCACCATGGCAATGGCTACAGGGGCAGGCATTGCGGTGAACTAGCGAGCTACCGGGTTGTCGGTTGGGACGCTTGAGGAGGGGGCCGGTGCGGGCGGCGGTTTAACGGCAACTGCCTGCTTTGACGGGGGAGGGCGTGGCGTCGGCTTCGTTGCCGCCTCGGCCTTGAGGCGGGTCTTTTCGCTTTCAGGCAGTTCCTTGTACTCCTGCCATTTTAATTTGACTGCCTCCTTCTTCTCGGGAGGAGACTTCTGCAGTGTCTTGTACTGTTCTCTTGCACGTTTCCGCTCGTCAGGCGTGAGTTTCGCCCAGGCGGTCATTCGGCGCTGCATTCGGGCCTGCTCATCCGCGCTCATGGACTGGTAGCGTTGGGCGATACCAATCCACTTCTTGCGCCGGAATCCATCCATCTTGTCCCACTCGGGGGCGAGCGGGGCGAGAACGCGCTTCTGCTCGCCGCTCAATTCAGCCCAGGTTGGTTGGGGCAGGGGAGGGACGACGACTGCATGGCCAAGTGGAGAGGCCAGCCAGAGCGCTACTGCGAGGATGAGTCCGAAGCGCGCTCGAGCCATACATGGAAGCCTCGATCAAGGTAAGCGGACGGGGGTAGTTCGTCGACGAGGAGGGCGCTGTCTATTTCCTCGTATTCCTGAGCCTGTTGAAAAGCATTCCAGTAATAAGTCCCAGCTACGCCTGCAGTCAGGGCCATGAGGGCAACCAAAGTGCGGGCATTTGAAAAGAACGCATGTTCCATCTCTTGGCCGATTCCGGCCAAGCGCAGACCTTGCACCGGAATTCTCTGGCTGTTCAAGGCCATCTGACGGGCTCGATGGAGCCGATCAGCCACACTCTTATCAAGGCTATCAACGCCCTGATTGAGAACTTGCCGTGCCTTGTAACCGAATTCTGTATGTTCGTTCATAGCTCTATGCCTTTCGCCTTGAGTGCTACAGCCAGAGTGTGAGTAGCTCGAGAACAATGTGTCTTTACGCTACCTTCCGAACACCCCATAGCCGCCGCAGTTTCGGCAATATCCATTTCCTCCCAGTAACGCATCAGGAAGGCTTCGCGTTGACGCGGGGGTAGTTTCTCGACTTCTTTTTCAATAACACCAAGGAGTTGCGAGCGTTCCAGTTGCCGGTGCGGTGTCGCCAGTCCATCTGACTCATTTTCAGCCGAAAAAGTTTCAAGCGGATCTGCATCCTCATCATCACTGGGGGAGAGGGACGATAGCAGGGTTGTCCAAAGAGAGCGGACCCTTGACCGCCGGTAGCTGTCGCGAATCGCGTTTTGCAGGATTCGCTGAAACAGCATCGGCCATTCCACGGCCGGGCGGTCACCGTACTTTTCCGCAAGCCTCATCATCGCATCCTGGACAATGTCCAATGCGGTCTCCTCATTGCGGACGGCGAACATGGCCTGTTTGAAGGCGCGTCGCTCTACGCTGGCGAGGAAGTCGGATAGTTCAGTTCGGGAACCCAGAGGATATCTCCTGCTCGCATTCAGCAGTTTTTCAGCGCGAAGAAAAGACTAAAAATCTTGACCATTCGCGGCCGAGACAGTAAGGTTATACGTTTCACTCGAAAAGTGTAACAGGTGTAACCAATGCAGCTA
>CAYNGV010000011.1:0-30826 GCA_964397005.1 uncultured Sulfuritalea sp. | reverse complement strand
CCGGGCAGCGGGCGACCACGGTGGGACGCTCGCAGACGTTGGCGACCATGTCGTGGTTGATCTTCGGCGGCTTGGTGTGCTGGATGATCACCGCGATGTCGGCCTGGCCGCCGCAGTTGATCTCGCAGCAGGAGGTCGACAGGTGCAGGCGGTTGGGCAGTTCTTCGTTCTTGAACTCGTGATAGAGCTCGTCCATCATCGACTTGACCACGCCGGAGGCGTCGGTGCCGGGGATGTCGCAGTGCAGCCAGCCCTGGGTGTGGGCGACCATCGACATGGAGTTGCCGGTGCCGCCGACAGGGAAGCCGTGCTTTTCGAGTTCGGCGATCAGCGGTTCGACCTTCTTCTGGTCGGCGACGATGTACTCGATGTTGGAACGGATGGTGAAGCGGACGAAGCCTTCGCCGAACTTGTCGCCGATGTCGCACAGGGTACGGATGGTGTAGGTGTCCATCTGGCGCTGGGTGCCGGCGCGCACGGACCACACCTGGTCGCCGGAGTGGGCAACGTGGTGCAGGACGCCGGGACGCGGACGGTCGTGATACTTCCAGTTGCCCTTGTTCTTGAGCAGGGTGGGATGCATGAAGGGGGCGTTATCAGGTACGCCACACTCGACTGCTCGACGCTGAGCTTGAGCCATGTTTGTCTCCGGAAATGTCGGTATTGGAATCAGGGGTATGTAGTCGCAACCAGGCCCGGCGGGTTCGACCCCGTCGGGCGCGGCTTCGGCTTAGGCGGCGGCTTTCCTGGCGTTGATCTTCGCCACTTCATCGTCCCAGCCGTCGGTGCGGACGTAGGGATTCATGCGCGGCTGGGTCACCATGTTGGCGTCGATTTCAAGGCCGATGCCTTCGAGGAAGTTGACCAGGCCGATGCGCTCGATCATTTCGCCGGTACGCTCGTGCTCCAGCGCATTTTCGGCGAAGAAGTCGATGGTGGTCTTGGCCAGTTCGACGAGCTTTTCGAAGTCTTCGTCCGTGTCGAGCTTCATGAAGGGAACCACCATGGTGCCCATCAGGCTGCCGATCTTGAGGTGGCTCTTGCCGCCGATCAGGATCGATGCGCCCTTGTCCTTGCCGGGGGCCAGGGCGCCCGTCATGACGTTGATGCAGTGCATGCAGCGGACGCAGTCCTTGTTGTCGATTTCGAGGCACTGGCTGTCGTTCAACGCCACGGAGGAGATGTGGGCATCCTTCCTCACGTCCTTGGCGTCCTTGATCTGCAGGGCCTTGGTCGGGCAGCGCGAGACGACATCGTTGACCAGCTCGTTCATGCCGTGCTTGGCAAACCACTTCTTGCCCATTTCGGCGTCGGTGCGGATGTTGTCGCGCCAGGTGCCGATCACGGCCATGTCGGAGCGGTGGATGGCGTTCATGCAGTCGTTGCCGCAGCCGGAGAACTTGAACTTGAACTTGTAGGGCAGGGCCGGACGATGGATGTCGTCGAGGAAGGCGTTGATCACTTCCTTGTGCGCCTTGCCTTCGTCGTAGCAGGACTGCTCGCAGCGCGCGGCGCCGACGCAGGACATCGAGGTGCGCACGGCCGGACCGGCGCCGCCCATATCGAAGCCCATTTCGTTGATCTCGTCCCAGGCCTTCTGCACGTTTTCGGTGGTGCAGCCCTGCATCATGATGTCGCCGGACTGGCCATGCAGTGCGATGAGGCCGGAACCGTGCTTCTCCCAGATGTCGCAGAACTTGCGCAGGGTGTTGGTGTCGTAGTGCATGCCGGGGGGCGGCATGATGCGCAGGGTGTGGAATTCGGCCGCATCCTTGAAGACGGCTTCGCCCTTTTCATTCTTGATTTCGGTGAAGCGCGGAATGACGCCGCCGCCGTAGCCGATGACGCCGACCGTGCCACCCTTCCAGTAGCCCTTGCGGGTCTGGTAGGAGTGTTCCAGGTGGCCCAGAACATCGACCATGTAATCCTTGTCCTTGGCCAGACGCTTCAAGCCGGTAACAAAGCTCGGCCAGGGGCCGCTTTCCAGTTGATCCAGATTCGGTGTTGGGTGCATGGGCTTGGCCATGTGGATTCTCCTCGTGGTCGGGGTAACTCGATGGAAGGATGTTAAGAGTCTGTGCGGTGCACAAACCATACTCCCGGCAGGTAATTACACCTACCCGAAAGGGTTATATGCTTGCACTCCCACGCGGTGATGGCTGTTGACCCGCCGTAGATGCGATAGTCCGCCCCCACAAAGAGGAAAATCCTTGGATACCGTTACCTCGCTCGACAAATTCCGCGTGCCCATCGGCAACCAGGAGATCGAACTGCAGCAGTTCGTCTTCGAATCCGGCGGCATGCCGCTGCTGCGCACGCGCATTCGCGAGGGTAGCCGCTTCACCATTTTCGACATCGATCCGGTGACCGCGGCGCGTTGGGGCAAGGTACTCGGCGACTGGGCCGCGGCGCAGCCTGCCGAGACCGGCACGGAAGGAGCGGCGACTTGAATTACGCCCCGGACGAGGCTTCCAGCGTCATGGCCGACGTGGTGTTTTCGCTTGAAGACGGCACCGTGGGCGACGACCATGTCTATGCCTTGTCGCTGGCGGTACGTCGCGCCTTGCCCTGGTTCGACGAGGAGCCGGAAGCCGGCATCCTGCCGTTGTCGGGCCTGGCGCGCGGCGGTGACGGCATGAGCTTTGTCGGTCGCCGCAGCCGGCTGGTCCTGCGCCTGCCGATGCGCCGTGTCGCCAGCGCCGAGTTTCTGGTCGGCGCCCGGCTCGATCTGGAGGGCGCCGCGCTGACCGTCGGCAAGAGCAGCATTCGGAAGTTGCTTCCCGCGCGTGGCGTGGTGTATTCGCATTTCGTCAGCGTCGGCGCGGATGACGAAATCGAGTTTCTTGGGCGTTGCACCTCCTTGCTGGCGGAGCGCGGCCTGAAGCCGCAACTGATCACCGGCAAGGCTCGCGAATTGCATGCCGGAGAAGGCCTGGTGCGCGGTTTCAGCCTGATGTTGCACGGCCTGGGCGCCGCCGATTCCCTGAACGTGCAGGAAGCCGGCCTGGGTGCGCATCGCGCTCTCGGATGCGGCCTGTTCATTCCCCATAAATCGGTCGCCGCCGTCGGCGACTAATATTCACTGAACGAGGAGATACCTCATGCCTGAACTTGCCACCGTGACGCTCGATGTCAGCGGCCTGCCCTGTCCGGCACCGCTCCTGGGCGCCAAGAAACTGATCGACGACCTGCAGCCGGGTCAAACCCTGCGCCTGATTTCCGACTGTCCGGGCACCGCGGACGACCTTTTTGCCTGGGCGAAAGTCACCGGCAACCTCGTGCTCGGCAGCCAGAAGCAGGCGGATGGCAAGACGGCCTACCTGATCCAGCGCGCCGGCAGTGCCAGCGCCACGCCGATGGCCCACGTGACGCTGGACATGCGCGGCGTGTCCTGTCCCGGCCCCATCGTGCAGGCGAAAAAGCTGCTGGAAGGCATGAAAGCCGGCGAGGTGCTGCAACTGGTCAGCGACTGTCCCGGTTCCGCCGACGACATCACTTCGTGGGCCAGGGCCGGTGCGGCCGACCTGGTGTTCTCGCATGAGTCCGGACGCGGCGTGCATGAGTTTTATTTGAAGAAGGCCTGACGGCCTGCTTCAAATCGATTTTTGATTGACCCATCCCCCAGCCCCTTCCCCGCGGGAAGGGGTGACTAATCAGAGAGGAGAAACTTATGAGCTACACCATCAACGGCGTTGAAAAAGAAGTTGACGACTACGGCTATCTGCTGGAGCCCGACTACAGCGAGGAAGCGGTACAGGTCATCGCCGAAGCCTGCGGCATCACGCTAACCGAGCAGCACTGGAAGATTGTCAATTTCCTGCGTACCAAGTTCAAGGAAGACGGCGGCACGCCCAACATGCGCAACCTGATCAAGGGTCTGCAGGACGAAGGCGACATGCCCGAAGCCGACAGCGCGTTGCTGTTCGACCTGTTCCCCGATGGCGGCGCCGCCAAGCAGGGCTGCAAGGTCGCGGGACTTCCCCAGCCCAAGGGCAAGGGAGGCTATTGAATTCAAATCCTTCACCGCGGAGGCGCAGAGGCGCAGAGGATTCGCAGATAAAGGCTTTTTGCTTTCCTCTGCGTGGATTTTCTCTGCGCCTCTGCGCCTCCGCGGTAAGGTTTTTGCCTTTTCCAATAGTCGCGGCCTAAGGTCGATGGCCGTCCGCATCCGCTCCACCTTCCACACCGGTGGCAAGCCGCGCTCGATGACGGAGCTTGCCGGCGTGATCGCTGTGCTGGGATGGAAACTGGCGATCGATTCGATCAAGCGCATGCGCGAGGCCGAATACGACATCGATATCGGCGACGCCTATTTCGATTTCGTTTGCGAGTTCATGGTGTTCCTCGCCCTTGCGGCGGATCGGGTTGCCTACCGGGAACTGACCCCGGAGCAGCGCATGGAATTCACCACCGCACTGGCGCAGCGCATGGCGGCGGCGGTCGACGACAACCGGGAAATGCTGCTGTACGACGTGGCGCCGGGGAAATGCCATACGTATTTCCTCGACCTCTTCAACCGGCGCGGCCCCGAGTACGGCGACCACGGCTACACAGAGCAGGGGCCCGACTTCGGTTTTCGCCGTTGCTTCGCGGCCTGTCTGAAGGAAGTGCTGCCGGAAAAGGATCGCCTGTGGGCGGTCGACCAGGTCATGGAAATCGAGTCGCCGGAGGCCATCAAGGCGCTGGAAAAGACCCTGGCCGGGTTGTTCCATCCCGAAGCGAAAAGTCGGCGCTCGCGGGACGGCGTCAGCGGTGAATAATCCTTTCGATCTGGCCGATGCCGGTGCGTATGCTGCCTGGCGCGAACGCAAGCTCGACAGCGCGCCGCGCCGCATCGAGGACATCCTGGTGCCACTCGATGATCCGCGCGCACTGACCGCCAGCGAACGTGATGCGCTGCTGGAGCGTTGCGCCACTGCCAACATGGCGATCTACACCAGCAACACCGTCGGCGATGCCGACAAGGAAATCCCGCGCCGGCTCGGCACCCAGCTAGGCTTGCATCGCCTCGACAGCCACTGGCTCACCGACGATGACGCGATTTCGCCGATCTCGGTGCGTGGCGCGGAAGAACGCGGCGAGCGCAAGGAGTTCATTCCCTACACCGACAAGCCGATCAAATGGCACACCGACGGCTACTACAACCTGCCCGAGCGCACGGTGCGCGGCCTGATCCTGCACTGCGTGGAGAGCGCCGAGTCGGGCGGAGAGAACCAGTTGCTCGACCACGAGCTCGCCTACATCCTGCTGCGCGACGAGAATCCCGACCATATCCGGGCTTTCTCGCGGGTTGACGCCATGATCATTCCGCCGCGCAACGACGAGAATGGCGAGGCTCGCGCCGCCCAGCCGGGACCGGTGTTCTCGGTCGATGGCGCGGGCTTCCTGCACATGCGCTATACGGCGCGCACCATCAGCATCGAATGGCGCGGTGATGTCGCCACACAGGCGGCCGTCGCGGCATTGGCACGGATACTTGCCGCACCGACGCCGTGGACCCTGCACGGTCGCCTGGAGCCGGGCATGGGCCTGGTCTGCAACAACGTGCTGCACGACCGGTCCGGCTTCGTGGATTCCACGCAGCGTCGCCGGCTTCTGTATCGCGCGCGTTACCACGAGAGAGTCGCCGCCTGGGCGGGGTGCGCTGCCGGCTGAATCGGTGGCTATAATCGGCCATCCTGATAAGGCCGTCGAATTGAGCGCACTGACCCCTGAACTCGAGCGCAAACTGGGCATCGCCGTCGAGCGAATGCCGGCATTCCCGCGCGCCGTGCAAAAAATTCTCGAGCTCACGCGCAACATCAACTGCCTGCCCAAGGAACTGGTCGCCGTGATCGAGAAGGATCCAGTGATGACCATGAAGATCCTCAAGGTCATCAACTCCGCCTACTACGGGCTGCCCTCGAAGATCACCTCGGTCGGCCAGTCGGTGGTCTATCTCGGCATCAACACCATCAAGAACCTGGCGCTGGGCTTCGCCGCCGTCGGCATCCTGCCGCGCATGAACGCGGCGGGCTTCGACGTCCAGCGCTACCTGTTGCATTCGCTGGTGGTCGGCGGCGCCTCGCGTCAGCTGGCGACCCAGTTCGCCAAGGGCGAGGCGGACCCGGGCGATTGCTACATTGCGGGGCTGCTGCACGATTTCGGCAAAGTGGTGTTCGCCCAGTTCCTGGCCGAAGAGTTTCGCAATGCGCTGACCCACTCGCTCGAGCATGCAGTGCCCCTGCATGAAGCCGAAAGGGCGGTGATCGGCGTCGATCATGGCCTGGTGGGGGCGATGCTGGCCAAGCGCTGGGCGTTTCCAGATCATCTGGTCGACTGCATCCGCGATCATCACAATTCGCAGGCGGAGCCCTCCGCCATGATGGATTGCCTGCGTGTAGCTGACCAGGTGGTGCGCTACCGCGACGTCGGCGATAGCGGCAATCCCTGGCGCGAAACGGAGGCACCGGCCGCTCCGCAACGTTTCGGCGACGACATGGAGGCAATCGTGCTGAAGCTCGGTTCGCTGGACAAGATCGTCGACGATGCCATGCTGTTTGCCCAGGTCGGCAAGAACACATGAGGGTGACGTCGTGAGGGTGCGTTTCTGGGGCGTGCGCGGTTCGATTCCGGCGCCCGGACCACACTCCATTCGCTACGGCGGCAACACGACATGCATCGAAGTGCGCGGTGATGACAATTCACTGATCATTCTCGATGCCGGCACCGGCATCTTCCCTCTGGCGCAGGTTCTGTTGCGGCAAATGCCGGTGGTGGCCAATGTCTTCATCACACACACCCACTGGGATCACATCCAGGGGCTGCCCTTCTTCACCCCGTTGTACATACCCGGCAACACGGTGCGCATATACGGTGCGCGCGACGTCGTCACGGGTGCTGGCATCGATCGGGTGATGGATGTGCAGATGCAGTACAGCTATTTTCCGATCAATGCCACGCAGGTTGCCAATGGCATCGAGTATGTCACGCTCGATCCCGAGCAGTCCGTCACGGTGGGCAGCGTCACGGTGACATCAATGATGCTCAATCATCCGGTGACGAATTTCGGCTATCGCATTGATGCCGACGGAAAATCGCTATTTTTCACGGGCGACCATGAGGCATGGGCAAATATCTACGCCCCGGATGATGAGGATCATGCGGATTTTCAACAGATGATCGACATGCAGCAGGGGCAGCTCGACCGGCGACTGAGCGGGATCGATCTGCTGATTGCCGACAGCTCCTACACGGCGGCGGAGTACCCGGCCAAGATCGGCTGGGGCCATGGCACGCTGGAAGGCAACATCGAATGGGCGCGCAGGCTGGGCGTGAAAAAACTGGTGTGCACCCACCATGAACCGACGCGTTCGGATGACGAGTTGGAACGCGTGTTTGCGGCAGCGCTGGAAAGCACCGGCTATTCACCTGGACGCGAAGGCGAGCCGGAGGTTGTACTGTCCAGCGAGGGACTGGAACTGATTCTTTAGCCGCCGCGGCCGTCGCGCTCAAGCCTGGGCAGCGGCCAGCAATTCGTCAAGTCGAGTCAGTTTCTCGCGCGGGCGCCCCTGTCCCGCGGCCACTTCCACGGCGTTTATCTTCTGCCAGCCGGCGAAGTCCACCGGCTGCGCGCCGCGCTGGGCCAGCATGGAGTCGATCAGCGCACCACCTCGCTTGCCCGATGCCTGACGGGTAGCGAGATCGGCCAGGATCAGCTCGGCCACGGCCAGGGAGTCCGCCCGATTGGCCGGCACCACGCCTTGCGGGCCGCGTTTGCACCAGCCGGCGGTGTAGACGCCGGGTTCGACCCGGCCTTGTTCGTTGGCGACAATGCCGCGCGCACTGTCAAAGGGCAGGCCGGGCAGAGGCTTGCTGCGGTAGCCGATGGCGGAGATGATCGTATCCGCCGGAATGGTGAAGGTCTCCCCGTGGGGAACGGCCTTGCCGTTTTCGCTGCGGGTTCTTTCCAGCACCAGTTCGCGCGCACGGCTTTCGCCATGTATTGCCACCGGTGCCGCATTGAACGCAAAGTGGATGCGCAGCGGCCGCTCGGACTGTTCGCCGCGCACGGCATAGGCGCGCAGTACCTCAAGGTTCTTTCCGGCCAGTTTCCGCTGCTCGTCCGCCATGCCATCGGGCACGGAATCCGGCAAAGCCGCAGCGTCGACTACCGTGGCGACCCGCGACAACTCGCCGAATTCAGCGAGTTCGGCGGTGGTGAAGCTGGCTTCCAGCGGCCCGCGGCGACCGATCAGCCAGATGTCCTCGATGCGGGCGGACGCGAACGCCGCGCGGGCATGGGCGCACAAATCCGAGCTTGCCAGTTCGTCGGGCGTTTTTCCCAGCAGACGGGCGATGTCGAGCGCCACATTGCCGTTGCCGATGATCGCGACCGATTTGCCATCGAGCTTCGGATCGAGGTCGCGGCCATCGGGAATGCCGTTGTACCAGGCCACGAATTGCCCCGAGCCATACACCGCGTCGAGGTTCTCGCCGGGGATGCCGAGGCGGCGATCTTCCAGAGCGCCGATGGTGATGACCAGCACGTCGTAGGCGGCCCTGAGCTCATCACAGGAAATTTCGCGACCGATGGCGATGTTGCCGAGAAAGCGCACGCCCTCCTTGCCCAGAGTGCGTTCGAACTGGCGCGCAATATTCTTGGTGCCCTGATGGTCCGGCGCGACGCCGCCGCGCACCAGGCCGAAGGGAGTTGGCAGGCGGTCAAAAATGTCGATGCGGGCGCCCGGCAGTTTGCGGCCAAGGGCATCGGCCACATAGCAGCCTGAGGGTCCGGCGCCAACAATGGCGATATGGATGGGGGGCTGGTTCATGTTGCTTCCTCGATGCCGCTCGCGGTCGAGCCACTGAAGCGACGCTGAAAATAGGGCGCGGCTTCCGGCAGGGGGCCATTGGCCGTTTCCAGAACCTCGGCAAGGTGGCGTTCCGCCTGCTGTCGCGTCAGCAGGTAGATCTCGCCGCAGATCTGCCGGGCGGTATCGCCCGGCCAGTCGTTGGGCAGCAACTGTCGCGGCAACTGCGGGTCGCGCAACTGAACGCGGCGGAACTCGTGGATCAGCAGGGTGCGCACGCAGAAGGCCTGCTGCGGGTCGAGTTCGCGAGCGGTCTTGATGGCGCGTGCCACGGGGCGGAAGCTGTCGCTGAAGCGCTTGTAGTCCTCCGCAATGACGTCGAGATTCCAGCATTCGCGTACCAGTTCCTGCAAGGGACGGCTGGACAGGGCGCCCAGCGTGCGTCCCTGTATCACCACCACCTTGTCGTGGGTCCCCGTACCCTGCAGGATGTCCAGTACCGATTCGTTGTTGGCGTAGGGATGCGCCAGTACGCCGGGTGCGATGACGCCAAAGCCTTCCCAGAGAAGCTCCCGGCGCAGCGCGTCACGCTGTGCCGGGGCGAGCATCCCGCCGCCGATAAACACTACTTGCCAGTCGCCGTCCCACTGCTGGCGCGGATCATCGTAGATGCGCCGGTAGGCGTGCTCGAAGCGTCGGCGGCCGGTCGCGCTGAGGCTGTAGAAGCTTCTGCGCCCGATCTGTTCCGAGACCAGCCATTTTTCCCTGGAGAGGCGAAACACGCTGGTACGCACCATGCGCGAGTTCAGCCCCAGCGCCTCGACCAGCTTGATGAAGCTGCCCAGCCAGACGGTGCCACCATGAGGCGCGATCGCGTCGCCATAGACGGTGATGATCAGCGAATTGGCGCGCAGCGTGTGCTCGGCCAGAAATGCAGCCAGCCACTGCTGGATGAAGCGGCTTTTCATTGTGTGGGCAGACCTCGGAACTGGTGCTTCAAATGATACTACTCGATTTATGGTTATGTAACACGTTATCCGTTATCTTCTGGAAACGGTTTGGCTCAATAGATAGGCGCGCAATGCAGAAGACAAAAACAACCGAAAAAACAGTATGTAACACAATATTGATTGATATATAAAAAAGAAATTGACAGCCTATAAGTGATACATTATCATTATTCACATGAAATGAATATGTATCGCAATAATGAACTTGTAGGCATGAAGCGGGTCTCTTGCATGCATTCCCGCCGAGTCTGCGAGACCCCCTGTTTGCGTTGGCATTATCTGGAGAGCTGAAATGAGGACGTTCAAGACTTACGACAAGGGCGACGAGCTGCCCGACGACTACAAGAAGGCGCTGATCAACCTGATGTGCTTCCAGGCGGATTCCGAATACGCCGGTGGCCAGCGCGTGGCCGAGAACCATCGCTACGCCACGCGCCCGGAAGAGGCCTATCGCCTGTCGAAAAAAGTATTCGAGGAAATGGGCCACGCCTTCTATGTCTGGAACCTGTTGCAGGAACTCGGCGTCGACGTCGATGCGCGCCTCTACGAACTGTCCCACAATCCGGACAATCCCGATCCGAAGAAGGTGAACGTCATCAACGGCTTCCGCAAGGAGAACTGGTCGAAGTTCTTCGAGTGCTGGGAGGATGTCGCCCTGTTCTCGACCGTGGTGACTCCGGCCGCCGTGGCCTTTCTTGGCCAGTATCGTGATTGCTCCTATTTGCCGTGGGCGCGCGTCAATGTGCGCATCCACAAGGAGGAATACGGCCACCTCGCCTTCGGCGTCTGGGCCTCGAAGCGCTGCATCGAGTTCGGCGGCGAGAAGACGCGCGAATTCATGCAGCAGCGCATCCCCAAGTTCATGCAGATGGGCCTGGGTTTTTACGGCCGTCCTTCCGCCGGCGACAAGAAGTCGCAGATGTTCGACATCTATTACGAGTACGGCATCAAGGTGAAGAAGCCGGAAGAGTTGCAGGCGGAGTACATGGAGCTGCTGGACTCGCGACTCAAGGAAATCGGGTTCGTCATGCCGACGGGAGTCGAAGCCGACTACGACATGCGCATGGGCTACGAAGCGGAAGAACTTGCGGCCTGAATCCATGCCGGGCTCTCCGCAAAACCTGATCGATGGTGAGGTCGCCGAGCTCAAACGCTTCGGCTACACGCCGTTCGGCGATGCGGCGCCCGACTGGGAAGGCATGTGGCAATTGCTGAAAGGCGATTTCACGACGCTGCAACGCAAGCACGTGCCGACATACTCTGACATGAGTCCGTGGCCACAGGAGGGCGCGCGCATCTACATGCGCCGCCGCCTGCTGGCGGACCGCCTGTTCGAGGAATGCCAGGTGTTGTACCGGTGCCTGCATGAAGAGGGCATCAATACCGAACGGGTCGAGGCCTATACCCTGGCACGGGATGCCTACGAGGAGGCCGTATTCGATTTTGGCAAAGCCCGTGAAATGCTGGAAGAGGTGTTCACCAGGACTGTCGATCTGGTCCAGGCGAACCGGTAAGCCCGGACATCTGCCGCTATCGGTCCGCCGGGAGTATCATTCCTCCGACATATCAAGGAGGACGCCCCGTGAAGCCAGTACCAGATACCGTTCATGTAGTGACCGCGACCTTCTTCGCGGCTTTTCTCGCCATCCCGCCGGCCGTTTCCGCGCAGGGCACGGCGCCTCCCGAGGCGCAGGCCTGGATCGACATCGCGACATTCTCCGGCATGGGTATGCCGATGGGCGGCAATCCGATGAGCGCCCTCGGCGGCATGCTCGGTGGCAAGACGGGCCTCGGCTCGAATAGTTTCGGCAACACGCGCAGCATGAGCGCCGGGCGCTGGGTGGATGTCACCGTTCGCAGCCGCGCCAACCCGAATCTCGAAGAAGCACAGCAGGCAGTGCCGGAGGGATTCCTGAGTCCTGCCCTGGAGCTGAAGACGCCGAAAAATGCACCGCCACCGCCCCAGCGCGATGACGAGGACCTCAGGCACGAGGACCCCGAAAAGCCCAAGGGGCGCATGCTGCTCTACTGGGGCTGCGGCAGCGAGATTCGCCCCGGGCAGCCGAAGGTGCTCGACATGGCAACCGCCGGTCCCAATGACTTCGCCAAGTTCTTTGTCGGGCGCAGCGCAACCCAGCGCGGCGCCCACCTTGCCGCCGGTCGCCCGGTGTGGCCCAACCCCGACGACAGTCGCATGGTGCCGGCCAACGCTTCGCTGCAGGGCCAGCATGCGTTTTCCGGCAAGGGCATTCCCGACGGCTTTCGCTTCCAGGTTCCCGCGGCACAGGACCTGATGCCGCCCTTGACGCTGGAACAGGCGGAAAGCAATGGCGCCACCGACCTGAGCTGGAACGCGATCACCACGGCGCGCGCTTATTTCGTTTCCGCCATGGGCAGCAACGGCAAGGAGGACATGGTGATGTGGACCTCCAGCGAACTGGCCGACACCGGCTTCGGCCTGATGGACTACCAGACCAATGCCGCCGTCGATCGCTGGCTCAAGGAAAAGGTGCTGCTGGCACCGCAGACCACCCGCTGCACCGTGCCCAAGGGCATCTTCGGCGAACACGGCGGCATGCTGCGCCTGATCGCCTACGGCGACGAGTTGAACCTTGCGCATCCGCCGCGGCCGAAGGATCTCAAGGCCAAGTGGCAACCCGTGTGGGCCGTCAAATTGCGCGTCAAGGCCGTCACCAACGGCTTCCTCGGCATGTCGGGGCAGGGCCGGGAAGGCGATGCTCGCCGCGACCGGAGCTCCGCCAAGGAGGAGGAAACCCAGGGCATGCCGAAGATGCCTCAGCCGATGGAACTGCTGAAGGGGATTTTCGGGCGCTAAGGAGCGGTACGTCGTTCGCCGGGAATGAAGGCTTCCGGCCGCCGACTGGCATCAGCGGAGCTACAGCGAGCCGGCAGCCATCGCGGGGTGGCCTCCCGTAAGCCGGTGCGCTACTTGCCGGTGTACCGATTCAACTTGCCCTCCCGAACCTGCACGCGATCGCCATTGGCAAATTGCGTGTTGCCGCCGAAATCGAAGATCCGCGTGTCGCCGCTGTCCAACTTCACGGAAACCTTGGTCATCTTTTTCGTCTTGACCTTCTTTTCGGCCATGTTGCCCAGATAGGCGCCGCCAGCGGCTCCACCGACCGTAGCTACCGTCCGCGTGTTTCCCGTGCCGACCTGATTTCCCAACAGGGCGCCCGCAACGCCACCTGCGACTGCACCGACGCCGGTGCCGCTGCCTTCCTTCGTGTATTGCTCGATACCGGTAATTCGTCCGCAGTCCGGCTTGCAGCCATCGGCATGGGCAAGTTCCGCGGTGAGGGCAAGGCAAACAAGGGCGATCAAGCGGCTGTGGTTCATGTCGTTCTCCATGGTCAGGTGTCTCTGATGCGCGCAAAAAGTCGGTGTTGGCGATACGGCGGCATGCGCCGGGCTTGCGTCGGTCTTACTTGTAGCTGGCCGGATCGATGCTGTGGCGGGCCAGCAGCTTGTAGAACTCGGTACGGTTGCGTTTGGCGATCCGTGCAGCGTGGGTCACGTTGCCGCCGGTGGTGTCGAGCAGTTGCACCAGGTAGTCGTATTCGAAGGCCCGCCGCGCTTCGTCCAGCGCTTCCATCTCGCGCTCGGTTTCCTCTCTGAGCAGGCGCTTGACCAGGGTGGCCGGCACCTGCGGCGTCACCGCCAGCGTGAGGGCCTGCTCCACCACGTTGCGCAGCTGGCGGACGTTGCCGGGCCACGCCGCTTCCTGCAGTGCCGCCATCGCGTCCGGCGCCATGCCGCGCGCGGCACCGTGGTGTTGCGCAATGCAGGCGGCAACCAGCGCCGGAATATCTTCCCGTCGTTCGGTCAGCGGCGGCATGTTGAAGGCGATCCTGCCGATCGCATAGAACAGGTCGGCGCGGAAGCGTCCGTCGCGGATTGCCTGGTCAAGTGCCTGCGTCGTGGTAGCCATGATTCGCATATCGAGTGCGGCGCCACCGGTTGGGGCCGAAAACAGGCTGTGCTCGCGCACCAGCGGCAGCAGCCGCGCCTGCTCGACGGCAGGCAGTTCCTCGATATCGTCCAGCAGCAGAACTCCGCCGTGCGTCGCAGCCAGCGCTTGCACCAGAGGCGAAGGCCCCGCTTCGAGTCCGGCGAACTCGCCGCAATTGATTGCTACGAAGGGTTTGCCGGCGCGGAGGCTCGCGGCATGTATCGCCCGCGCGAGCGACTCCTTGCCTGATCCGCGCGGACCGCTGATCAGGATCGGGTCATCGGCATCCGCGGCGCGACGCGCCTGGCGCAGCAGTTCCTCCATCACCAGGCTCGACGAAACGATGCCGGCGCGCCAGCCGGCTTCCGCTCCGCAAGAGACATCCAGCCGGGGCGAAATCGCCATTGCCTCGGCCACCTTCGCCAGCAGTTCGCGGCCATCGAAGGGTTTGGTGAGAAAGCCGAATACGCCGCGCTGGGTTGCGGCTACGGCATCCGGTATGGTGCCATGAGCGGTGAGGATGATGACCGGCACGGTGGGCGCTTCGGCGTGCAGGTGGGCGAACAGCGCGTGGCCGTCCATGCCGTCCATGCGCAGATCGGAGATGACCGCGCGCGGCCGCTCGGCACGGAAAAGTTCCAGCGCTTCCGCCCCCGACGCGGCGCGGCTGACCGCATAGCCGCCGGCCACCAGGCGCATCTCGATCAGATCCAGCAGGCCAGGATCGTCGTCCACCACGAGTATTCTTGCGCCGTTGCCGGCGGCGCTGGTGTTCGCGGCGGTCACGGCCCCTTCCTCCGGAGGTAGGTTTCCCGGTCGATGGTCCGCAAGGACTCGATCTTCTGCTGCATTTCTTCGCTCTTGCGTCGTTCCTCGCGCAGCTGGTGGCCGAGTTGTTCCGCCTTGCGCTGCTCGTCGCGCTGCGTACGCTGGCGTTCGGCCATCAGCCGGAGGAGCAGCTGGGCGAGGCCGTAGCGGGCCGAGTGCTGGCCGCCCGGGGCGGCTTCGATGCCGCCGAGCAGTTGTTGAATGCGTGCATCGTCGCGCCACGGTGCGCGCGGCAGCAGCATCGTCAGCGCCAGATTGAGCCGCGTCGTGTCGTTTGCCGAGCGCTCATGGGCCGCCTGGGCTGCATTGAATTCGCGTCGCTGCTCTTCAAGTTTCAGGGTGCCCAGTCGTTCGAAGTTGGCAAGCATTCCCGCCACCTCCCCGGCTTCGTCGGGGGCCGGTGGAATGCTGCCGCAACTCGCCATGAGCACGATGGCAACAACAGCTGACAGGAAACGGAGGCGCATCATGCCGCGCCGCCTCCCAGCGGCAAGCTGGCACGGAAATGGGCGCCCCCCTCGCGTTCGACGATCTCCAGGCTGCCGCGATGGGCGAGGGCGAACTCATGGGCGATGGCCAGCCCTAGGCCGGCGCCGGGAACACCCTTGCCGGCCGCGCCGCGGTAGAAGGGAGCGAAAATCCGCTTTGCGTCCTCGCCGCCGATGCCGGGGCCGTCGTCGATCACGTCGAGCACGGCATTGTCGCCTTCCCGGGTCAGCGTTATATGCACCACGCCGCCGTCCGGCGAGAACTTGATGGCGTTTGAAATGAGGTTGTCGGCCAGGGTTGCCAGCGCTTCGCTGTTTCCCTCGATGGTCAGCGGCGCCAGCGAACCGGTGATGCGCAGCTTCCGGTTGCGTGCGGCCAGCTGGATGGTCACCAGCGTCTGCTCGATGATCTTGTCGAAACGAATGGGGCTGGTCTGCATTTGATCGCGGGCATGGCTGGCCTGCTGCATGCGCAGCACGCCGTCGATCAGTCCCTGCAGGCGCAAGGCGTTGGTGTTCATGATGCCGGCAATCTTGGCCTGCTGCTCCGTCAAGGGGCCGGCCAGGCCTTCGCTGAGCAGGCTCGCGCCTTCGCGCAAAGTGGTCAGCGGCGTCTTCAACTCGTGCGAGGCATGGCGCATGACACGGGTGCGATCTTTCTCCAGTGTCACCATGCGCTTGCGCAGCCATTCGAGACGGCTCCCCACTTGTTGCATGTCTTCGGGTCCCTTGAGGTGGATCCTTCGCTCCAGGCGGCCTTCGCCCAGCGCCTGCACGGCGCGCTCGAAACGGCTCCACAGGCGCGCTACCGTCCGGCGGCCGAACCATACCAGCAAACCGGTCAGCGCCAGCGCCGAGAACATGGCCGCGATCAGTCTTTCCCGCAAGCTTTCGGCGCTCATGCGGAAGGCCTCGCGCTCCGCCTCGATCAGGCGGTTGGCGTCGCCCAGAAGGGGATCGAGGTCACGCTTGATGCTTGCCAGGGCCGCCTTCAACAGCGGCAGCTTCTCGGCATGCGTGCCGGGTTTCTCGTAGGCGGCAGCCTCCCGCTGCTGCATGTCGCGCACACGCCCGGCAAGGTCGGCGAACAGGGGCATGGCGGCATATTCTTCCGCACTCTGCCGCCACTCCTTGCGTTCGGCAACGTATTCGTCGAGCAGCGATGCATCGCGCAGGACTTCGTATTGCCGCAGGATGCGCTCCATGTGGGTGAGGTCCTCCTGCAAGGCATAGCCCAGCGTGGCGGCGCGGGATGCCTGGCGCACTGTCGCCTCGCTGCGTTGTGCAAGGTCGGTCACGGTCAGCGACGCATAGCCGATGGCCGCCAGCAGCGGCAGGATCGCGAGCACATTGCCGAGCACGATCAGTCGCAGGAATGAACGGGGATAGAGGTTCACGGGGACTTACTCGGTTCCGAACTTGGTTTCAACGCGGATGCCCATTTCCTTGAGCATCGGGGTCGGCAGTATGCCACCGGCGCAGACGATCACCGCGTCGTTGGCCAACTTTACGTTCCCGTCGCATTCAAGATAGACGCATTCTGCCTCTATCAGGCGGACTTTCGAGCCCAGCATGACTTTCAGGCGTCCCTTCTGTTCCGCCTCGGCAAGCCGCTCGCGGTTTTTCTGCTTGATGCGGCCAAAGGCCTCGCCACGATACGAGAGCGTGACCATGCTGCCTTCTTCGGCGGCGATCGCGACGGCGGCCTCGATGGCGCTGTCGCCGCCACCGACCACCAGTACCTGCTGGCCGCGGTACTGCTCCGGATCGATCAGGCGATACACCACTTTTGGCAGTTCCTCGCCCGGAACCTCCAGCTTGCGCGGCGTGCCGCGGCGGCCGATGGCCAGCAGCACGGCGCGGCTGCTGTACTCTGCGCACCCGGTCTTGACGATGAAGCCGTTCTCGACGGCCGTCACCTTTTCCACGCGCTGGCCGAACTCGATCTTCATGCCGAAGCGCTCGACGATGTCCTGCCAGAAGGCCAGCAAGGACTCCTTCGAGATTTCGCCGAGCTTTGCCTTGCCGGCCAGCGGCAGCACCACCGGCTGGGTCATCACGATCTTGTTGCGCGGATAGTGGTAGACGGTGCCACCAAGCGAATCCTCCTGTTCGAGCGTGACGAAGCGCAGCTTCTTCTCCATCGCGCCGAGCGTTGCGGACAGGCCGGCCGGGCCGGCGCCGACGATGACGACGTCGAGATCGCTGCTGCCGCGGCCCACTTTGACCACAGACTCGATGGCCTGTTTGCCCTGCTCGGCGGCCTTGCGCACCAGGCCCATGCCACCCAGTTCGCCGGCGATGTAGATGCCCGGCACATTGGTCTCGAAGGTCGGCTTGACGTAGGGGATATCGATGCCGCGGGTTTCCGTTCCGAACACCAGCTTGATGGCCTCCATCGGGCAGGCCGCTGCGCAGGCTCCGTGGCCGATGCACACCGTCGGATTGACCAGGTGCGCCTTGCCGTTGACGATGCCCAGCGCTCCCTCCGGGCAGGCATTGACGCAGGCGCCGGCGCCGCAACACAGCGCGGGATTGATTACCGGGTGCAGGCTCGGCGGCTCGGTCATGCCGGTCTCCACCGACTGTCTCATCACCGCAACGGACGCCAGTTCGCGACGACGGCGGGCATGAAGGTGGAGCAGCAGCGCGAACGCCAGCGGCACGGCGTACGCTGACCACAGCAGCAGCGGCGTCATGGTGTCTTCCCCCTGCCGGGAAGGATGAGATTGCTGCCGGGAGACGCGATGCTCTCCGGCTTCCTCACCTTGCGCCAGTCGTCGGCGACATGGCATTTGTCGCACTGCAGGTCGAAGCTGCCGAAATGCACGTCTTCCTTTTCGTGGCAGGCGTGGCAGCGGGTTTCGGTTTTGGTCCGGTAGAGCGGGGCGCGATGGCAGGCGACGCACTTCTGCTTGACATGCTTGCCGGCGAGGGCGAAGGACGTGTCGCGGCCGTGGTCGAAGATCGATGGCTTGAAGCTCTTTTCGTTGTGACAGGACTCGCATTTGTCGCCGTAGTTGCCCTTGTGGCCCTTTTCGCGGTCGTCGCGCTCGTGGCAGACGACACATTTCTGCGGCAGTTTCTCGCGCATGCCGGCATCCTTGTGACAGCTGTCGCATTTCGCGATCTTGTGCTTTTCGCGCAGCGGAAACTTCGTGTCGCGGTCGTGCTCGAAACTGGTTCCCTTCCAGCCCTTTGCGTTGTGGCACTTGTCGCATTTGTCGCCCAATGAACCGCGGTGGCCCTTTTCGTTGTCATCGACGCGATGGCAGGCGACGCAGCGCGTCGGCGTCTTTTCCTTGTAGAGCGGTGCGCGGTGGCAGCTGCCGCATTTCGCGATGCGGTGGCGGTCGAACAGGGCGAAATGCGTATCGCGGTCGTGACGGAAGGTCGAGGTCTTCCATTCCCCTTCGTTGTGACAACTTTCGCAGCGCGACCCGAAGTGACCCTTGTGGCCGTGCTTCATGTCGTCCTTGCGATGGCAGGAAACGCATTCGCGCGGTGTGTCGACAAACTTGTTGTCGAGGTGGCAGTCGGTGCATTTGAGGGTCGGGTCGGCATGTGCCAGGCGCAAGGGAAATTTCGTTTTGGCGTGATCGAAGCGCGCTTCCTTCCAGGAGGATTCGTTGTGGCAGTTCCCGCATTTCGGGCCGAGGCCGTTCTTGTGCCCGTTGTCGAAATCATCCTTGCGATGGCAACTCACGCAATCGGAGGGCGCCTGGCTGAATTTGGCCCTGGCGCGATGGCAGCTCACGCAGGTGCGGCCGCGATGCTTGGCGCGCAGTGCGAAATCGGTTTGCGCGTGGTCGAATTGCGTTTCGTCGAGCACGACGATTTTGGCGAAGCGGCCCTTGTGGTCGGTATGGCAGGCGCGGCATTCGCGCTGCTTGAGACGACCGTGGTAGCCGGTGCCGGCTTTCACGTCGGCCGCCACCGGCTTGTGGCAGTCGAGGCAGAGTTTCGGCTGTGCCGCGCGATCGAAGCGGATATGGCAGTTCTGGCAGGCGCCTTCGAGATCGGCGTGGCCCTGGATAACCGGACCCGGCATGACCGCCGATTCGAGGCTTTGCGCCGCCGCGGTGGATGACGCCATGAGCAAAGCGGTAGCGAGGGCTGCCCTAGTAAGCGTGTACAGCGACGACATGAACGAGTGCGGTGACCACCAGCAGGCACAGGAAGGGGATGTGCACGACATGCCAGAGGGAAAAGAGCCTTTCAAAGGTCGAAAACTGTGCCGCGAGTTGCATGGCTTTCAGCGTGTCGTCAATCGTCCTCGCCAGTGTGCGCAAATGCGCGTGCGTTGCCGTATCGCCAGCGCCGACTTTTTCCTCATGCGCGGCAATTGCCCTGCGCACTCGTCGGCTGGCCGCGAAGCGCTTCCAGCCGAGCGAGGCGAAGTGCAGGGCGCTCCGCCAGCGGCCTTGCGCTTGCGGGGAAACCAGCGCGGAGAAGCGGCCGATTTCGCGCTCGATCACCGGCAATCGGGTGAGTTCGTCCTTCAGCGATGCCAATTGCAGTTCCAGCTGGCGCTGCAGTTCCGTCGCCGTGGCGCGGCTGCCATACAGGCCGTGGTGAATCTGGCGATAGAGGACGCGGCCGATGATGCCGCTGGCGACCACCAGCAGCATGGAGGCGAGTGCAATGGCGGCGTTGAACGAGCCGACGCGAAAGGTCGAGTGGAACAGCACGATGACCGGACCGGCAATGCCGGCAAACATGTGGAAGCGGAACCAGTGCTTGAGCGGACCCAGCACCGCAAGGGCACGAAAGCGCTTGCGCAACGGATAGATCAGCAACACCAGCATCAGCGATCCGCCCAGTACGCCAAGCCAGTAGCCGAAATCCGACGACGACGTGTAGAGGCCGTCCCGGTGCACGATCCAGCCCGCCAGGGCGAGCGAGATGACGACCGAGGCGATGGCCGAGGTGACAACAGCGCGACCGCCGGCTGCGAGCAGCGAGCGACCGAGGTTTTGAACCCATGACGATTGCGGTGCCGGACAGCTTCCCGCCGTGGCTTCCAGTTCCATGATGCGGCTCCCTTGAAGTCGGTACGGGCGCGGGCCCGTTCATTACGGCCGCATCCTAGGGCGTGGTGCCGGCCGGCAAAAGTGTCGGGCGTCGACGACAGTGGTCGCGCCTCCCGCGAATCCGGAACATCCGCCTCGCACCTGACTCGTCCGGACCGGCCGGCTCGGGCAAACGACATCAACCAGCATAGGGAGTTTTCGACATGAACCCACTGAAACGAATCGCAGGATGGTTGGCCGCAAGCCTGCTGCTGCTCGCGGCAGTGCCCGCGCTGGCCGGCACGATCACCGGCTCCGCCCATGACTTCACGGGCCAGGCCTGGTCGGGCGGCCGCATTTGCGTCGCCTGCCACGCGCCGCACAAGACAGACACCACCACCACCGACGCGCCGCTCTGGAGCCATGCCAATTCGGCGGCCACCTACACGCTCTACAGCAGCCCGACGATGAATGCCACCGTGACCCAGCCCGGTGGCGGCTCGAAGCTGTGCATGTCCTGCCACGACGGCACGGTGGCGGTGAACAGCTTCGGTGGCGTCACCGGCACGGCCATGATTTCGGCGGCCAACAACCTCGGCACCAACCTCAAGGGTTCGCACCCGATCGGCTTCACCTACAACACCGCGCTGGCCACTGCCGACGGCTCGTTGCACGATCCCGCCACCAGGACCGTGACCATTGGTTCCGGGGCCCAGACCCGGAGCGGAACGGTCAACGCCATGCTGCTCTATGGTGGCAAGATGGAATGCGATTCCTGCCACGACGTGCACAATACCTTCACGGTCGGTGGCCTGGGAACCGGCCTGGTCAAGGTCGATCCGTCCGGCAGCAAGATCTGCCTCGCCTGCCACAACAAGTAAGTGTGCTCGCCATCATGAAGAAGACCCGTCACATGTTGGCGAGCTGCATCGCCGCGGTCGCCGCCGCGACGATGCTTGCCGCTTGCGTCAGCTACCCGGCACAACTCGGGAAGAATGCGGCGGCCGATGCCGCCGGCCCCGTGTTCTACCCGCCGCTGCCCAACGCGCCGCGCATCCAGTACCTGACCACGATCGCCAGCGAACGCGATCTCGCCGTCAAGAAGGACAGCTTCGCCGACTTCATCGTCGGCGAGGAAAAGGCGGCGCAGCGGCTGACGCAGCCCTACGGCATCGCCCTGTACAAGGGCAAGCTCTACGTGGCCGACACCGGCGCCGGCGGGCTGGCGATTTTCGATCTGGCGCAGCAGCGCTTCAGTTTCATGACGGGAAACGGCGCCGGTCGCATCAAGCGCCCGATCAACATCCGCATCGACGCCGACGGCACCCGTTACGTCACCGATACGGGACGCGACCAGGTGCTGGTCTATGACCGCGACGACCGCTACGTCAAGGCCTTTGGCGTCGAGGGTCAGTTCCGTCCGGTGGATCTGGCCATCACCGGCGACCGGCTGTATGTCGCCGACATTGCCCATCATCAGATCCATGTACTGGACAAGGGCACGGGCAGGCTGCTGTTCAAGTTCGGCAAGGCCGGATCGGGCGAGGGTGAGCTGTTCCATCCGACCAATATCGCACTCGGTCCGGACGGCGACATCTATGTCGTCGAAACCAGCAATTTCCGCGTGCAGCGCTTCAGCGCCGACGGCAAGCCGGTACGCACCTATGGCTCCGTCGGCTCCGCGCCGGGCAGCTTCGCGCGGCCGAAGGGCATCGCCATGGACAGGGCCGGCCGTCTGCTGGTCGGCGACGCGGCGTTCCAGAACGTGCAGATCTTCGACAACAGCGGCAAGCTGCTGATGTTTTTCGGCCAGACCGATGGCCGCGCCGACGGACTCAACCTGCCGGCCGGGGTCACGGTCGATTACGAAAACATCGCGCTGTTCCGGCGCTTCGCCGATCCGAAGTTCAACATCGATTACCTGATCCTCGTCGCCAGCCAGTTCGGGCCGAACAAGGTCGACATCTTCGGTTTCGGCAGGATGGACGGGATGGACTACTCCGAAGGCAAGCCGGCAGTCAGCCCCACCAGCAAGCCTGTCTCCTGAGCAAGTCACCGCGGATTGCAGGGAATGTGTGCACGGCTATTGCTTGCCGTCCGGATTGTCGCGCTGCTCTTGTTGGCCGATCGCAGCCGCGCCGCCGAGATCGAGGCGTTCAAGCTCACCGGCATCGATGGCTACGTCACGCTGAACTACGTGCAGGACCAGCAGACCACCGACCAGCCCGGGACGGCATCGCGTTCGCGCCAGGCGCAGTCGGGCTTTCGCAATGAGATATTCGTCATGACGCACAGCTACGTGTATCACCCGAACCTGATGACGCTGGATCTCGGCGGCGGCCCGATCCTCCATAGCGAGAGTTTCACCGGCGAAACGGGAGCCGCAAGGGCGCGCGGTGCGCTCTACAACCTCACTGCGCGGGCCACACTGTTGCGCGACAAGCCCTACACCGGAACCGTGTTCTTCTCGCACCTGAATCCGACCGTCAGCGTCGCGCCGGGGCAGGTGCTGACGCAGGAGAACACGCGCTACGGCTTCGACTTTTCGCTGCTCGGTGCCGCATCGCCGGTGCCGCTGCAGGCGGGTTTTACGCGTTCGCACTCGCAGGGACGCGGCGCCGACCGTCTGGTCGACGACCGCATCGACCAGTTCAACCTCGGCGCCAGTCGTTCCTACGGTGCTCTGGGATCGACCAGCGTGCAATACCAGACCAGCCATCAGGCCTCGCAAAGCGGCAGCCAGAACCTGCCGATCCAGTCGAGCAAGGCCAGCAACCATGCGCTCAACGTCGACACGCGCCTGCAGTTCGGCGACAAGCGGCAATACGACCTCGCCAATCTCGTCAGCTTCAACACGCAGGGCTACGCGCTGGGGTCGGCGGCCCTCCCGGACCTCAAGGACGGACGATTCGTGCTCGACCTGCGCGCCCGGCACTCGGACAAGCTGCACAGCCACGGCTTGTACAACTATGGCCACAGCCATCAGGGTGAGCTGGACTCGGTGATCCAGGCGGCATCCGCCGGGCTCAGCTATTGGCCCGTGACCGGTCTGGAAACCAGCCTCGGCATGCGCGGCGACAACAACCGCACCCGGCAGTTCAACGCACGGTCGAACGGTATCGATGGCAGCTTTCGCTACGAACAGCCGCTGCCGGTCGGCGTCGGCCAACTCAGCTACGGCGCCCGCTACGACAGCCGTGCGCAGCAGGCGCAGTCATCGCAGACCAGCGTTCTCGGCGAGCTGATCACCTTGAGCGGCGTCGCCTACATCGCCCTCAGCCGTCCCAACGTCGTTGGCGGAACTCCGGTGGTGAGCAATGCCGGCCGCACCCAGATCTTTGTTGCGGGCGTCGACTATCTGCTGACCGTCGTCGGTACCGAAACCCGGCTGCAGCGATTGATCGGCGGGCGCATCCTCGATGGCGAGCAGGTGCTGGTGGACTACGCCTACGACGTCGGTGGCACCTACGCCTACAACCAGTTCGACCAGACGCTCAACCTCAACTGGAGCTTGTCGCGCTACGCCAACGGCTATTTCCGCCATTTCATTTCGGCGCCGCGCCTGGCCTCCGGTTCGCCGAGTTTTCCGCTCAATGAAGTGAGGAGCTCCATTTACGGCCTGCGCGCCGATCTCCCCTTCAATCCGGGCCTGCAGGTCACCCTCGGTGGCGGCATCGAATTCGAGGACCGGCACGAGTCGGTATCGCCCTACCGGCGCATGGCCAACGATCTCTATTTGCAGACCGACGAGCCGCTGTTTGACTTCGGCAATCTGCGCGCTTCGCTGCGCCGCTCGCGCATCGAGTACGCCGTCGCCGCGCAGAATTCCGACGTGCGCGGCTACGAATTGCGCTACTGGTCACGCCAGTGGTTCGGCATCGATCTGACAGCCGTCCTGAGCGCCGAGCGGGACGATGCGGGACTCGTTCCGCGGCACCGCAGCGACGGCTCGATCGGCGTGCAATGGCAGGAGCGCAAGTTCACGCTGACCTCCGGCCTGATTCGTACCCGCGAGACCCAGGCCGGCATCGAACGCAACCGGACCACTTTCCAGTTCCTCGCCAAGAGGGACTTCTGACGATGCGCCACGTGCTCCGCATCGCCGGTATCGCTCTCCTGATCGCTGCCTCCGCAGCGGCCGGGACAGAACAGGAACATGCGAAGCTGGTGTGGCCGCATGCGCCGGCACAGCCGCGCGTCGAATTCGTCAGGACCATCGAGCGCCCTGCCGATCTCGGCATCGGCAAGGGCTTCTTCGACCGACTCAAGGATCTGCTGTTCGGCGAGGCGGAATCGCGCATCCTGCGGCCGATGGCCGTGGTGGCGAGCGGCGGCATCCTTTACGTCGCCGATCCGGGCGCCAGGGGCGTGCATCGCTTCGACACCGCGGGCGGCGAATACAGTCTGATCACCGCCGGCGACGATGCGCCGCTGCCCTCGCCGGTGGGGCTGGCGCGCGGCGCCGGCGGCGAGGTCTATGTCGCCGATTCGCGATTGGGGCAGATCTTCGTCATCCGGCCCGGCGAAAAGTCGGCGCTGGCGCTACGGCTCGACGTCAAGCTGACGCAGCCGACCGGCATAGCCTTCGATCCCGCCGATGGCCGCCTGTATGTCGCCGACACCGCCGAGCACCGCATCCATATCTTCGAGCGCGATGGCTCGCTGGCCGGCAGCATCGGCCGGCGCGGCACCGGCGACGGCGAGTTCAACTATCCGACCTATCTCTGGCGCACGCCGGAGGGACGACTGTATGTCACCGACTCGCTGAATTTCCGCGTCCAGGCCTTCGACGCGCGCGGCCAGTTCGCCGGCAAGTTCGGCCGCCAGGGCGACGGCACCGGCGACGCCGCGCGGCAGAAGGGTGTGGCGACCGACCACCACGGCCACGTCTATGTGGTCGACGCGCTGTTCCATGCCTTCCAGATTTTCGACGCGAGCGGACGCCTGCTGCTGCCCGTCGGCGAGCGCGGACAGGAGCGCGGCGAATTCTGGCTGCCGACAGGAATCTTCATCGATGGTGACATGATCTACATCGCCGATTCCTACAACCAGCGCATCCAGGTCTTCCGCTACATCGGCGGCGCGACATGAAGCGCGGCCTGCTCGCGATAGCTGCGTTGCTCCTGGCATTGCCGGCTTGCGCCGGACTGGCGACCAGCAAGCACAACCTCTCGGTGAGCGGGCCGGGCACGGTCAAAGCCGCATCCGAAACGCAAAGCTGCCTGTTCTGCCACGCGCCGCACAACGCCTCGCCCGTCGCGCCGTTGTGGAACCGCAACAACCCCGGCACCAGCTACACGCCCTATAGCAGTTCGACGTCCGTCGCCCGGCCCGGCCAGCCGACCGGGGCTTCCCTGCAATGCCTCTCCTGCCACGACGGCACCATCGCGCTCGGCGATGTCCTCAGCCGCGGCACGCGCATCGGCATGAATGGCGGCGTGACGACCCTGCCGACGGGCAACAGCAAGCTCGGCACGGACCTGTCCGACGACCATCCGATTTCCTTCGCCTACACCGCCACGCTCGCCGCCACGCGCGGCGAGCTGGCCAACCCGGCGACGCTGACCGGCAAGGTCAAGCTCGATGCGGGTGGGCAGTTGCAATGCACTTCCTGCCACGATCCGCACGACGACAGCAACGGCAAGTTCCTCGTGGTGCCCAACCAGGCCTCGGCGCTGTGCCAGACCTGCCACATCAAGAACTACTGGAACGGCAGCGACCACAAACTGTCGGCCAGGACCTGGAACGGCGCCGGCCCCAACCCGTGGCCGCATACGACCGGCACCACGGTCGCCGCCAACGCCTGCGAGAGTTGCCATCGGCCGCATACCGCCGGCGGCAAAAAATGGCTGCTCAACCACGCCGCCGAGGAAAGCAACTGCTACTCCTGCCACAACGGCAACGTTGCGGCGAAAAATGTCCAGGCCGAATTCACCGGCAAGAGCTCCATCCATCCGGTGGCCGCCAGCACCGGGGTGCACGATCCGGCGGAACCGGCGGTGATACAGGCGCGGCATGTCGAGTGCGCCGACTGCCACAACCCGCATGCCACCAACGGCAGCAGCGGCCTCTTGCCCGGCTCGCTGGCCGGCGTGCGCGGCGTCAACAGCGGCGGCACCGAAGTGAAACCGGCGACGGCGGAGTACCAGATATGCTTCCGCTGCCACGCCGACAGCACCAACATGCCGGCGCCGCGCACCACGCGCCAGATCGTGCAGACCAACACGCGGCTCGAATTCGCCACCACCAATCCATCGCATCATGCCGTCATCGGGCCCGGAAAAAACACCAACGTGCCCAGTCTGATAGCGCCGTGGACCACGTCCAGCACCGTGAAGTGCAGCGACTGCCACAACAACAATTCCGGACCGGGTGCCGGCGGCGTTGGTCCGAAGGGGCCGCACGGCTCCACCTATCCGACGCTGCTGGAACGACAGTACCTGAAGGCCGACAACACGCCGGAGAGCGCCGCCAGCTACGCGCTCTGCTACAAGTGCCACAGCCGCACCAGCATCCTCAGCGACAACACCTTCAAGGAACACACCAAGCACATCATCGGCGAACGCACGCCCTGCAACGCCTGCCACGATCCCCACGGCATCAGCTCGACGCAGGGCAATGCCACCAACAACAGCAAGCTGATCAACTTCGACACGACCATCAACAAGCCGAGTTCGAGCGGCCAGTTGAAGTTCGTCTCGAACGGCCCCAACAGGGGCAGCTGCTACCTGACCTGCCACGGCAAGAACCACAACCCCCTCAGCTACTAGGAGAAAGATCATGAAGCCTGCCTCTGCGAACCATGTCCTGCTGACGACCCCGGTCGATTACGAGGTCCGCCCGTTGCCTGCCGCGACCGACTCGCGCCGACTCATGACGCTGGTCGGCCTGGCGGCGTGCGTGACGCTGGGTTCGCTCTATCTTGCGGTGCGCGGCACCGAAAAGCCGGCTGTTCAGGCCGTCGCGTCCCATGCGGCACCGGCGTCCGCCAACGCGCAGGCGCCGGATGTCCAGGCGATGGTCGAGCGGCTCGCCGCGCGCCTGCAGAAAGGGCCGGACAACGGCCCCGGCTGGCAGATGCTGGCAAAGTCCTACGCGGCGCTGGGGCGCTTTGGCGACGCCGCGGCCGCCTACGAAAAGGCCATGGTCCTGCTCCCGGCGGATGCCGGGCTGCTGGCGGACTATGCCGACGTGCTGGCGATGACCCAGTCCGGCAGCTTCGGCGGAGAGCCGGTGCGGCTGGTGCAGAAGGCGCTCGCCATCGATCCGAAACACCCCAAGGCGCTGGCGCTGGCGGGAACCGAGGCCTATCGGCGCGGCGACTTCGGCAACGCGCTGCGTTACTGGAACAAGGCGCTTGAAGCGGTTCCGGCCGATTCCGACATGGCTGCTTCCGTTCGCAGCGGAATTGCCGAGGCCGAGCAGCGCCGCGCCGCGTCTGTCGGGCAGCAGCGACAGTAGCGATGGAATGATGCCGCCGCTATAACTCGTTCAAGCCGAACAACGGAGCTTGATCATGAACTGCCTTCCACGCTGCATCACGTGCCGCATGCTGCCGCTTGTAGTTGCCGCATTGCTCAGCGCCTGCGCCAGCACGACTCCCGGTGGCCGTTCCCAGATGGCGGCGCCGGAACCGATCAGCGCGTTGTACTCGTCCTTTGATCTCGGCATGACACTTGCGGCACTCGCCCCTGTGGCGACGTCGTGCGTGGGAGTCCAGTGCCAGGTTGACCAGGGTTTCGAGCGTCAAGTCCTCCGGCTCGGGACACGTCTTGCCGAAGCGGCCTATGCGACTTACCCTGAACTGAAGGAGCGCATTCCGCAATTCACTTTCATGGTCGCGGAAAAGATCGAGGCCGGCAGTTCATCCGATGCCTCGGGCACCATCGTCATCTATCGCGGAGTGCGCAAGGCCCGGCTCGACGAGGAGGCGCTGGGCTACCTGATCGCCCGGGAAATGGGGCACGTCATCGCGCGGCACCATGACGAAAAATCCGCGGCGACGATCATTTCCTCACTCATCGCCCAACTGGTGCTGGCCCCCGCCAATCTTGCCCGCGGTGTGGTGTTCATCGCGTCTTCGACCGCAGGTACATTCGGCAAGGACTTTGTTTCATCCGGGAATGTGCCGGAACAGCAGAAGGAAGCCGACATCATCGCGCTGGATTTGCTCGCCAAGCAGGGGTGGAGCGACGCCGAAGTCGTCGATTCGCTGCTGGATTACTCCAACAGGCTCGGCAGGGACTCATGGTCGACTGAAGTCGAGCAGATGGCCATGCGTCTCAACAATTACCGGTCTGCCAATGCGGTGGCCCTGGTGGAGCCTGTCGCCCGCTAACTGGCTTCCAGCGATGAGATTTGATGTGCCCACGCCAGCGACTGCATTGCGCTCTGCGAGACTTGAAGTGCGTCAAGGCCGCAAAGCGACGCCTGCTGCTCCAGCTCCTGGGGCGACTGACCTTCGGCGGCAATCGCGAGCAGCAGCGCATTGCGATAGGGACCTTGCTGGCCAACCAGGGCGTCATGCACCGCCTTGGGAAGTTTGGCCTGCACCAGCAACTCGGCCATTGTCTGGCCCATGAGCTGGTCAAGCAGGGAGAACAGCCCGAGTATGAACAGTGCATCCGTCTGCGCTGGCATGCTGCCCTGGCCAGCCAGATTTTCAAGGAAATAAGCGCGTGCCAACGCCTGCTCCGTCAGGACTCGCTCTTCATGGCCGGGTGCCTTGAAGTCGAACAACAGCAGGGACAGCCAGCGGTAGATCTTTTCCCGGCCAAGCAGTATCAGTGCCTTGTCCATGTTCACCACGGGAGTGCGCAAGCCCATGGCGGCTGAATTGATGTAACGCAGCAGTTTGAAGGCCAGCACAGGGTCGTGCCTGAACTGTTCCGCAATGGCTGTAATTTCGGCATCGCTGCCCAGCAGGTTGAGCAGCTTGATGATCTGCAGGCGATTGATGTTGCTCTTGGGCGGATGCCAGTTTTCCCTACCGGTGACAAACTCACCGAGAAAAAAGTCAAAGTCGGCTTGAAAGTATGAATCGAACTCGTCGACCGCATTCAGCCCGCCGGCGATCAAGCGGAGTTTGGGCAGTTTGGCTGAACGCGCTGCCGTCAGGGCCTTGGTCAGCAGCCGGACACCCACTCCGTCGAAGCCCGCCGCATCGATCTGAACGTAGTCGGCGCTTGCCGCCATGATCGGCAGCTGGGAAAACTGGGCGACCTGATTTTGGCGCAGCAGCCAGCCATGGGAAAAACCGGATTGCCGCAGAGCGTCAAGTTGGCGCAGGATGCGGTCGGCCTCAAGAGTTTGATGTACCGGTGCCAGCATGAGCACGGTATTGGCGCGCGGCAGCTCATGGATTCGCGAGTTGTCCAGGGAATCCGGCGACAGCCTGACAAAGGAGAGCCTGGGGCCCAGCAGCGCATCGTCGCCAAGTGAAGTCAGGTTGCGCAGGATGGCATCGTCGTAAATCTTCTGCAGAAATTCAAAGTCACTCTGCAGGCGTTGCGCGACCTCTTCGGGCAGGCTGAACTGGTAGCCGGCAATTCGCTTGCCGCGGTCGAGTAAGGGTTCGCGGCAGACAAACGACTGCGCTGGTTCGGTCGGGCTGCCAACCGGAGGTTTGACAGTCTTGTCTTGCTTCTCCACTGGCGCGGCTGCCGGTTTCGGCGCGGCAGCCGGCTCGTTCTTGCCCAGCAGTCGGTCAAAGAAGTTAGCCATGGCGGGTCAAAGGCAGGGAACAACATCGCAAGTGAGATTTGGATCTATGGTCATTATTTTCCACGCACGGCGGATGCGCGCCAGCCCAGTTGGCGCGAGATGGAATGCGCAGCGGCGCGGATCGCTTTCGGGATCGGGCCGTTCCAGTTTGGGGGCAACAGGCCGGCAGGCCCCAGGCCGGTGATCGCAAGCACCATCTTGCCGTCGTGATCGAATACCGGCGCGGAGAAGGCGTTGATGCCGGGGATGACCGATCCCACGGCTCGCGACATGCCGTGTTCGCATGCCTCAGCCGTCAGCGCATCGAGTTGCGAGCGCGTGATCGGGGCCCGGGTGTCCTCACCGCGGGCCTTGATTCGCAGATCTTCGTCCACCCGGCGCCGCAGCACCGGCGAGTCAAAAAATGCGACAAAGCACAGGCCAATGGCTGAATGCAGCAGCGGCATCACCGCGCCGGTGCGCAGATTCACCGTGACGGGCCGCCGCGATTCGACCCAGCGCACGATGGTCGGGCCCATGTTGCCCCACACGGCCAGCGCCACGGTTTCGCCGATTTCATGGCCGAGCGCGTCAAGCACCGGAGTCGCCACGCGCACTGCGTCGAGCCGGGCCAGGCTCGCCAGCCCAAGGTCGAGCGCGAAATGCCCGAGATCGTAGCGGCCTGATATCGGATCCTGCGTCACCAGGCCGGTGCGCACGAAGCTGACCAGGTAGCGGTGCGCCTTGGCCGCGGGCATGCCGGCGTCACGCGCCAGGTCGCGCAGCATCATCGGCGCGCCGAAATCGGCCAACACCCGCAAAAGCGGCACGCCCACCTCGATGGACTGGATACCTTGTTGGCTGCCTTCGTTTTTTTCTTCGGCTAACATGGTGCAGGATTATAGAATCGCCGTTACTTGCTCGCGAAGCGATATTTCAAGTACGCAAAGCGGAGCCAGCGCCGTCCTAGGATACCGCTTCGCATAACTTTCCCTGGATTGATTGTCATTTTTTCGCCAAC
>CAYNGV010000010.1:0-31626 GCA_964397005.1 uncultured Sulfuritalea sp. | reverse complement strand
CGATGAAGCGCCATCCCGACCTGCTGCAACTCTCGCGCGAGCATTACGGCGCGCTGAAGCTGGCGCGCGACGCGCGGCGTGCCGCCGCGTCGGGGGATGCGAGCGAGATAGCGGCGCTCGCGCAACGCGTGGTGCAGGTTTTTCCCGTCGAACTCGATCCGCACTTCTGCGTCGAGGAGCAAGGCATCCTGTTGCTTCTGGCGCAGGCCGGCCAGCATGAGCTGGTCGCACGCACCCTGGCCGACCACGCCGAACTGCGCCGCCTCGTCCAGGCGCTGGCGACCCCGGATGCCGACAGCCTGTTGCGCTTCGCCGACCTGCTCGGCGCGCATGTGCGCTTCGAGGAGCGCGAAGTCTTCGAGGTGGCGCAGGCCAGTCTCGATACGCATACCGTTTGAACGACAACATGACCCGGCAAGCAGTCGCCCGACGAATCATCGAGATAAAGCCTTACGCCGATCCGGAAGCCAAGGTGTACCCGCGTTCGATCAGCGGCATCTACGCCCGCTGGCGCTGGATCTTCGTCTGGCTGACGCAGATCGTTTTCTACGGCCTGTGCTGGCTGCCGTGGCGCGACCGGCAGGCCATCCTGTTCGACATCGACGCACGCAAGTTCTACTTCTTCGACCTGGTGCTGTGGCCGCAGGACACGATCTACCTCGCGCTGCTGATGATCATCGGCGCGCTGGCCCTGTTCCTGTTCACCGCGGTGGCCGGCCGCCTGTGGTGCGGCTATGCCTGCCCGCAGACCGTCTACACGGAAATCTTCCTCTGGTTCGAGAAAGTCATCGAGGGCGAGCGGCCGCAGCGCATCAAGCTCGATGCCGCGCCGTGGTCGCCGCGCAAGCTGGCCATCAAGAGCGCCAAGCACGCCACCTGGATCGTGTTTTCGCTATGGACCGGCTTCACCTTCGTCGGCTATTTCACGCCGATCCGCGAGCTGGCCCATGACCTGCTGACGCTGTCGCCGGGCGCATGGTCGGCCTTCTGGGTGCTGTTCTACGGCTTCGCCACCTACGGCAACGCCGGTTTCCTGCGCGAACAGATGTGCCGCCAGATCTGCCCCTATGCGCGCTTCCAGTTCGTCATGCTCGATCCCGACACGCTGATCATCGCCTACGACGCCGCGCGCGGCGACCCGCGCGGCGCGCGCGCCAGGGGCGTCGACCCGCGCCAGGAGAAGCTCGGCGATTGCATCGACTGCAGCATCTGCGTCCAGGTCTGCCCGACCGGCATCGACATCCGCAACGGCCTGCAGAACGAGTGCATCGGCTGCGCCGCCTGCATCGACGCCTGCGACCAGGTGATGGACAAGATGGACTATCCGCGCGGCCTGATCCGCTACTCCACGGAAAACGCCGTCAGCCGGCGCCTGACGCCAATGGATATCGTGCGCCGGGCCTTCCGCCCGCGGGTGATCGTCTACGCCACCATCCTGCTCGCGCTATCGGCCGCCACCGCCTGGTCGCTGTCGACGCGCATCCCGCTCAAGGTCAATGTGCTGAAGGATCGCGGCGCGCTGTCGCGCGAAGCCGAGGACGGCTCGATCGAGAACATCTACCGGCTGCAGATCATGAACACCGGCGACAAAGCCCGGACCTTCCGCATCCGCATCGCCGGCATCGACGGCATCCGCCTGCACGACGACACGCCGATCACGGTGGCCGGCGGTGAGATCGGCAGCCGCACCGCCAGCGTCCGGGCCGACCCCGGCGCGGTGAAATCCGGCGCGATTCCGATCAACTTCAGCGTCGCGGACGTGACCGATGCCGCAGTGGCCGTCACCGAACAATCCAAGTTCTGGATGCCCTGACGCGATTTGACGAGCAACGGAATTCCTGTTCCGATACCTTCATGGCGAAGAAGTTCCCCTTGCACCCTAAGCATCTCGAGCGAATCTGCTGGGGCTGCGACAAGTACTGCCCGGTCGATGCGCTCGAATGCGGCAACGGCTCGGATCGCACCCAGCACCCGATGGAACTGCTCGGCGACGACTGGCTCGAGCATGGCGACTGGGATCTCGACACCACAACGGAACCGCCCCGCACGATCGGCGGCAGCGACAAAGAACCCGGCTCGGATTGACTTCCGCGGTCGCTCCGCCGGAAAACGCTCCCGAAGGGATGCACCGCGCTGGCGATATGGCGACCGGGAGCGCTGCCCTCGCGCAACGCTGCGTCGCGCGAAGCCCTGCCTATTCGAGTTCGAGGTCGCCCTGGATCGCCTTGATGCCGGCGCTGCCACAGGCATCGTCGAGATGCCCGCCGGGCGCGCCGGAGACGCCAACGGCGCCAAGCAGAACGCCGCGCGCGCTGATGGTCAGGCCGCCGCCAAGGGCCACCACGCCGGGTACATGGCGCAGGCCGGACGATGGCTTGCCGGGGCCGCTCAAGTCGATCAGGCTGCTGGTGCTGTTGCGGAAACTCACGGCGGTCCACGCCTTGCTGGTCGCCGTCTGCGGCGTGTGCGGGCCGGCGAGGTTGTCGCGCAACAGCGCCAGCGGCACACCGCTGCGATCGACCACGGCAACGGCGACCACGTAGCCGGCCTTCTTGCAATCGGCCAGCGCCGCCTGCGCCACCCTGGCCGCCGCCGCGGTACTCAGGCTGGCCGCCTGGACCGTCAGCGGTTCGGCGGCCTGCGCGGCGCCGGCCAGAAGAATCGAAGTCAGAATAATCGCGGTTCGGGTGCGAGTCATGGTGCATTCTCCTCTTGTCGAATGAATGGCGCCGGGCCTGCTGTCGCGGCTGCGATCACGACGAGCCGGCCGACGACGTTGTTGCATTGTGATCCACGCGACCCGACTTGTGAAGAGATTGAGCAGGCCGGACAGGGTGACCGAACATCGCGCTGCGCCCTGCGATTTCGTGGAACATCGACTCAGGCAGCCAGCTTGCGATAGATCTCGGCGATTTTCTGCGGCAGCTTCCTGGCGTCGTCGATCACCGAATAGTGCGCGGGACCATAGAGCTGCGGCAGGTAGTCGGCGCCGTGGCGGTCGATGGTGACGCAGTAGCTGCGGATGCCCTTTTCGCGCGCTTCGAGCAGGGCGCGGCGGGTGTCCTCGATGCCGTAGCGGCCGCGGTATTCGTCGCCGTAGTCGTCGGGGCGGCCGTCGGAGAGCGTCACCAGCAACTTGTGGCGCGTGTTCTGGCGCATCAGCAGGCCGGAGAGGTGGCGCACCGCGACGCCCATGCGCGTGTAGTCCCTGGCTTCGATGCCGGCGATGCGGCTGCGCGTTTCGGCATCGTAGCGATCGGCAAAACGCTTGACCGGATAGATGTCGCAGTGCGTGCGCGTCCAGCCGGAAAAGCCGTAGATGGCATAGCTGTCGCCCAGCGCCTCGATGGCTTCGCACAGCAGCACCAGCGATTCGCGCTCGGCGTCATTGACCCAGCCCTTGGTCGAGCCACTCATGTCGACCATGAACATCACCGCCAGCGAACGCTCGACGCGGCGGCGATGGATGAACAGGCGCGGCGAGGGTTCGCTGCCGCTCTTGCGGTCGGCGCGCGCCTCGACCTGGGCGTCGAGGTCGATTTCCTCGCCGTCGAACTGGCGCTTCTGCGGCTTGTCCTCGCCGCGCAGGGCCTCGAAGCGGCGGCGGATGCCGCGGATCAGGTGGGCGTGGCGTGCGCGCACTTCGTCCACCCATTCATGGTCGCCAACCGGCGCTTTCATTTCATACAGGTGACACCAGCCATGACGCCACGAGGCGCGCCGGTAGTCCCATTCATCATAGAAGGCATCGGGCTGGGTGGTGACGCCGGGTGCTATCGACTCATCGACGCCATCGACCGGCTGCCACGCGCCCGGCCCGGCCGGGTGCAGGGCTTCGGGCGGGATCTCGCCGAGATCCTGCATCAGCGACTTCGCCGCCTCGCGCGCCGCGGGCGGCAGCGCCAGCAGGTCGGCCTGCGGATCGGGCACCTGCATCCCGCCTTCCGCCGCGAGCGGCGGGTAATCGGAATTCTCGGCGGCGCCGGCCTTGGTATCCACCGCCGCGATCACGTTGAGGGCGCGGCGCACGACGACCAGCTCGCGCGCGATGCGTGCGGCGCGCACGCGCCGTGCCGCGACCGGATCGAGCGCGCCGACGTGCGGAAAAATCGGCGTGTCGCCAGCGCCGACTTTTCTCAGTTCTGCCATGCGCGCAAGGCTGTCGGCGACGGTCGCCTCCGGCCGCGCCAGATCCGTTGCTGCGGCCGCCAGGTCCTCCGGCCACGGCCCGCGCAAACCCGCAATGTCGGCGGCGAGGCCGGGCAGTTCGCGCGCAATGCAGCTTTCGAGGCGCATGGCCTCGAACAGCGCGAACCAGCGCAGCGCAGTCTCGGGCGCGGGCCACAGCTCCAGCTCGGGTTCGGGATCGACGTTGAAGGTGCCGAAGCGCGTCTGCGCCCACAGCAGCGCCGCCAGGACCTTGTAGAGAAGGCGGTTGCCGGCGGCATCGGCGGCGCCGTCGACACTCTCCGGCAGCCACAGGGTTTCGCTGTCGGTCCACGCCGTCGCGCCGCTGACCAGCTTGAGCGGCCGGCCGTCAAGTGCATGCAGGAAACGCGACAGACGGCCTTCGATGGCGGCAAAGGCAACGCCCTCCGGCGAGCGCAAGGCCTTGCTGCGGCGCGCCGCGGCGAAGTCGTTCAGGGCCTTGCGCGTGGCCGCGAGGCCGCTGCGATCGTAGGCATCGAGTCCGGCGCGCACCCAGTCGTCGAAATCCTCGCCAAGACTTTCCGCCTGCACTGCGGCAAGCGACGCGATCAGCCAGCCGAGGTCATCCGAGGTTTGCGCCGCGACACCCGCCCAGTGCAGCACGCGCTCCTGCAGCTCGCGCGGCAGGGCTTCGAGCAGCAGCGCCGGCTCCTCCGCCGAACGCTGGCGCAGGGACAGCAACAGCAGTTCGTCGAGCCGCGCTTCGAGTTCATGAGCGAAGAGCTTGCGTTCGCTCATGGCGGTTTAGAAAACTGCGCTGATCAGGTCATCCAGGGCAGCGCGCGTATCGGTTTCATCGGCCAGCGGGCGAGCGATGGCGGCGGTGCAGGCGGTCGCCGGCGCCATGCCGCTGGCGATCAGTTGCGCGGCATGCACCAGCAGGCGCGTGCCGGCACCTTCGTCGAGCCCGGCGCCCTTGAGCTTGCGCGTAAGCCCGCCGAGCTTGACCAGCCTCTTTGCCGTGTCGGCATCGACGCCGCCTTCGTGGGCGACGATGCGCGCTTCGGTTTCAGCGTCCGGATAGTCGAAATCCAGTGCCACGAAGCGCTGCCGCGTGCTCGGCTTCATTTCCTTGAGCACGCTCTGGTAGCCGGGGTTGTAGGAAATCACCAGCATGAAGTCGGGTGGCGCCTCGATGTACTCGCCGCGCTTTTCGACCGGCAGGGCGCGGCGTGAATCGGTCAGCGGATGGATCACCACCGTGGTGTCCTTGCGTGCTTCGACGATCTCGTCGAGATAGCAGATGGCGCCGGCGCGCACGGCGGCCGTCAGCGGGCCGTCCATCCAGACGGTTTCGTCGCCGACGATCAGGTAGCGCCCGACCAGGTCGGACGTGGTGAGATCGTCGTGACAGGCGACCGTCACCAGCGGCCGCTTCAGGCGCCAGGCCATGTGCTCGACAAAGCGCGTCTTGCCGCAGCCGGTGGGGCCTTTCAGCATCACCGGCAGGCGGCTCGCGGCGGCGGCGGCGAATACCTCGAGTTCATCGCCGGTGGCGTGGTAGTAAGGTTCGCTATCGAGGTGCACCAGCGGCGTGGCAGGCGTGTGAATGTCGGTTCGACCCGCGTGTTTGGAAGCATTCATGTCGGCGCCTATTTCTTTTTGGCCTGCTTCGCTTCGTCGGCCATGCGCTTCTTCATTTCGCGCAGGCGCGCATCGACCTGCGATTGTTCGTAGAAATTTCCGTCGCCGGACTTCTGCGCCAGCTCCAGTTGTTCCACCGCGGCCGGTACCTGGCCCAACAGGGAATACGCTTCGGCCTGTGCGCGATGCTGCTGCAGGCGCTTGCCGAGCAGGGCATAAGTTCTGGCCTGCAGGCCATGCATCTTTGCGTCCGACGGGTAGCTCAACAGGTCGTCTTCAGTAAACTTGATCGCGTCCGCCGCCAATCGCGCTTCCAGCAGCGACTCGACCAGGCCGTAGGCAACCGCACGTTCCTGGGGAAACCGCAGTTGCGCGGCGCGCAGAATCTTCACCGCGCCGGGAGCGTCGCCCTGCTTCATTCGCAATTGCGCCGCGAAGGTCTCGACCATGGGCGACACCGCCTTGAGGCGACGCAATTCGTTCAGCTCCCGTTCAGCCGCGACAGTGTTTCCTTCGCGCATGCGCGCCTGGCCCAGCCCGTAACGCATGGCCGCTTCGCTGCCGGCAAAGCTGCGATCCCGCAGCCGCGTTTCAAACTCCGTCACCGCATCGCGCGGCGTACTTTCCTGCGCGCGCAGCTTGGCGCGCACCAGCTGGAACTCGAGCGAATCCGGAATCTGTTTGTACGGCCGCCCCTGTATCCGGTTGCCCATGTCGGACAGGCGTTCGGTGGTCAACGGGTGGGTGCGCAAATAGCCGGGCGCATTGTTTTCATACAGGCGGCCGAACTTCTGCAGGCGCTCGAAGAAGCCGCTCATGCCGCGGATGTCGAAACCGGACCGCTCCAGCAAACCGAGGCCGACACGGTCCGCCTCGCGCTCGAAATCGCGCGAGTAATTCAGCTGGTTCTGGATCGCCGCGCCCTGCCCGGCCATGGCCGCGCCCACGGCAAGGTCGGGGCTGCTGCGGGCGGCGAGAATCGCCACCGCCAGCGCCAGCAGGCTGGTCACCTGGCCCTGCCCCGACTTGTTGATGAGGCGTGCCAGATGGCGTTGCGTGACGTGCGAGATTTCGTGCGCCAGCACCGAAGCGAGTTCGGACTCGGACGCCGCGGCGAGGATCAGCCCGCTATGCACGCCGATATAGCCGCCGGGCATGGCAAAGGCATTGAGCGTGGAATCGCGCAGCGCGAAGAATTCGAATTCCTGCCGCTGTTCCTCGCTCTGCGAGGACAGCCGATTGCCCAACCGGTTAAGGTAGCTGTTGATCTCGGGATCGTCCAGCCAGGCAGGGTCGCGGCGAATCTCCAGCATCACCGATTCGCCGATGCGGCGTTCCATCGCCGGCGAGAATTCGGTTTGCGCCGCTTCGCCCAGATCGGGCAGGCCCTCGGCCACCGACAAGGGAGGGGCCGAAAGGATGCCGAAACAGAGGATCAGGGCGCGGCTGAGCGGATGCCGTTTCATACCGCTATGATAGCGGCTCCATAGAAACGAGTTGTGACAGGGTATTTCATGAATCCACCCCGCAAACCAGCGGCCAAGCGCCCCGATGCGCCGCTGACCCACTTCGATGCCGCCGGCCAGGCCCATATGGTCGACGTCGGCGCCAAGGCCGAAACGACCCGCGTCGCCAGGGCGCAAGGCCACATCCGCATGGCAGCGGCTACCTTCGCGCTGATCAAGGGTGGCTCGGCAAAAAAGGGCGACGTGCTGGGCATTGCGCGCATTGCCGCGATCCAGGCCTCCAAGCGCGCCTCCGAGCTGATTCCGCTGTGCCATCCGCTCGCGCTCACCCGCGTTGCCGCCGAATTCACGCTCGATGCCCGGCGCCATCGCGTGACGCTGGAGGTGACAGCGGAAACCGTCGGCCGTACCGGCGTCGAGATGGAAGCATTGACCGCGGTGTCGGTCGGCCTGCTGACCATCTATGACATGTGCAAAGCCGCCGATCGCGGCATGATCATTGAAGACATTCGTCTGCTGGAAAAGGCCGGCGGCAAATCGGGGCACTGGATTGCAAATGACGACAAATAACTCGCAACGCGCCGTGGCATGGTGGCTGTTCGCCTGCTGCGCCATGGTTTTCCTGACGATGGTGGTCGGCGGCGTGACGCGCCTGACGCATTCGGGCCTGTCCATCGTCGAATGGAAACCGCTGATCGGCGCCCTGCCGCCGCTTTCCCACGCCGACTGGCTGGAGGTCTTCGGCAAGTACCAGCAGACGCCGGAGTTCATCAAGCGCAATCACGACATGACGCTCGACGGCTTCCAGTTCATCTTCTGGTGGGAGTGGGCGCACCGCCTGATCGGCCGCCTGATCGGCGTGGTGTTCTTCGTCCCGTATGTCTGGTTCCTGCTGCGCGGCCGGCTGCGCGGTGCGCTGGCGGCCAAGGTGTTCGGCTTCTTCATCCTCGGCGGCCTGCAGGGCGCGATGGGCTGGTACATGGTGCAGAGCGGGCTGGTCGATGATCCGCGCGTGTCGCAGTACCGGCTGGCGGCCCACCTCGGACTCGCCTTCATCCTGTTCGGCCTGATGTTCTGGACCGGGCTGGGCATGCTGCAAGCACGGCAAGCAAAAGTCGGCGCTGGCGACACGGCGGCGCTGACGACACGACGCCTCGGCAACTGGCTGGTGGCACTGGTCTTCATCATGGTGCTGTCGGGCGCGCTGGTGGCCGGCATCCACGCCGGGCTGGCCTACAACACCTTCCCGCTGATGAACGGGGATTTCGTCCCGCCCGAAATTTTCATGGTCGAGCCCTTGTGGCTGAACTTCTTCACCAACATGGCCACCGTGCAATTCGACCACCGCATGATCGCGTGGCTGCTGATGGGACTGATTCCGTGGTTCTCCTGGCGTATCTGGAACGAAACGCCGGACGCGCGACCCGCCGCCGTGGCGCTCACACTCTGGCTGGCGGTGCAGGTGACATTGGGCATCACCACGCTGCTGCTGCAGGTACCGGTGGCCCTTGCCGCCACGCATCAAGCCGGAGCAATGGTGCTGTTCGGACTGGTGCTGTGGGCGAATCACGCGATACGGCGCGCCTGATTCACTCGTAGCGAATCTCGATGACATCGAGTTCGCGCAGGCCGCCGGGGCTGTCGAAGCGCACCGTGTCGCCTTCGCGCGCTTTCATGAGCGCGCGCGCCAGCGGCGAAATCCAGCTGATGCGGCCTTCAACGGCATTGGCCTCGTCGATGCCGACGATCTGGTAGGTGGCTTCGGCGCCATCGGCGTCGCAGACCGTCACGGTGGCGGCAAAGAACACCTGTTCGCAGTTGCGCTGCTCCGCCGGGTCGACGATCACCGCCGACTCCAGCCGCTTGGTCAGGAAGCGGATGCGCCGGTCGATTTCGCGCAGGCGCTTCTTGCCGTAGATGTAGTCACCGTTCTCCGAGCGGTCGCCATTGCCGGCCGCCCATGACACGACCTGCACCATGGCCGGGCGCTCGACCTTGACCAGGTGCTCGAATTCGGCGCGGATCTGAGCATGACCGCGCACCGTCATGTAGTTTTTGGTGCCGGCCGGCAGGGCCGACTCGGGCGCGTCGTCGTCCTCGTCGTCCTCGGATTCTTTGACAAAGGCCTTGTTCATCTTGTGGAAATCCGTAGCGGTTTCAAATGTTAGCATTCCACCCATGACAAATCCCGCCGCCTCGACGCCACAGCGCCCGCTGGCAACCGTGCTCGCCTTCGCCGCGCTGATCGTCTGCGTGGCGATGGGCATCCGCCATACCTTCGGCCTGTTCCTGACGCCGATGAGCATGGAGCACCAGTGGAGCCGCGAAGTGTTTTCCTTCGCCCTGGCACTGCAAAACCTGCTGTGGGGCGCGACGCAGCCCTTTGCCGGCTGGCTGGCCGACCGCTACGGCGCGCGCCGCGTGTTGTGGAGCGCCAGCGTGCTGTATGCGCTGGGCCTGCTCGGCATGGCCTACGCCAGCACCGGCACCGGGCTCGCCGCCACGGCCGGCCTGATGATAGGCGCGGCGCAAAGCGGCTGCACCTACAGTGTGGTGTTCGCCGCGATGGGCAAGCTGGTGCCCGATGCCAAACGCGGCTGGGCCATGGGCGTGGTCGCCGCTGCGGGCTCCTTCGGCCAGTTCCTGATGATCCCGGTGGCTTCGGGCCTGATCGGCGGCATGGGCTGGTTTGGTACGCTGCTGGTGTTTGCCGCCAGCGCATTGCTGATCATTCCGCTCGGCGGCGCGCTGACCAAAGGCCTCGCCCCTGGCGCTTCCGGCATCGGCCAGACGGCGCGCGAAGCGCTGGGCGAAGCCATGCGCGAAAAGAGCTTCGTGCTGCTGATCGCCGGCTATTTCGTCTGCGGCTTCCAGGTGGTGTTCATCGGCGTGCATTTCCCGACTTACCTGATCGACAAGGGTATGGGCGCCGAAGTCGGCATGACGGCGCTGGCCCTGATCGGCCTGTTCAACGTGTTCGGCAGCTACAGCGCCGGGCATCTGGGCAACCGCCTGCCCAAGCGCCACGTGCTGGCCGGCATCTACGCCGCGCGCAGCGTGGTCATCAGCCTGTTTCTCTGGATGCCGCTCTCGCCCATCAGCGTCTACCTGTTCTCCGCGGCCATGGGCCTGCTCTGGCTGTCCACCGTGCCGCTGACCAACGCCATCGTCGCCCAGGTGTTCGGCGTGCGCTTCCTCGGCATGCTCTCGGGGCTGGTGTTCTTCAGCCACCAGGTTGGCAGCTTCCTCGGCGTCTGGCTCGGCGGCAAGTTGTTCGACGCCACGGGCGCCTATGACACGGTGTGGGGCATCTGCATCCTGCTCGGCGTGCTCTCGGCGTTGATCCACCTGCCGATCGACGAGCGCAGCCTGGAAACCAGGCGACTGGCAACGGCGGCCTGAGAGGCTCACTCGGTCTGATCCCGGTTTTTCGCCTCACGCTCGCTTCACCGTCGACCGAGTATGTGGCTTCTATCGCACCGGCCATCGGCTATCATTGCCTTATCGGACACCACCCTGAAAAGCCATGAAACCATCTGACGCACTGCGTTCCCATCGCGAAGATATTCGTCGCGTGGTTGAACAGAACCGTACCCGCAACCCGCGGGTCTTTGGTTCCGTATTGCGTGGCCTGGATAGGGAGGGTAGCGATCTTGACCTGCTCGTCGATCCAATTCAGGGAACAACGTTAATGGACATCGCCAGAATTCAGAACCGTCTTCAGAAACTACTCGGTGTACCTGTCGATGTGCTGACTCCCAAGGCGCTTCCAGAGCGGTTCCGAAGCCAGATCGTTGCAGAAGCAATTCCCGTATGACCGAAAACGCGAAGCTTCGAGTCGACGATTACCTCGACCACATCCTGCAAGCCATTCTGCGAATTCATCGCTAGACAGAAGACTTGACGGAAGTCGCATTTCTACAGGACGAAAAAACACAGGATGCCGTTATCCGCAATATCGAGATCATCGGCGAGGCGGCGAAAAACGTCGAGCGCAGTCACCCGAATTTCGTGACGCAGCATGACGAAATTCCATGGAGCGACATATACCTGATGCGCAACCGCGTGGCTCATGGCTATTTTTCTGTCGACCATGAGATAGTTTGGGCCACGATACAGGCCGATCTTCCTGAGTTGGCTGCTCAAATTCGCGCTTTGTTGTCCAAGTAAGTCGAAAACAACGTTGCGCGGTGGCTACGGTCGGCTATATTTCACCCGCCACGGGAGCCTACGACGCGGTGTGAGGCATCTGCATCCTGCTGGGCGTCCTCTCGGCACTGATCCACCTGCCGATCGACGAGCGCAGCCTGGAGGCGAGGCGGCTGGCCACGGCAGCCTGAACACCCCGCCGACCGGCACCAGGCAATAGTCGGCGCTGGCGGGACGGCGGCTGGACAGGGCAGGAAACCGCGCCAAAAATCGAGATTGGCCCCCTTTCCCGCTTTTCCCGCCCTAAAGTTTCCCAGCCGCGCTCCGATAATGAACATGTCGGCAGTACAAAGCCGCTCAAGAAACCCGTCGGAAACTGCCGTTCAGGCGCGTCCGGTCAGGCTAACCCTTTGTAAGGAGAAGCAAAATGGCACAGATTATCAACACCAACATCTCGTCGCTGAACGCCCAGCGCAACCTGAACACCTCGCAGAACTCCCTGGCAACCGCCTTGCAGCGTCTTTCTTCCGGCCTTCGCATCAACAGCGCCAAGGACGACGCCGCCGGCCTCGGCATTTCCGAGCGGATGACCACCCAGATCCGTGGCCTGAACCAAGCCGCCCGCAATGCCAACGACGGTATCTCGCTGGCGCAGACCGGCGAAGGTGCTCTGGCTGAAATCGCCAGCAACCTTCAGCGTATCCGCGAACTGGCCGTCCAGTCTGCCAACGCTACCAACAGTGCCGCTGACCGCGTCGCTCTTGATGCAGAAGTGCAGCAACGCCTGGCTGAAATCGACCGTGTTTCCTCGCAAACCTCGTTCAACGGTCAAAAGATTCTTGATGGCACCTTCGGCAGTGCATCCTTCCAAGTGGGAGCCAACATTGGTGAAACGATTTCAGTAGGCTTGTCGACCAGCATGCGCTACACATCCATAGGCAAAGTCGCCGACTATGTCAATGGAAGCACCGCCTACAGCTCCAGCTACGGCATTGGCCAACAGGGAACGGGGGTCGTCGCCGCTACCGCTTTGGCAGCTGGCGATCTTGCGATCGCAACGGGAACCACAACTGCAGTGGCCATCGGCGCCTCCGCGGATAATAGTGCTGGTGCCGGCAATGCAGGTCGTACCGCTGGAAGTGCCTACTCAAAGGCACTAGCGATCAACTCGGCCAGCGTACCCAATCTGACTGCCACGGCCGATACGACGGTGGTATTCGACTATACGAGCTTGGTCAGTGGCGCTGTCGCGGACACATACACCCTTACCATCAACGGTCAAAATATTTACTCAGGTACCAACAGCACAACCATCACCGGCGCGTCAATGGCGACTCAGATCAATCTCAACTCTGGAACGACCGGGGTTACTGCAACCTATGACAGCACAACCGCCCGTATAACCCTGAATGCTGCCGATGGCCGCAACATCACCCTTTCCCAAACGGCTACCGATGCAGACGCAAGCAGTTCGTTGATCGGATTCGGCTTCAAGGCAACCACTGGCACGAACAATACGGCCAACGACGCCCTGACCGCTCTTACAGCAGCTTCCGGCACCGCCGTGTCCAACGTTTTCGCCGGTACGATTCGTCTGACCTCCAATGAGGCTATTACATTGAGCGGTAACAACGAAACCTATATTGGTTATGCAGACGCTAGTGCAATGGCGCTAGGTGCCTCGGCACTGAACTCAGCGTCCGTTACGTCCGTTGCCAATGCCAATACGGCGATCCTGCAGATCGACTCCGCATTGACATCGGTTACCAGTCTCCGTGCAACCTTCGGTTCGATCCAGAACCGTTTCGAGTCGGTAATCTCCAACCTTTCGGCATCTGCTGAAAACATCACGGCAGCCCGCTCCCGCATCCAGGACGCTGACTTCGCGATGGAAACGGCCAGCCTGACCCGCGCGCAGATCCTGCAGCAAGCCGGCGTGGCGATGCTGGCTCAGGCGAACGCCTTGCCGAACAACGTTCTCACCCTCCTGCGCGGCTAAGGAGCGCTTGATCTAGCGTAAGCGGCCGGTGGTGTCTCTCGCCGGCTCAAATGCAAACATCAGGCAAGGAGTCAGATAATGGCAATTCAATCTGTTGGCAACTTCGGCACAGGGTCACCGCTGCCGGCCGCCCCGCAAGGGGCCACGCCGCCGCCGGAAGCCCCGCCGGAGGTGCGACTCCAGGCCCCGCCAAAGCAGCCAGCCCCCGATCGAGTGCAACTTGAACAGGTCGTCAAGGAAATCAAACAACTGGTGAAACCGATGGTTTCCAACAGTCTGGATTTCTCGATCGACGACAGTACGGGCAAGACCATCGTCCGGATCACAGACCGCGAAACAGGCGAAATGATCCGGCAGATTCCTTCCGAGGAAATGGTGGAAATCGCCCGCTCAGTGGATCGCATGCAAGGACTGTTGTTGCGGCAAAAAGCCTGACGCGTTCGCACAGGAACGTGCAGTATCGAAGCCCGCCCGGCTAAATCCGGCGCGGGCTTTTCTTTGCTTCTTGGCAATTGCGACAGAGCAGGCCATAATTGGGTTGACCTGTTTTTAAAAAGGATTAACCATGAAAAGCATTGCCATTTTCGAAGCCAAAGCACGGTTTTCCGAATTGCTGGCCGCCGTGCAGGCGGGCGAGGAAGTGAGTATCACCAAACATGGCAAACCGGTTGTCAGGATGGTGGCCGTACTACCCGATACCGCCACGAGCCAGGCCCGGCAAGCCCGGGTGCAAGCCGCTTTCAGGCGTCTCGCCGAATTGCGGGAAGGTTTTGTGCTTGAAGGTGATATCAAGGAAATCATTGCCGAAGGACGCAGGTGATGGCTTTTGTCGTGGATGCTTCGGTAAGCATTGGCTGGATCGTCAAGAATCAGGTAACGGACTACACCGAGGCGGCAGAGCGTGCTCTGGCAACCGCTCAGGTCCATGTCCCGACCCTGTGGTGGCTGGAAATGACAAACATACTGCGCACCGGTTGCCGGCGACGCACCATCACGTCGAGTGAGGCGCAGGATTTCATCAAGGTACTGGATTCCTTCCCTATCCGTGTTGAACCACTTGAATGCAGGGCTTCCGAGTTGCTCGGGCTGGCGCTACGCCACGACCTGACCAGCTACGATGCCGCCTACCTCGACCTGGCGCTGCGCCTGCAGTTGCCCATCGCAACGCAGGATGCCGCCCTGCGCGAGGCGGCGCTGGCTTCCGGGGTCGGGCTATGGAAACCAGGGCTTCAGATCCCGGGTTTTCGGCCGTAATATCCCTTACTCACCAGGACGAACAACATGGCCACCATATCTTCTCCCGGACTCGGCTCAGGCCTCGACATCAGCGGCATCATCAGCAAATTGATGCAGGTGGAGAGCCAACCAATAACCGCACTGCAGTCGAAGGAAGCCAGCTTCCAGGCGAAGCTGTCGGCCTTCGGCAGTATGAAGGGGGCCTTGTCCTCATTGCAGACGGCGGTGGCGACGCTCAAGAATGGCGGCACTTTCACCGGCAAGTCGGCCATATCCTCCGACAGCACCGTTCTCACGACCAGTGCGGCGAGCACCGCCGCGGCCGGCAGCTACAGCATCAGCGTCACGCAACTGGCCAAGTTCCACGCCGTGCGCAGCAACACGAACTACGCTGCCACCACCGATACCTTCAATACCGGGACACTGTCCATTACCGTCGGTAGCGGCACGGCAGTCGATATCACCATCGACGGCACTAACAACACGCTGGCCGGCATCCGCGACGCAATCAACGACGCCGACGCGGGTGTGACCGCCAGCATCATCAACGACGGCACGACAAACCGGCTGGTGCTCGCTTCCAAGACCAGCGGCTCGGCAGGTGCCGTCACGGTGGCGGTAACGGATTCGGGAAGCGGCGGCACGCATGCGCTGACCACGCTCGCCTCGGCCAGCCTGGTGACGACGCAGACCGCCGACGATGCCAACCTGACGATCAACGGCATCGCCATCACACGCTCGTCGAACACCGTTACCGACGCCGTCGACGGCCTGACGCTGAATCTCCTCAAAGGCACGCTTGCCAGCCCCGGCACGGCCACGGTAACGGTGGCACAGAACACCGGCACGGTCACCACCGCGGTGAATGCCTTCGTCAAGGCCTACAACGACGCCATCACGCAGATCAAGAGTTCGACGGCCTACGATGCCGCCAACAAGAAGGCCTCGGTGCTGACCGGCGACAGCACGGCGCGCTCGATCCAGTCGCAACTTGCCAGCCTGGTACAGGCGAAGGTTACCGGCGTCGCTGGCGGCATCGCGCGTCTTTCCGACATCGGCATCAGTGTCAAGGCGGACGGTACGCTGGCGCTCGACAACGGCAAGCTGACGACGGCGCTGGCCGACCCGGACACCGATGTCGCGACGCTGTTCACCCAGACCACCAGTGGCAACGAGGGCATCGCCGTGCGCCTCGGCACGTTGCTGGAGGGATTAATCGGCTCGACCGGGCTCATCAACAGCCGCACCGACGGTATCACCGCCTCGATCAAGGACCTGCGGAAACGTGCCGAGACGCTGAACCTGCGACTGGCGCAGGTCGAGAAGCGCTACCGCGCCCAGTTCACCGCGCTCGACACCCTCATCGCTAGCATGAATCAGACCAGCCAATACCTCACGCAGCAGCTTGCCAACCTGCCCAGCACTTCAAACAAGTAGTCAGGAGATATCAATGTCCTTCACTTCCTCCAATGCCGCTAAAACCTATGCCAAAACCGGCATGGAAACCGGCGTCGCCACGGCCAACCCCCATCGCCTGATTCTGATGCTGCTCGACGGGGCGCAGCTTGCCATCGCAAAAGCCGAAGACGCCATGCAGAAGGGCCGGATCGCCGACAAGGGGGAGTCCATCTCCCGCACCATAGGTATCATCGGCAATGGACTCAAGGCCAGCCTGGACTATTCCGCTGGTGATGAACTGTCCAACCGGCTGGCAGCGCTTTACGACTACATGGTCGCCCGCCTGGTACACGCGAACCTGAACAACGACATTGCCGCATTGAAGGAAGTCAGCCACCTGCTTTCGGAAATCAAGTCGGCCTGGGAAGAAATAGCCAATGATCCCGCCGTAGCTTCGCGCAACAAGGTTGCCGCATGATGGCTACGATGCACCGGATGCCATCCCAAATCGAACTCTACGAAGAAATGAGCCGTCTGTCGTCGCGCATGGTCGAGGCAGCGCGGTCTGGCGACTGGGACAACCTGATCGAGCTGGAACAAGGCGTTTCCGGGTTGCGCAACATCTTGATGACAACGCCGGAAGACAGCACTGCACCGGCCACGGACCAGGCGCGCAAGAGCAGCCTGATCCAGAGCATTCTCGAGGACGACGCGGAAATCCGCCGCCATACCGAGCCCTGGATGGAGCAAGTACGGAAGTATCTGGGCGACGGCATGCGTCGTCGCGATGTCCAGAAGGCGTATGCGGCCGGCGCCGGGGAGTCGGCTCCCGGCAGCTTCGGGGTCTAGGTCCGAGGCGCTCGGTGGCGGATTGCCACCCTGCTTGCCGCCAATTCTGCTGAAAGCCGGGTAAGGTCATGGTACTGATCCCCAACGATGTGGGTATCCGCATGCGGATGCAGACCGAGGCGTCGCTGCTGCAGCCCGTCGCGCCGGTCAGCGAAATACCGGCCGATCTGGCGGAACTGAGGCCTGGTCAGGCCTTCTCCGCTCGAATTCAGCAAGTCCTGCCGGAAAACACCTACAAGGCACTGGTGGCCGGGCGGACGTTGACGCTGGCGCTGCCACAGGGGGCCAAAGCCGGCGACACACTTGAACTGGTGGTGGTCGACCGTACGCCGCACCTCGTCGTCGCCCAACTCGCCAACCGAACCAACCCCGGCGTTGCGGGGGAAGGCGCCACTACCGAATTTACCAACTTGTCGCGCACCGCCCAGTTGATCGGCGCCCTGCTAGCCCGGGATGGCGCCCCGCCACAGCCGGCGACCCTGACGCGCGGAGAACCGCTGCTGCCTGCGGCATCGACCAATACGGCGAAGCTGGCCGGCGAACTCGCGCCGCAACTCGCCAGGGCGGTCGGCCAGAGCGGCTTGTTCTATGAGGCCCACCAGGTGCAGTGGGTCATGGGGCGGCGCCCGCTGAGCGATCTGCTGGTCGAGCCCCAGGCGAAACACTCGGCTGCACTGCCCGTGAGCCAGAAAGACTCCAGCGGACAAACCGTGCGTCCAGGGCCAGCCGCGCATCCGGCTGTCGTGTCGGGGCCGATGGGACTATTGCAAAATCTGTTCGGCGGCGAAGAAACTCGCCTGCAACCCGCCACGCAGCAGGCAACGGTCGCCAACCCGGCCCAGACCGTGCCGGAAGACCTGCGGCCATTGGTGCAACAGCAACTGGATGCCGTGGCAACACAGCGCATGGCCTGGCATGGGGAAGTCTGGCCGGGTCAATCTCTGGACTGGCAGATCGAACCGGATGGACAGCGAACGGGCGGCGAACAAACAGATTCGGAAGGGAACTGGATTACATCGCTGCGACTCGTAACGCCACGACTGGGTGAAATCGACGCCCGGCTTAGTCTGGCGCCGGAAGGCGTGAGAATTGTCATAGCCACGCCGGTTGGCGCCAGTGCCGCTGATCTGCTCGACGCCGCGCCCTCACTGGAAAAATCCATGGCCGCGGCCGGCGTGCCGCTGCTCGCCTTGCAGGTCAAGCATGCCGCCGAAGAGTAGGGACGGCGAGCCGCGGGCGCTTGCCGTGGCGCTGAAGTATTCGCCGGGCGATTCGGCACCGACGGTTGTGGCAAAAGGACGGGGGCTGATCGCCGAAGAGATTATCTCCCGCGCCCGCGAGCACGGCATTTTTGTGCACGAATCGCCCGAACTGGTCGCATTGCTGTCCCAGGTCAACCTTGACGGGCAGATCCCCCCCCAGCTCTACATTGCCGTTGCCGAACTGCTGGCATGGATCTACCAGGTAGAACACGAAGGGGGTCTGGCGGAAGGTCTGGTTCCAGGAAATCTCGGCTAAAATTCAAGGCCTGAAGTTCCTGCCCGACGTTTATCGAACAATGAGCGGTACCGAAGCCAATAGCCCCCCCGCTTCGCAGGGGCCTGCATCCGTTGCCCAAGCTTCCGCCGCCCAAAAGCTGGCAGCCGAGCTTCTGTCGACGGACGAATTCAGTCAATACATGCTGAATACCAAGACCGAGATGTTTTCGGTCTTTCGCGGAATCGTCGAGCATGTTTCGCAGATCACCATGTTCTTCAACGAAGGCAGGGACATGCTGCTGACCAGCATGATCAGCTACAAGGACAACGGTCTTTTTCTCGAGCTCAGCGCCAGTTCCGAAGCCAACCGCAAGGCGCTCGAGGCAAACAAGCTGTTCTGTGTCACGCAGCTCGACAAGGTCAAGATCCAGTTCATCCTGCGCGACCTGCAACGTGCCGAGACGAATGGCGTGCCGGCATTCTTCGCCCCCCTTCCCGACAGCGTGCTGCGCCTGCAGCGCCGCGAGTACTACCGGCTGGCCGCGCCCGTCGCGCGCCCGCTGAAGTGTGTCATTCCCTTCCCTGCCCCCGATGGCGAACCTCGGGTGATCGATGTTCACATCGCCGACATCAGCGGTGGCGGCCTCGGTGTCATCGCGACTCCTCTCGACATCCCGCTTGAACCCGGCCTTGAACTGTCCTGCAAGATTGAACTTCCGGAAGTCGGCCTGGTGACGGGGACGATCGTGGTGCGTAGCGTGTTCGAGTCGGTAACGCGCACCGGGGTCAAATCCAAACGTGCCGGCTGTGAGTTCGTGAAGCTGCCGGGGTCGATGCTGACGCTGATCCAGCGTTACATCATCAAGGTGGAACGCGAGCGCAAGGCGCGCGAATCGGGGATGAGCTGAGAGCTTACGCCCGCGTCACGCGCCGGGTCGCCGTACCGCCAGCGCCGACTTTTAGTTGCGGCCGCTGCGCTTGACGCCAACAGAGCCGGCATTAGCCTTCACTGAAACCGCGTTTAAGTAAACCGGCATCACTTCAGGCAAATGCTTTTCGATTTCCTTGATGCGTTGATCGCCCGCCGGGTGGGTTGAAAGAAATTCCAGTGGCGCCCGGCTGTTGGCGGCTGTCATTTTCTGCCAGAGGCTAACCCCCGCACGCGGGTCGAAACCGGCCCGTGCGGCAAGATCAAGCCCGACTACGTCGGCTTCCGATTCGTCGTCGCGCGAGAACTTCAGGGATAGCAGGTTTCCGCCCAACTGGAAGGCCCCGGCATAGCGCCCGCCGCCCACCAGTTCGCCCAGCAGATTGGCGCCGAACTGCGTGATCTGGCTCTTGGCCATGCGCTCGCGGGCATGTTCGCGCAAGGCATGGGCAATTTCGTGGCCCATTACCATGGCCGCTTCATCGTCCGTCAGTTTGAGCGAGTCGAGAATTCCGGAATAGAAGGCGATCTTGCCCCCCGGCATGCAGAAGGCATTGATCTGCCTGGAACCGATCAGGTTCACTTCCCATTTCCAGTGTGCGGCGCGGGGATTGTAGCGGCCGACAAAGGGAATCATGCGCGCGGCGATCGCTCGCAGTCGTATGACCTGCGGATGATCGTCCGGTCCGAGGGCACCCTTGGTGGACGCCTGGCGTTTGAGTTGTTCGTATTGCTGGCTCGCCTGCTTTTCAATCGCTCCGGCCGGCACCAAGTTGCGCACACTGGAGGGCTTGCCGACGTCAACGCCGTCGGCAAGCGCGGGGAGGCCCAGCGTGAGCGCCGCAAGAGCGATCAGCGGACGCAACACTACTCGCCCTCTCCGCCCAGCACTTCCAGCAGATGTCCGAGCAACTGCGCCAGTTCTCCGCACATCAGGGTGAAATTGGCGGCAAACAGATCATCCGCATTCTCGGCCTGGCGCTCGGCATTCTCCTTCAGCAAATCGAGAAATGCGAGTCGCTTGATCTGCAATTGCTCGGTCAGTACAAACGAAACACGATCATTCCAGGTCAAGGCCAATCGGGTGGCCGACTTGCCGCCCGCGATATGACTGCGCACCTCGTCGCTGTCGAGGTTATGCCGCACGTAGCGCACCGCGGCACGCTCCTCCGCTGCGGCCTGAAGTTCGCAATCGCGATCGATCGTGAAGTTGCCGGGCGCCTGCCCCGCCGCCAGCCACTGCGTCATGGCTGTCGCCGGCGCGATCCGGGTCTTGATCAGCGTGACGGGCAGCTCGCCGAGGGACAGTTTGAGATGTTCCATGACTTCATCGGCGCGAGTGCTCGATGAGGCGTCCACCAACAACCAGCGATTGACCGGATCGATCCAGACGTAGGTGAGGCAGCGTTTGACGAACGCACGCGGCAGCAACTCGGTTTCGACCTGATCAATCACTTCGCGCGACTGCTTTCGACCCGGCTTGTAGCCTTGCGCTGCCTCGATCTCGACCAGCTTTGCCTGTGCATACTGGCGCACGACGGAGGCCGGCAGCAGCTTTTGTTCGATGCCGAGGGCGATCAATTGCTGATGTGCGACGGAAAACACCAGTTCGCCTTCGTCGCGAGGCGGCACCCAGCCGCGTGCCACACGATCAGTTGCACCGCAACCGTGGAAAATACCCTTGTGCAGGGCTGCCGACAACGCGTCGGTGCCATGGGCCCAGTCGGAAGTGAGCCGGAAAATCTGGAGATTGCGGAACCACATGGTCAGAGGACAGGAGCCGAAGGATGGAAGGCTGAATTCTACCGGCGCATTGCGCCGCATTCATGCCTGCCGCCTGTCTTCTGAAAAACTCAGACCTGGATGTTCATGATGTCGTGATACGCCGACACCAGCTTGTTCCTGACCTGCACCATCTGCTGGAACGACAGGTTGGCCTTTTGCAGGTTGATCATGACGTCCTGCAGATTGACGTTGCTTTGTCCGCTGGAAAAATCCTCGGCCATCTTGTGCGCCTGCTGCTGGGCGGCATTGACCTGATCGATGGTGGTCTTCAGCACCTGCGAGAAATCCGGGCCATCGGCGGGCGCGGCGTTGGCCGCCGGCTTGCTGCCCGCCAGGGCAGAGGCGGACCGCAGCTCGGAGAGCATCTGGTCGATTTGTCGTGTATCGATGGCCATGGCAAAACCTTACTTGAATTCGTTCACGAATGGAATAGCAATCGCCGTGCCGGCTTTCACTTGCCGATCAAGCCTCTTCCTCGTCGCTGAAAAACCCCTCGGCGCGATACTGGGACAATTTGTAGCGAAGGGTGCGTTCGGAGATGCCGAGAATCGCCACCGCCTTCTTGCGCGAACCGCCGCACCTGGCCAGGGTGTCCAGGATATGCTGTCGCTCGAGGTCCTTCATGTTGGCCGGCGATCCAGTGCTGGAGGGGGTTTCGGCAAAACTCGGCGCTGGCGATACGGCGAATTGTGCGCTTGCAGTCGCCTCCGGCGACACCCGTCCGGCGGGCGCCATGGCGCCGTCAAGCGGCAGGCTGTCGGCCTCGATCACCTCACCGGTCGTCATGATCAACGCGCGCTGGACCACATTCTCCAGTTCGCGCACATTGCCCGGCCAGGCATAGGCCGCCAACCGTGCTTCGGCCGCGGCGGCAAATCTTGCCGCGCGACGCGAAGCGGCCGCCTGCCTCGCCAGGCAATGCCGGGCCAGGGGCAGAATGTCGCCGGGACGCTGGCGCAACGCAGGGATTTCCAGCGGAAAGACATTGAGCCGATAGAAAAGGTCTTCACGAAAACGCCCGACGCGGACTTCGCTGCCCATGTCGCGATTGCTGGTCGCCAGCACGCGGATATCCAGAGCCACCGGCTTCTTGCCGCCGACGCGCTCGACTTCGCGCTCCTGCAATACGCGCAACAGCTTGGCCTGCAGGCCGAGCGGCATTTCGGAGATTTCATCAAGCAGAAGCGTGCCGCCATTGGCTTGCTCGAACTTCCCGGCCTGAGCGGTCTGGGCGCCGGTGAAGGCACCCTTCTCGTAGCCGAAAAGCGTCGCCTCGAGAAGATTGTCGGGAATCGCCGCGCAGTTGATCGCCACGAAGGGTCCGCTCGCCCGCGATGACTGATCGTGGATATAGCGAGCGAACACTTCCTTGCCGACCCCTGATTCCCCGGTAAGCAGCACGGTCGCGTCGGTCTTGGCCACGCGCGCGGCGAGCAGCAGCGTTTCGCGGGTTTTAGGGTCGGCGACAATCACGCCGTCGGCGGCCGGGGGAGGCACGGCATAGCGTGCAATCTGATCGATCAGCGTCTTCGGCTCGAAGGGCTTCAACATGAAATCGCAGGCGCCGCCACGCATCGCGGCGACTGCCTTGTCCACATCGCCGAAGGCGGTCATCAGCAACACCGGCAGTCCCGGATGCCGGCTCCTGATTTCGCCCAGCAGCGTGAGGCCATCCATCGGATCCATGCGCAGGTCTGAAATCACCATGCTGAATGGATCGCGGGCCATCGCCGCCAGCGCTGCCAATGCGGCCGGGCCGCCGTCGGCGCCCGTGACGCGATGTCCGGCGGTTTCAAGCGTTATGAGCAGCGCGTCGCGCAGGGCCGCGTCGTCTTCGACAACCAGGATCTTCAGCGCGTCGGGCATGGCAGTGTCAGTATGAATTCGGCGCCGGCACCGGGGCTGGAGACAACTTCGATGCCGCCGCCGTGGGCACGGGCAACGCCACGTGCGATGGAAAGGCCCAGGCCCGTGCCTTCGGCCCGGGTAGTGAAGAACGGATCGAACAGGCGCGCCGCGGTCTGGGAGTTCATGCCGCGCCCGTTGTCACGCACCGCAAGCAGGATCAGGGAGCCATCGCGCCTGGCATCGAGATCGATGCGGCCGCCGCTCTCGACCGCCTGCAGCGCATTCTCCAGCAAATTGGTGAGTGCCCCGACCAGCGATTTGCGATGCCCGGTAAGCACTCCACCCTGGCTTTCGTCAGTCACCAGAAATGCGCTGCCCCGGCTCTTTGCCAGCGGCTCGAAGGTTTGCGCCAACTCGGCCAGCAGGTCGGCGACGGCGAAAGTCTCGCGCCCGAGCACTTCGCCGCGGGCGAACATCAGCATGTCCTGGATCAGGTGCTCGAGGTGTTTCAGGCGCGCCACGGTCTTTTGTGCGATGGAGATGCGGCTTGCCGCCGGCAGTTCGGCATTCTCCAGATTGCCCGCGTACAGCAGCGCCGCCGCGAGCGGGGTGCGCAATTGATGGGCCAGCTGCGCCGCCATTTCACCCATCGCGGCCAATCGCTGGTTGCGTTCGGCCTGGGTCTTGAGATGCTGGGTTTCAGTAACGTCATGCAGCAGCACGATCCGTCCGCCCGCCGAATCCAGCGGAGTAACTGCGACCGCCAGCCGTCGATCGCCGGCGAGATATTCGCCCGGTGTTTCACTGGCCGCCAGCGCATCGGCCTCGATCGCCGTCCAGCCAGCGCCGACTATTGTCTCTCCCAAAACCTGGCTCGCAGCCGGGTTGGCCTGCACCACGCGGCCGGCGCCATCCAGTACCACGACACCGGCTGGCAGGGCGTCGAGCAACAACGTCAGGCGCTCGGTAATTGCCGCCTTCTCCTGATATTGCTGGCGCAGTGCGCCGTTGGCGGCGGCCAGTTCTTCCGTCAACTGGGCGACCTGCCCCTGCAACTCGCTGTAGGCGCTGGCGAGTTCCTCCGACGCCTGACTGAAAATCCGGAAGGCTTCGGCAAGATGCTCGGCCTCGCCAGGGGCAACGCTTACGCTGCTGGATTGGACGGTTGAGACAGCGGGGATGTTCATGACACCCGATGATGGCAGAATCATCCGGACTGGACAAGGAAACCAGGCTGTCGATATGCCGGCAAAAATTGCCGCTTCTTTCAGGAACCGCTCTTGCTAGGGCAGTACACAATCCGCGAGCGGGCAAATTGCGCGCACATGTTCCGATAAGACAAACAAAGCATGGCAGAAAACACAGCGACCGATCCGTTCCCGATATCGCTTGAGGCCTTTATCCGTCTTGACCCCCGTCAGAAGTTGGCCGGATTGGTAGGTATCGCGCTATTTCTGGCGGTCCTGACCGGCGGCTGGATGTGGACCAAGGATCCTCCCTATGCCTTGCTGTTCTCGATCCATGACGAGAAGGACGGCGGCCAGATCGTGGCCGCACTGACACAGCAGAACATTCCCTATCGTTTCAGCGATGGTGGCCGCGGCATTCTGGTGCCGCAGGCGGTGGTGCATGACACTCGACTGAAACTGGCTTCCCAGGGGTTGCCCAAGGGTGGACTGGTCGGCTTCGAACTGATGGAGACACAGAAGCTCGGCGTCAGCCAATTTGCCGAGCAGGTCAACTACCAGCGTGCCTTGGAAGGCGAACTGGCCCGCTCGGTCCAGTCACTGTCCGCCGTGCGCGGAGCCCGGGTGCATCTGGCCATTCCCAAACAAACTGCCTTCCTGCGCGACGACCAGAAGACCTCCGCCTCGGTGCTGGTCAACCTGCATCCCGGACGTACGCTGGATTCGATCCAGGTGGCGGGCATCATCAACCTGGTCGCCTCCAGCGTGCCGCAGCTCAGCCCGAACAACGTCAGCGTGATCGACCAGGAAGGCAAGCTGATCTCCCAGCAGCGCGATCCGAGCCGCGACGCCGGGCTGGATGCCACCCAGCTCAAGTTCCTGAGGGAAGTCGAGGCAGACTATGGCAAGCGTATCGAGGCCATCCTGACACCCGTGGTGGGCCCCAACAACGTCCGCGCACAGGTAGCCGCCGACCTCGACTTTTCGCAGACCGATCAGGTCGCCGAGACCTACAAGCCCAACCCCGCCGCGGAAACCGTGATCCGCAGCCAGCAGACCGCGGAAGCCGGCAGCGGATCACCGCCGGCAGCAGGTATTCCCGGTGCCCTGAGCAACCAGCCGCCGGTACCGGCGACCGCTCCATTGACGCAGGCCGGGCAACCCGCCGCAGGTGCCGCCGCCAGTTCGCAGAACTTCACCAGGAATGCGACGATCAACTACGAGGTCGACAAGACCATTCGCCATACCAAGGGCGTGCCGGGCGCCGTGCGTCGTCTGTCCGTGGCCGTGGTGGTCAATCACCGCAAGGACCCGACCAAACCCAAGCCGATTCCGCTGACACCCGCCGAACTCACCCAGATTACCGATCTGGCCCGTCAGGCCATGGGCTTCAGCAAGGAACGCGGCGATACGCTGAATGTCGCCAATGCGCCCTTCACGGCGGCAGAGAAGGAAGTCGTTGCCGACGCCCCGATCTGGGCCAATCAGGAACTGATTGCGACCCTGAAGGAGCTGGCGAGGTACCTGATCATTGCCGGCGCAGCCTTCTGGCTATGGACCCGGCTGTTGCGGCCGGTATTCGAGAAACTGCTGGAACCGCCGCCGCCGCGAATGGCGCCGAAGAAGAGCGAGTTCGAAGTGGGCGCCGACGGCATGCTGCACCGTCATCGGGGCTATGACGAAAAGCTGGCCGATGCTCGCGAAATTGCAAAGAAGGACCCCAAGGCAGTCGCCGGCATGATCAAGGACTGGGTAGATGGCGGCGAGCACTGAAAGTGATGGCGTAGAAAAGGCCGCCATCCTGCTGCTTTCCCTCGGGCAGGACGAGGCTGCCGAGATACTGAAAAACCTTGGCCCGAAAGAGGTGCAGAAACTCGGCCACGCCATGGCCGCCTTGAAGCAGGTGCCGCGCGACCGCATCGAAAAGGTGATCGACGAGTTCGAGGATCATGCGTCCAAGGGTGCGCCCGTTGCCGTCGACAACGAGACCATCAAGGCCATGTTGACCAAGGCGCTGGGCGACGATCGCGCCGCCAACCTGATCAGCCGCATCATGCAGGGCGGAGACACCGCCGGCATCGAGGGCCTGAAATGGATGGATGCCGCCACCGTGGCCGACATGATCCGCAACGAGCACCCGCAAATCATTGCCACCATTCTGGTGCACCTCGAGTTCGATCAGGCCGGGGAAATCCTGAAGCACTTCACGGAACGCCTGCGTAACGATGTGCTGCTGCGCATTGCCACCCTCGATGGCGTGCAACCCACCGCGCTGCGCGAACTGAATGAGGCACTGAAGCGGATCCTGGCCAGTTCCTCCGGCAATGTGAAAAAGGCTGCCATGGGCGGGATTCGCCACGCGGCGGAAATTCTCAACTTTGTCGGCCAGCAGGTGGAAACCGCCATTGTCGACAACGTGCGCGAATACGACCCCGAACTCGCGCAGAAAATACTCGATGAAATGTTCGTCTTCGAGAATCTGCTGGACATCGATGATCGTGGCATCCAGCTGCTGTTGCGCGAAGTACAGTCGGACTCGCTGATCATCGCGCTGAAAGGTGCCTCACAGGAACTGCGCGAAAAAATCTTCAAGAACATGTCGCAGCGCGCCGCCGAAATGCTCAGGGAGGATCTCGAATCCAAGGGTCCCGTGCGTCTTTCGGAAGTCGAAGGCGAACAGAAGGAAATTCTCAAGATCGCGCGCCGGCTTGCCGATGAAGGTCAGCTTCAACTGGGCGGCGGAGGTGAAGGCGACGCCTTCGTCTGATGACCACGGCCGAATACCCGAAATCATCGCTTACCGCCTGGGAGCGCTGGGAACTCGCCAGCTTCGATTCGCCAGCAGAGCCGGCGATCGGTGATACATCCAAACCGGGATCGCCCGCAGTTGCCGACGAAGAAGTTCGCCGGATTCATGAACAGGCACGTCAGGAAGGGCATCACGCCGGATACGCCGCCGGGCAAGCCCAGGCCGTGGCCATGGGTCGTCAGGAAGCCTTGCGCCTGGCTGAAATCCTGGAGAGCCTTGAACGGACCATCGCCGAACTCAATCAGACCGTGGCAGATGATCTACTCGCCTTGAGCATCGAGATTGCTCGCCAGGTGGTCCGCCAAACGGTTGCGGAAAAGCCGGAACTGATTCTGGGAGTGATCCGCGAATCACTGGAGCAACTGCCATTGCTTCACACCGCCATCCACCTGAATCCCGAAGACGCGTCACTCGCCCGCTTGCGCGCAGGTGAGCAACTCGCTCATGCCGGACACCGGATACTTGAAGACCCAAAACTCAAACGCGGTGACGTGATCATCGAAGCGGGCGGCAGTCATCTGGACGCAAGCCTGGCCACCCGCTGGGGACGTGTGGTGGAAGCCCTCGGGCAGCAAGCCCCATGGATCGAGACCAGCGAGAAATGAACAACTTTTCCCCCTGCCCCTTTTCCAAGAAACGGGGTGACCTTGGCTCGCTTCGCTCGCAGGCTCATGAAGGGTCTGCCTTGGGACGGCCCGGCGGCAGACCATGAATTCCTCCGACCTGTCGCGCTTCCTCGTCGATTGCCGCGAACAGGTTTCCGTTGTTCGGCCGTGGCTGACCGCCGGACGGCTGACCCGCATCAATGGACTGGTGATGGAAGCATCGGGACTCAAATTGCCGCTGGGTTCAGGGTGTCTGATACAGATACCGGGCAATGGCACGGTCGAGGCCGAAGTGGTCGGCTTTGCCGGCGATCGTCTGTACATGATGCCGGCCGAGGATGTTTATGGGCTTTCACCAGGCGCACTGGTATTCCCGATGGAATCGCCGCCCCCTGCGCCTGTTCCAGGCCAGGTTTCGTCGCCGCTGCGACGAGCGCCGGACCGCGCCAAACATCTGCCGGTAGGCGACAAACTGCTGGGGCGCGTGGTTGATGGCAATGGCCGCCCGCTCGACAGCCATGGCCCGCTGAACAACAAGAACACCAGGTCGATCGCCAGTCGCCCTTTGAACCCGCTGCTGCGCGAGCCGATACGGCACACCATGGATGTCGGTATTTGCGCCATCAACGCCTTGCTGACGGTTGGTCGCGGCCAGCGCCTCGGCCTGTTTTCGGGATCTGGCGTGGGCAAGAGCGTGCTGCTCGGCATGATGGCCCGCTACACGGAAGCGGACGTGATTGTCGTCGGACTGATCGGCGAGCGCGGACGGGAAGTCAAGGAGTTCATCGAACTCAATCTGGGCGATGAAGGCCGTGCGCGTTCCGTGGTGGTTGCGGCTCCGGCCGATGTCAGCCCACTGATGAGGCTGCAGGGAGCGGCCTATGCCACTTCAATTGCCGAACATTTCCGTGACGAGGGCAAGCATGTTCTGCTGATCATGGATTCCCTGACTCGCTACGCCATGGCGCAACGCGAAATCGCGCTGGCCATTGGTGAACCTCCGGTCACGCGGGGCTATCCACCCTCGGTTTTCGCCCGCCTGCCGCAACTTGTCGAACGCGCGGGCAACGGCCCCACCGGTGGCGGCTCGATTACGGCTTTCTATACCGTTCTGACCGAAGGCGACGACCCGCAGGACCCGATTGCCGATGCGGCGCGCGCCATTCTCGATGGCCACATAGTGCTCAACCGGTCTTTGGCGGATGCCGGACACTACCCGGCGATTGACATCGAACAATCCATCTCCCGGGTGATGGCCAACCTGATCGCGGCAGACCATCTGGAACAGGCACGCCAGTTCAAACAGCTCTATTCCCGCTACCAGCGGGCGCGCGACCTGATTGCGGTCGGCGCCTATGCCGCGGGTTCCGATCCGTTGCTCGACCGGGCCATCATGATGCATCCCCGACTGGAGACCTTTCTTGAGCAACAGATCAACGAACGTGCTGATTGGAACTCGTCGCGGCAGCGCCTGGCCGAGCTGTTTGGCGGAGCGTAAGATAATAAATCCTGATGTTGCCCACTGACCATCCCGGCCATGCCCCGCACTTTCCCTCTCCAGTCCTTGCTCGATCTTTCACAGTTACGCCTTGATGAAGCGGGGCGAAAGCTGGGTGAATTGATCGCCGGCGAGAAGGAGGCTTCGCGGCGACATGGCCTGCTGGTGCAATACCGCGAAGAGTATCGGACACGTTTCGTTGTCGCCGCACAAGGTGGACTGAGTCCGGGCGAATGGCACAACTTCGCCGGCTTCCTCGCCAGACTGGATGAAGCCATTGGCCAGGCCGAGTCCGCCATGACGCATACCAAACAACAGACCGTCGCCGGCCAAAAGGAATGGGTGGTCAAGAAAGGCCGGGTCAAGGCCTTCGATACTTTGTCGGACCGCCACCAGTCTCGAATTGCCTACCAGGATCAGCGCCAGGAACAAAAGGCCAGCGACGAACATGGCGCTCGGCGGCATGAAGAGAAGGGAAAAGACTGAGGTGGCACATCCCTTGCATTTATCGGCCTGATGAAACCCCAAGCTGCGAGGGAGCACCCATGTCCGAATTGATGATCATCGCTACGCCCCCACCCCCACCTGGCGGAACCGGCAATGCCAATTCGCTCGGGCAGAGCGATGCGGCCAGTCGAGCCGGTGAGAGCGGCAGGACGGACCGGGAAAGCGGCACGGAATCGCCGTTCGCCGCCGTGCTCAAGTCCAGGACTGACAAGAAAACCTCAGCCGCGGATACTGCAAACAAGGCCAGCCCCTCCGTAGCCGAGGCCCAAACTGATGCCGAAGACAAGACAAACAGCGTTGATCTATCAGTACTTTTCCCTCTTCTGGCAGCCAATCCGGTCGGGCCAGCGGGGGTAACAGCAGCCTCGGTTGCCACTACGGAGCCCCTCCCCGATCAGCCATTGTTGCCTGGGCTCGAAACAACGGCTTCACTTCCGCCGACTCAAATTCTTGCAGCCTTGGCCGCACCACCCACTGCGGTGCCGCCCGTCGCTCCCGGCGTCGACGCACCTGCCGCCGCACCTGCCGCCGCACCTGCCGCTGCCTTGGCCGCACCCATCGCGGCGCTGCCCACTGCACAGGCTGCAGCGCTGCCCAGCGCGCCTGGCACGGTCAGGGACACCGCCCCACGCAAACAAGATGCTGAAACAAGGAACGAAACATCCTTCGCCGCCGGCCCCACAAAACCCGGCGGAACAAGCCAGGTTCCCGGCAAGATTGCGTTTGATGCGGCAATTAATGCCGACGCGAGCCACAAGAGTGGCGAGCGCATTGCACCCGAACCCCCTGCTGGCGATTTCCATGCCCTCATGGAGCGTGCGATGGCCATGACTCCTGGCGCGACCAGCACCGCCGGCGGTACCTCATCAACGCCGAGCCTGCGTATTGACACACCCCTGGGACAACCTGGCTGGCATGACGAAATGGGCCAGAAACTGACCTGGATGGTTGGCAACAACCGCCAGCAGGCGGATCTGGTGCTGAACCCGCCCCAACTCGGTCGCATCGAGGTCTCGCTGACCATGAACGGCGATCAGGCCACGGCCATCTTTACCTCGCCCAACCCGGCGGTCCGTGAAGCGCTGGAAAACTCACTGCACCGGTTGCGCGAAGTGCTGGCCGATGCCGGCGTCAGTCTTGGCCAAGCCCAGGTGGGCTCCGAGTCGCCCCATCAGTCGTCCGCAAAAAATGAACCGGATTTTGGAATGAATGAAAGCGTGCGCTATGCTTCGGCCATCCCGTTGCCGGCAGTCGAGGCAGTTGCAAGAACCGGCGCCGGGCGTAGCATGATAGATGTATTTGCTTGAGTGGATGACAGAGGACAGCAGGCAGAAGGCGGGCGACCGCAATCACTCCGGTGCGAAGCGCCGGTAAAGCCGGTCTTATGTCGCCTGCCTTCTGAACACGGAGAGAACTGATGGCGGATGCAAAGAAAACTGAAACTGAAGGTGAAGCCCCTCCTCCCAAGAAGAAGGGCAAGTTGATCATTTTTATTGCCATCGGCGTTCTCGTTCTGGTGTTGGGCGGAGGCGGTGCTGCATATTTTCTGATGAAGAAAAAGCCGGTCGAAGAGGTCGTAGACGGAGAAGAGCCCCCGAAGGAAGCCAAGGCAAAGAAAAAGGACAAGAAAGCTGATCACGCCGCCCCCTCCTTCTACAAGTTCGACAAGCCGTTTACCGTGAAGCTGCAGACCGAGCAACAGGAGGCCTACCTGCAGGCAGAGGTCCAATTGCGGGTACTGGATTCGGCCGCACTGGAAATGCTCAAGCCCTATGACCCGGAACTCAAACACCGCATCATGCTGATTCTTCTGGCCAAGAAAGCGTCCGACCTGGTGACCGCCCAAGGCGTGCAGCGACTGTCGAACGAGATTCGCGAAACGGTGAATAACACCCTGGAACCCCCGGTCCCACGCAAAGGCAAGGACAAAGTCGAAGCCAAGGAACCCGCTGACGCTGCCGCTCCCGATGCTCCGGTCCAGGCCGTGTTGTTTACCTCATTCATCATTCAATAATGAACAAACGACCTTCCCCCCCGCCCCCCCTTCACAGGGGGGTGACTACGGTTCAGGCGCTGCGCGCCTTCCGCTTC
>CAYNGV010000009.1:0-32396 GCA_964397005.1 uncultured Sulfuritalea sp. | reverse complement strand
CCCTCGATCAGCGAATACACCGCCGGCACCACCACCAGGGTCAGCAGCGTGGACGAAATCATGCCGCCGATCACGGCGATGGCCAGCGGCTGCTGGGTTTCGGCGCCAGCGCCGAGGCCCAGCGCGGCCGGGGCCAGCGCCAAAATCACGGTGGCCGAGGTCATCAGCACCGGGCGCATGCGGATCGGGCAGGCATTGCGCAAGGCAGCGTCGACCGCCATGCCGGCTTCGCGGCGCTGGTTGGCGAGGTCCACCAGCAGGATGGAATTCTTCGCCACGAGGCCGATCAGGAGCGTCAGGCCGATCATGGAATAGATGTTCAGCGTGTGTCCGGTGGCCCACAAGGCGGCGATGCCGCCGACCACGGCGAGCGGCTGTGCCAGCATGACGATGGCCGGCTGGATGAAGGAGTTGAATTGGCTGGCGAGCACCATGTAGAGCAGCACCAGTGCCAGGCCAAAGGTGAACACCATGTACTTCATGGTCTTGCCGAATTCCTCGGCCTGGCCGATGAAGCGCACCTGGTAGCCCGCCGGCAGCATTTCCTGGCCGGCGCGGCGCACCGCCTCGACCGCCTCGCCCAGGGGTATCGAGGGCGAGGCATAGAACGTTGCCGCGTACTGCAAATCGAATCGGCTGATGACGGCGGGGCCGAGGCGCTCTTCGAAGCGGGCGACGGAATCGAGGCGCACCATCTTGCCGTCGCGGCTGCGCAGGAAGATTTTCGCCAGATCGGCCGGCTGGGTGAATTCGCCGGGCTTGGCCTTGACGCGGATGTCATAGCGCTGGCCGTCGCCGGGCAGGTCGTTGAACTTGGCGATGTCGATGCCGCCGGTCAGCATGTTCACCGCCAGGGCGACATCGCTGCTGGAAAGGTTTGCCGCCGCGATGCGCAGACGATCGGGAATGAACACCAGTTGCGGCAGGTCGAGCTGTATGTCGGAGTCGATGCGGCCGATGCCGGGTACCGTGGCGAGCTTCTGCTGCAATTCGCGCGAGAGGCGACCGATCTCGTCGATGTTGTCGCCGGCGATGACGAACTGCAAGGGCTCGCCGCGCTGGCCGCCGACCACCGAAAAGGGCGAAGCGAAGGCGCGCGCACCGGGAATCGCCGCGAGGTCGCGGCGCACCAGGCCGATGACTTCGTGTTGGCTGCGACGGCGTTCCTCGCGCGGCAGCATGCGCACGATGACCAGTCCCTGATTCACCTGCCCGGCGGTGCCCAGGCCAATCAGGGCGAACTCGGTGCGAATCTCGGGATAGCGGTCGAGCACCTCTTCCACCTCGCGCAGCTTGGCGTCGGTGTAGTCGATGCTCGAACCCAGCGGCGTGCGCAGCGAGATGCGGAAGCGTCCTTCGTCTTCGTCGGGCGTGAAGGTCTTGCCGACGTTCATGAAGAAGAACACCGAGGAGCCGACCACCGCGACGGTCAGCGCGACGACCTGCCAGCGGCTGCGCAGGGCGCGGTCGAGCAGCGCGACGTAGACGCGGTCGAGGCCGCCGAGAATCCTGTCGAACAGGTGGTAGATGCGACCGTGCTGCTTCTCGACCTTGAGGTAGCGCGAGCACAGCATCGGCGTCAGGGTGAGTGAGACGAACAGCGAGACCAGCACGCCGAAGGTGACCACTACGGCAAACGAGCGGAAGAACTGGCCGATGATCCCGGAGAGGAAGATCACCGGGGCGAAGATCGAAACCAGCGACAGCGTCGCCGCGATCACCGCGAACACCACTTCGCGGCTGCCGTTCACCGCGGCGGCCACCGGCTCGGGGTCGATTTCCTCGCGATGGCGGAAGATGTTCTCCAGTACCACGATGGCATCGTCGACGACGACGCCGATCAACAGCAGCAACGCCAGCATGGTCAGCGAATTCAGCGTGTAGCCGAAGAAGTAGATGACGGCGATGGCGCCCATCAGCGAGACCGGAATCGCCAGCGCGACGATCAAGGTCGAGCGCAGCGAGCGCAGGAAGAACCACACCACCAGGGACGCCAGCAGCGTGCCCTCGATCAGATGCTGCTTCAGCGAGTTGACGATTTCGAGGATGAACACGGCATCATTGGAGACGATGCTGATCCTCATGCCCGGCGGCAGCTGTGGCTCGATTTCGTTCGCCAGCTTTTCCTTGATGCGCTCGACGATGGCAACGGTATTGGCGTTGGTCACCTTGACCACGCCCATGCCGACCGTGGTCTCGCCGTTGAAGCGTGCCAACTGCCGGTTGTCGGTGAGGCCGTCTTCCAGTTCGGCGATGTCGGCGAGCCGGATCGGTGCGGCGGTTGGTGGCGAGCCGCGATAGCCGACGACGAGGCTGCCCAGCGCATCCAGCGTGTGGAATTCGAGGTCGAGCTTGACCAGGTGCTCGGTGGTTTCGCCGACGACGAAACCGCCGGGCAGTTGCACATGCTCGCGGGCGAAGGCATCGCTGACATCCTGCGCCGAAACGCCCAGCGCGGTCATGCGGGCCGGCAGCAGATTGACGCGGATGGTGCGATCGCGGCGGCCGCCGAGGCGCACCTCGCCGACGCCGTTGATGGTTTCCAGTTTTTTCTTGATGACGTTGAGCGCGTACTGGTTCAGCTGCTGCTGGGTGCGGTCGCCCTGCACCGCCATCCAGAAGATCGGCGAGGCATTGGTCTCGACCTTGGCCACGATCGGCGGATCGACATCCCTGGGCAGCCGGCGCAGCACCTGGTTGACCTTGGATTGCACCTCGGTGAAGGCGACATCGATGTTCTTTTCCAGGCCGAAGGTGATGTTCACCACCGAGACGCCGGGCGACGACGTCGATTGGATATGCTCGATGCCGGGCACGCTGTTCACCGCGCCCTCGATCAGGTTGGTGACGCTGGCATCGACGATGTCGGGATTGGCGCCCTTCAGCGTGGTGGTGATCGAGACCACCGGAAACTCGATGTAGGGCAGCCGGTCCATGCCGATGCGGCTGAAGGCGATCACCCCGAACAGCACCAGCACGGCATTTGCCATCCACGCCAGGACGTGGCGCTTGACGGAAAGCTCGGGCAGGGTCATTTGGCGGCGGGCTTGGGCTCGTCCGGCTTGGCGCCGGAGTCGCCAGCCGCTTTCGGCTTGGCCGGCTCCTTGATGGCCACGTTGGCGCCGTTAGTGAGGAAGCCGGCGCCATCCAGCGCGATGGTTTCGCCGCCGGCGAGGCCTTCCAGGATCTCGATGCGGCCGCCGCGCTTGGCGCCGACCTTGACCGGCTTCTGCTGCGCCTTCCTCTGCCCGTCCACGTCGGCGATGACATACACCACCTTGCCGGCGGGGCGCAGCACCACGCTTTGTTCGGGCACCGTCAGCGCTTCGGCGCGGGCCGAGACGATTACGGCGGCATTGACCGTGCCGCCGCCGCGCAGGCTGCCGTCATTGTCGACGTCGACCAGCACATCGAGGCTGCGGCTGCCCTCGACGATGCCGGGGCGGATGTCCTTGATGCGGCTGGCAAACACCTTGCCCGGCGCCAGCGGCGACGTCAGTCTGACGTCCTGCCCGGGCTTCAGGCGCGGACCAAAGCTTTCGGCGAAGGGCAGGTGGGCGCGCAGCTTTTTCGGCGCGACCAGATTGAACAGCGGATCGCCGACCTTGACGTAGTCGCCGGGCGAGACGATCTGCACTTCGACGATGCCGGCGATCGGCGCCACGACGCGGGTCTTGCCGACCGCGCGCCGGCTGTTGTCGGCGCGCGCCCGCGCGGCGTCAAGCTGGGCGGCCAGCGCGGCACGCTGGGCGGCGACATCCTCACCGGCGTTCTTCGACAGGAAGCCCTTGTCCATCAGGGACTGCTGGCGTTCGGCAAGCTTCTCCTGCTGCCGCGCCAGCGCTTCGACACGCCGCGCCTCGGCTTCGTCGGCCTTGTTTTGAAGGCTGACATCGCCGGCATCGATCACCGCCAGCAGTTCGCCGGCCTTGACCACCTTGCCGGTGCGGGCCAGCACCTGCGTCACGCGGCCGGCGACTTCGGCGCCGATTTTCGGATCGGCGAGAACTTCAAGTGTGCCGAGGGTTTCCAGCACGACTTCGAAATCGCCCTTGGTCGCCTGCGTCACGGTGATCAGCGACGGCGGCGGCACGGCCTTTTTCTCCTCAGCCTTCTGGCCACAGGCGGCAAGGAGGATAAGTGTCAGGCTGGCAACGAGGGCGTGACGCATCAGGGCAGGACCGATTCCAGCGCGAAGAGTTCCGCGATCTCCTCGCGACGCCGGATCAGATGGACATCGCCGCCATCGACCATGACTTCGGCGGCGCGCGGCCGGGTGTTGTAGTTCGATGCCATGGCCATGCCGTAAGCCCCGGCCGAGAGGATGGCCAGCAGGTCGCCCTCGTTCAGCGCGAGCATGCGGTCGTGGCCGAGGAAATCGCCCGATTCGCAGACCGGGCCGACGATTTCGTAACTCATTGGCGTATCGCCGGCGCCGACTTTTGCGACCGGCACGATGTCGTGCCACGCGTCATACAGCGCCGGGCGCATCAGGTCGTTCATCGCCGCGTCGACCACGGCGAAGTGCTTTTCTTCCCCCGGCTTCAGTACTTCGACACGCGTCAGCAGCAAGCCGGCATTGCCGACCAGCGAGCGGCCGGGCTCGAACACCAGCTTTTCCCGGCGTCCTGCCAGTCGTTTCAGCATCGGTGCGAGGTAGGCGGATGCGTCCGGCGCAGGTTCGTCGGCGCGGTACTGGATGCCCATGCCGCCGCCAAGATCGATGTGTTCCAGCACGATGCCGGCCGCCGCCAGGCGATCGACCAGCGCCAGCACCTTGTCGGCCGCCTCGGCCGCCGGCGCCGGATCGAGCAGCTGCGAACCGATGTGGCAGTCGATGCCCTTCACGGCGATGTGCGGCAGCGACGCCGCGCGCCGGTAGATGTCGAAGGCATCGGCGATGGCGACGCCGAACTTGGCGCTCTTGAGCCCGGTGGAAATGTAGGGATGGGTTTTGGCGTCGACGTCGGGATTCACCCGCAGCGACACCGGCGCGCGGCGCCCGAGGCTGCCGGCGACTTCACTGAGTTGTTCGAGTTCGCTCGTCGATTCGACGTTGAAACAGTGAATGCCGGCTTCCAGCGCGGCGCGCATTTCCGCACGCGACTTGCCGACGCCGGAAAATACGATCTTGTTTGCGTCGCCGCCAGCGGCGATGACGCGCGCCAGTTCGCCGCCGGAGACGATGTCGAAACCGGCACCGAGATCGGCGAAGAGCTTGAGGATGGCGAGGTTGGAGTTGGCCTTGACCGCGTAGCAGATCAGCGCGCGATCGCCCAGGCCGTGTGCTTGCAGCGCATCGAGGTAGCCGGCAAATGCGGCGGTCAGCGCGGCGCGCGAATAGACGTAGCAGGGCGTGCCGAAATGCGCGGCGATTTCAGCCAGGGCGACGCCTTCGACATGGAGGCCGTCCTGGCGCATGGCGGCGAGGCTCATTTCCCGGGCTCTGCGGCTTTGTTGCTATTATCGGTCGCAGGGGCCGGTGTTGCCTGAGGTGTGGCTGCCTTTGCCGCGGGCTGCGGCGGCAACGACAGCGGGGTCTTGGTGCCACAGGCGGCGAGCGCCGTCAGGGCGGCCAGGGCGGCGAGGAATGAAGGAATCAGGCGCATGGCAAATAGGTGTGTCTCGACAGGCAAAGGATGGTAACACGCGATGGATGAGCGGGAATTCATGGCCGCGGCGGATGCCGAGCTGGTACGCATCGAGACGGCGCTGGAAGTCGCGTGCGACAGTGGCGTCGCCGATTTCGATTTTGAAACCAAGCCCGGCGGCGTGATCGAGGTCGAATTCGACAACGGCTCGAAGATCATCCTGAATCGTCACGGCGCGGCGCGGGAGATCTGGCTGGCGGCGAAGTCGGGCGGCTATCACTTCCGTCCCGAAGGCGGAAAATGGCTGGGCACGCGCGACGGCGAAGAACTGCTGGCTGCACTCTCGCGCACCCTTTCCGAACAGGCTGGCGTCAGGATCGAGCTCTAGTTCTTCTTTTCGACGGGCTTTTGCGGCACGGGTTTTTCCGCTGCGGGTTTTTCAACGAGCTTCGGTTTGGCGTCCTGCACCGGTGCAGGTGCCTGCTTGGCCTCCACGGTCTCCTCGTCAACCGGCGGCGGAGGCAGGTGCTCCCTGTAGATGAGTTCCTTGCTGGTCTTGCCCGATGGATCGTTGGCGACGATCGGCACCAGACCCTCGGGAGTTTCCAGCCAGCTTTCGGGTACGTTCTTCAGGGCATGTTCCATGAAGCCGATCCAGATCGGCAGCGCCGCCGCGCCGCCGGTTTCGCCGTTGCCCATGCGCTTGGGCTGGTCGAAGCCGATCCAGGCGATGCCGACCACGGTCGGCTGGTAGCCGCAGAACCAGGCATCAATGTAGTCGTTGGTGGTGCCGGTCTTGCCCGCCAGGTCGCTGCGCTTCAATACCGTCGCCGCGCGTGTCGCGGTGCCGCGGCGGACCACGTCGTGCATCATGCTGTCCATCAGCCAGGCGTTGCGCGCGTCGATCGCGCGCAGCGACTCGTCGCCCGCCAGCGCCGGTTGTATCTCGGCCAGCACCGCGCCCTTGTCGTCGAGGATCCTCTTCACGATATGCGGCTCGATGCGATAGCCGCCATTGGCGAATACGGAATAGGCCGCGAGTTGTTGCCAGGGGGTCACCGCGCCGGCACCCAGCGCCAGCGTCAGGTAAGGCGGGTTCTTGTCCGCATCGAAGCCGAAGCGCGTCACGTAGTCCTGCGCGTACTGGGTGCCGATGGCGCGCAGCAGGCGGATCGAAACCATGTTCTTGGATTTCGCCAGCGCGGTGCGCAGGCTCATCGGGCCTTCATATTTGCCGTCGTAGTTTTTCGGTTCCCAGGCTTGGGAACCGGTTTCTTCGGCGGAGATCGAGACCGGCTCGTCGGGGATCACGGAGGCCGGGGTGTAGCCTTTTTCCAGGCCGGCGGAGTAGATGAAGGGCTTGAAGCTGGAGCCGGGCTGGCGCCAGGCCTGGGTGACGTGGTTGAACTTGCTGCGATTGAAATCGAAGCCGCCGACCAGTGCCCGAATCGCGCCATCGACCGGGCTGGCGGCGACGAATGCGGCCTCCACCTCGGGTAGCTGGGTGATCTGCCAGCCCTTGTCGAACTTCTGCACCCGAATTACCGCGCCGCGCCGCACCCGTTTGTTGGGGGGTGACTTTTCGTCGAGCAGGCGCGCGGCGAACTTGAGTCCTTCGTCGCTGATCTTGAGTATTTCGCCGCCGCGCAGATAAGCCCGCACCAGTTTGGGTGTCGCCTCGAGAACGATGGCCGGCAGCAGATCGTCGCTGTCGTCGTATTCGGAGAGCAGTTCCTCGAGTTCCTCGTCCTGATCTGAACCGCCGTTGGTCAAGTCGACGTAGGCCTCGGCGCCGCGATAGCCGTGGCGGCGGTCGTAGTCGATGACTCCGCGACGCACCGCGAGATAGGCGGCCTGCTGTTCGCCAAGATTGATGGTGGTGATCACGCGCAGGCCGCGGCTGTAGACGTCGTCGGGGAAGCGCTCGGCGGTTATCTGGCGCGCCATTTCGGCCACATGCTCGGCACGGACGCCGAAGTCATTGACGTCGCGCTTGACGTGCAGGGTTTCCGCCTGGGCCGACTTCCATTGGGCGTCATTGATGAAGCTGAGCTCATGCATCCGGCGCAGAACGTAGCGCTGGCGCAACTGTGCCCGTTTTGGATTGACCACCGGGTTGTAGGCCGAGGGCGCCTTCGGCAGGCCGGCAAGCATGGCGGCCTCGGCGACACTGACATCCTTCAGTGCTTTGCCGAAATAGATTTGCGCCGCGGCTGAAAAGCCGTAAGCGCGCTGCCCGAGGAAAATCTGATTGATGTATATCTCGAGAATCTGGTCCTTGCCCAGATTGTTTTCGATTTTGAAAGCCAGTAACATCTCGTAGAGCTTGCGCGTGATCGTCTTTTCGCTGGAAAGGAAAAAATTGCGCGCCACCTGCATGGTGATGGTCGATGCTCCCTGACGCTTGCCACCGCCGACGAAATTGGAATACGCTGCGCGCAGTACCCCGAGGGTGTCGATACCCGGATGCTGGTAGAAGCGCTCGTCTTCGGCCGCGAGAATGGCCTGTTTCATGACGGAAGGAACGTCCTTGATGTAGGCGAAGTTGCGCCGTTCCTCGCCAAACTCGCCGATCAGATGACCGTCGCTGGAGTAGATACGCAGAGGAATTTTCGGCTGATAGTCGGTCAGCACGTCGATCGAGGGCAACTGCGGATAGGCCAGAATGAGCACAATACCCGCCAGTGCGGCGATGCTGAGAACAGCGCCGCAGATCAGGAGCAGGAAATACAGCGCCCAGCGGGCGGGGGCGGGTAGGGCGGGAATGGGCACGAATGGATGGGGTGGAAGGCGGCGTGCGGGATTATAGCTGTGGCGCTGGAGACACGCTGTGCCGGGCCATCCTTAATAATTTTGCTTTACAGCCGATATAGTTGCTGCTAGCATCTGAAGTAAATTATCCGTATAGCTCGTAACGCAATATTTTTAAAGGGAAAATCCTTTGCAGATCGATGTCTCGGCCCTGAAGTCGATCTTTAACCCGAAGCTCCGTCCGCTGATCGGCGTGGACATCAGTTCGACCGCTGTCAAGATGGTCGAACTGGTTGATGCCGGCAAGGGACAGCCGAGGGTTGAGCGCTATGCGATTGAACCCTTGCCGAAAGAAGCTGTGCTGGACGGTAATCTGGCGTCGCTTGAATCTGTCGCCGACACCCTGCAGCGCTGCTGGAAACGACTTGGTACCTCTACCCGTTTCGTTGCGCTGGCGCTGCCGACCTCAGCGGTCATCACCAAGAAGATCACGCTGCCGGGCAACCTGCGCGAGCAGGACATGGAGATCCAGGTCGAATCGGAGGCCAATCAGTACATTCCTTTCGCGCTGGAGGAGGTCAATCTTGACTTTCAGGTGATCGGCCCGGCTCCAGGAAGCCCCGATGACGTCGAGGTATTGCTGGCGGCTTCGCGCAAGGAAAAGGTCGAGGATCGCGTCGCCGCCGCCGAGTTGGCCGAGCTGAAACCCGTGGTGATGGATATCGAGGCTTACGCGATCCAGGTGGCCTATGAATTGGTAATCAAACAGCTGCCGCGCCAGGGAGCGGACCAGATCGTCGCGCTGGTGGACGTGGGCGCCTCGGCGATGAAAATCACCATCATGAAGGATAACCAGCAGCTGTACGCTCGCGAGCAGGCTTTCGGCGGATCGCAACTCACCGACGAAATCATGCGCGTTTATGGCATGGGCCCGGACGAAGCCGAGAACCTCAAGCGTTCCGGTACGCCGCCGGACAACTATGAAGCGGAAATTCTTCATCCCTTCATTGAAAACATGGCGCAGGAAGTCGCTCGCGCGCTGCAGTTTTTCTTCACCTCGACACCGTTCAACGAAGTGCATCACATTCTTCTTGCGGGTGGCTCGGCCCTGGTTCCCGGCGTCGCGGAAATCGTCGGTCAGCGCACCAACGTCAATACCCTGCTGGCTGATCCATTTGCCGGGATGGCAATATCACCGCGCATTCGCGCGAAACAGCTTGCTGCAGATGCCCCTTCGCTGATGGTGGCTTGCGGCCTCGCTCTCAGGAAGTTCGATCAATGATCCGGATCAATCTTCTTCCTCATCGAGAGGCAAAGCGCAAGGGACGGCGCCAGCAGTTCTATGTCCTGCTCGGATTGGTGTCCGTCTTGGCGGGCTTGATCTGGTTCCTCGGCTATTCGATCGTGAATCGCCAGATTGCGACCCAGAATGAGAAAAACGAGTTTCTCAAGCGCGAAATCTCCAGCCTCGACAAGGAAATCGACGAAATCAAGAAAATCCAGGAGCAGACCAATGCCCTGCTGTCCCGCAAGCGGGTCATCGAGGCATTGCAGGCCAATCGTACGGAAACGGTGCATTTGTTCAATGAGCTGGCGAAGCAGGTACCCGAAGGCATCTATTTGCGTACTTTGGCGCAAACCGGACCCAAAATCGTAATTTCGGGCTATGCACAATCGAATGCGCGGATCACCACGCTGATGAACAACCTCGACGAATCGCCCCTGCTGGAACAATCGACGCTGATTGAAACCAAGGCTGAGGTGGTGGCCAACCGGCGTCTCAACGCGTTCAGCATAACCACTGTTATCACCCGCCAGACAGCGGCGCCTGGGAAGAAATGATGAAGCTGCCCGATCTGTCCTCTTTGTTCAAGCGCAAGTCGGCCGCCGAGCGGCTGGCGGAAAAGCACGCTGAAAAGGCGGAGCCTGCACCACCCAAGGCGCCGCTGATAGATTTTCAGCAGTTGGCGACGGATTTCAAGACGCTCGATCCCAAGGACCCGGGGCTCTGGCCGCTGGCCCCCCGTATCGTCAGTCTGGTGGGCGTCTTTGCGGCTTTGATCGCCGCATCCTGGGGATTCGGGCAAATGGGCTGGAGCGTCCAGCTGGATGAGCTTGAGGCAAGCAAGGTTCTGGAAGCCAAGCACAAGGAAGACTGGCTGGCCAAAAAGAGACAAGCCGTCAATCTTGACGAGTATCGCCGCCAGTTGGCCGAAATAGATCGGTCCTTCGGTGCTTTGCTCAAGCAGTTGCCGAACAGGGCCGAGATGGGCGACATGCTGGTCGATATCAACAAGGCGGCGCAAGCGCGCGGACTGTCGGTTGAGCTCTTCAAGCCGGGTGGCGAGGCACCACGGGAGTTTTATGCCGAAGTGCCGATTACATTGAACCTCGTCGGCAGTTATCACGACATCGGGGGATTTACCGGGGATCTCGCAAGATTGCCGCGCATTGTGACCCTGAACGATATCAACATGACTGCCAACCAGGCAGGGACGCTGGTACTGAGAACGACTGCAAAGACCTTCCGCTATCTTGATGAAGGTGAAATGGCCAACCAGAAGAAGGCTCAGGCAGGCAAGGGAGGCAAGAAATGAAGCTCCATCCATTTCTCCTCGTTCTTCCTTTCTTGCTGCTGGGGTGTGCGGCCGAAGAGCATCAGGATCTTCGGCAGTGGATGCGCGAAGAGACCAAGAGTATGAAAGGAAGGGTAACGCCCCTTCCGGAAATAACCGCGTTTCCGGTGGTTGCCTATGAAACCGAAACGCTGACCCCGCCCTTTGCGGCCGGCAAGATCGTCACGCTGGAGGCAATTGCCGACAAGACCGCACCGGATCGCACCCGGCCCCAGCAGCCGCTGGAAATATTTCCGATCGAGGATCTCAAGGTGGTTGGCATCATTGCGGCGGGGGCTGTGCCCTATGCCCTGATCCAGACTCCGCCGCCGAACAAGCCAAAGCATGTGCGTGTTGGCGAATACATGGGCCGTAGCTTCGGCAAGATAACGGCAATCAGCAAAGAAGGCATCACGGTGCTCGAAACCATCAAGGATGCAAACGGTGCATGGGTGGAGCAGGAAAGAAAACTCGATGTACCGAAAGAAGGGGGACGTAAATGAAGAATTTTCATATGGCCGCTGTTGTGCTGGCGAGCTTCCTGATTGGCCTGTCCGGCGCATCAAGCGCGGCAGAAAACTCCATCAAGCAGATCCAGGTCAGGCGCGATGGCGATCAGGTTCTTCTCAAGGTGCAGATGTCTTCGCCATTGAAGGCGATGCCGGGAAACTGGAGCGTCCTCGAGCCGCCGCGCGTGGTGATAGATTTTCCCGGGACCGATAACCAGTCGGGGCAGACGACGCAGCAAGTTGCGACGGGTGATCTCAAGAGCCTGAATCTGGTTCAGACAGACAAGCTGACGCGCCTGGTGCTAAATCTATATCGGCCGACGAAATTTTCGACCGAGATAGCCGGCGATGTCCTGTTCATCAAGTTGCAGGCGCAGAGCGTCCAGGCCAGTCAGGAACCCGCGCCGAGCGTCTATCAGCCGACGTTACCGACCGCGCAAGCTGGTACGGCGAAGCCGGTCGCGGCGGCCGACTCGGCTGCTATCCGTGACATCGTGTTCAGGCGAGGTGAAGACGCTCAGGCAACAATCACGGTGGATCTGACCGATGGCACCGTACCCATAGACATCCGCCGTGCGGGTTCCGGAATCATTGTGGAATTGCGCGACGTCGAGCTACCTGAGCGTCTGCAGAATCGCCGCGACGTCAATGATTTCGCGACGCCGGTAACCACGCTGACCTCGCGTGCAATGGGCAATCTGACGCGCCTCGAAATTGCAGCGCGCGGACGCTGGTTTCACCAGGCCCATCTGGCCAACAACCAGCTGACCATCGAAGTGAAGCCCATAGCCGCGGATGAAGCCAACAAGCTGGTTCAAGGCGGAGAACAGGGGCAGAAGGTTTCAATCAACTTCTTCAATGCGGACGCGACCATGGTGTTGCGCACGCTTGCCGATATTTCGGGCAAGAATGTACTGATCGATCCTTCGCTGAATGGCAGAACGGTCACCGCCAACCTCGACAATATTCCGTACGACCAGGCTCTGGAAATCATCATGGCCCAGGTCAACTCCGGCATGCGGGTGCGCAATGACATCGTTCTCTTCGGCGATCGGACCGTGCTGCAAAAGCGCGACCAGGATACTGCCGACGAAATGACGCGGGCTAGCGACGTGGCTCCGCTTGTGGCGGAAACCTTCAAGCTGAATTATGTCAAGGCAGCGGACATAGTCTCACTGGTGAACAGCAGCTTTGCCTCCACCAGCGCCGCTGCCGCAGCCGGAGCCGCGCCAGCGGCGGGTGCGCCTGCAGCAGCTCCCGCGCCGGGTGCGGTTGCGACGGGCGGTGCGAGCAAGGGCATGCTCACCGCGCGTGGTGGGATTTCGGTGCACGACGCCACCAATCAGGTGTTTGTCCGCGATACGGCCGCTGTCGTTGAAGCGATTCGAGAAGTGATTCGCAATGTGGATATCCCGCCCAAGCAGGTGATGATCGAGGCGCGCATTGTCGAAGCCTCGACAGGTTTTGCGAATTCGCTGGGTATGCGTTTGCGGCTGGCTGACTCCGCATCCTTGGGAGCCGGGGGCTATCAGGTCCCGGGCACCAATACCACCCGAGCAGCGCTGGGGACGACAACCGGGTTTTCCAATGTCGACACATTTGGGGCACCGACCGCACCCGCCCTCACGCGGTCGACCAATATATTTCAGCCCAGCTATTCGCTGGCCTCGGCGGCCAACATCGGCCTGATGCTGTTCAACACCGCGGGCACCAAGCTGCTGGCGCTTGAGCTGCAGGCAGCCGAGAACGATTCGCGCAACAAGACCATTTCGTCGCCAAGAATCGTCACGCTGAACCGGAAGGCGGCAACGATCAACAATACCCAGCAGGTCACCATTCTTACCGGGGTCAATGCCACCACGGGCTTGCCGATCTACCAGACTTTTTCGGCACCGCTCACGCTCGGGGTGACGCCCTCCGTCAATCCTGATAACCGCATCAGCCTCGAGCTGAACATTGCCAAGAGCACGATCACCAATGCGACGACCGGCAGTCTGGACACCAACACGGTCACCACCAGCGTGATCGTGGAAAATGGCGGCACGGTGGTCATCGGCGGCTTTGCCCGCGAATCGGATATCCAGACTCAGGATCGCGTTCCATTCCTCGGCGATCTGCCGTATGTCGGCTTCCTGTTCAAGACGACGACCAAGACGCAGTCGCGCAGCGAATTGCTGGTCTTCATCACCCCGCGCATTGTCAGTGATTCGCTGACACAGCGCTAAATCAAGTCCGCCGTCATCAAAGGAAGGGCCGGCGCAAGCCGGCCCTTCCTTTTGCGCTGATACAATCCGTTCGTGAGCGTAAAGAACAACATCTATCTGGTGGGTATGCCAGGTGCCGGCAAGACCACGGTCGGCCGCCAACTGGCGCGGCGCATGCAACGCTCCTTTATCGATGCGGATCACGAGATAGAGGCGCGAACCGGTGTCAGGATTCCTCTGATTTTCGACATCGAGGGCGAAAAGGGGTTTCGCGATCGCGAATCCAGGGTCATTGCGGAACTGGCAACGGAGTCAAACTTGATCGTGGCTACCGGAGGTGGCGCTGTATTGCGCCCGGAAAATCGCGCCGCGCTCAAGCAGGGTGGCACGGTGGTCTATCTTTCAGTGGCGCCGCGTTTGCTCTTCGAGCGAACCCGTCTTGACCCGAACCGGCCTTTGCTGCAGGTCGCTGATCCGATGCGGAAGATCGAGGAGCTTTTTGCCGAGCGCGACCCTTTGTATCGCGAAGTGGCGGACATCGTCATCAACAGCATGGGCGGCAGCATCACCCATCTGGTCAAGCAGGTTGAGAGAGAACTGGACAAGCAATGCGCCGCTTGAACCTTGAACTGGCAGAACGCAGCTATCCGATCCTGATCGGCGGCGGCCTGTTGTCCCGTGCCGATCTCATCCTCCCGTATTTGGCCACCCCGCGCATCGCGCTGGTCAGCAACACGACGGTTGCACCCTTGTATCTGGACCTGTTCGTCGCCGCAATCGAGAAAGTCGGTGTTGGCGTTACGCCGATCATCCTTCCCGATGGCGAGGCGCACAAGAACTGGGAGTCGCTCAACCTCATTTACGACGCGCTGCTGGCAACGCGTTGCGACCGCGGCACCACGATCGTCGCGCTCGGTGGCGGTGTCATAGGCGATCTGGCGGGTTTCGCCGCGGCCACCTATCAGCGCGGTGTGCCCTTTATCCAGATACCGACCACCCTGCTGTCGCAGGTCGATTCCTCGGTGGGCGGCAAGACCGGCATCAATCATCCACGCGGCAAGAACATGGTCGGCGCCTTCTGGCAGCCCAAGTTGGTGCTGGCGGATACCGATACCCTGAAGACCCTCCCGGATCGCGAACTGTCGGCGGGAATGGCAGAAGTGATCAAGTACGGGCTGATCCGCGACCTGCCGTTCCTCGACTGGCTGGAAGCCAACATGGATGGCCTTCTGGCGCGCGATGGCGAGCTGCTCGCCCACGCCATTGAGCGATCCTGCATCAACAAGGCCGAAGTGGTGGCGGCGGATGAATTGGAGACCGCCAGGGAAGGCGGTCGCGCGCTGCTCAATCTCGGCCATACCTTTGGCCATGCCATAGAAACAGGCATGGGCTATGGCGAATGGCTGCACGGGGAAGCCGTGGCCGCCGGTACCATGATGGCCGTCGAGCTTTCGCGTCGCCTCGGCTGGTTGTCTGCCGCCGATGTCGGGCGTGTCCGAACCCTCCTGCAGCGTGCAGGATTGCCGGTCAAGGGGGCTGATCTCGGTGCGGATCGTTATCTGGAATTGATGTCTCACGACAAGAAGGTCATTGCCGGCAGCTTGCGGTTGATCCTGCTCAAGGCTCTGGGCGTTGCCGTGACCTTTGCCGACGCGCCGCGCGATGAAATTGTCGCGGCAATCGAAACCTGCTGCCGTGCGTGACTTGGCCGCCTGCGCGGTTGACGACAGCGCCAGCAGGGGCCGCAACGTTCCTGAACCGCGGCCGAAGGCGCGCAGCGAGTTTCAGCGTGATCGCGACCGGATCGTGCACTCCACCGCTTTTCGTCGCCTCGAATACAAGACGCAGGTTTTCGTCAACCACGAAGGCGATCTGTTCCGCACCCGCCTCACGCACAGCATCGAGGTCGCCCAGATCGCGCGTTCGATCGCGCGCGCCCTTAATCTCAATGACGACCTGGTCGAAGCCATTGCGCTGGCGCATGACCTCGGCCACACCCCCTTCGGGCACGCCGGGCAGGATGCGCTGAACGAGTGCATGAGGGCGCATGGCGGTTTTGAACACAACCTGCAAAGCCTGCGCATTGTCGATCGCCTTGAAGAGCGCTACGGCGCGTTTGACGGCCTCAACCTGATGTTCGAGACGCGCGAGGGCATCCTCAAGCATTGCTCGCCGGCGAAAGCGCGTGAACTCGGCGATCTGGGGCAGCGCTTCCTCGAGGGCCGCCGGCCGTCGCTGGAGGCGCAGATCTGCAATCTGGCCGATGAGATCGCCTACAACAATCACGACGTCGATGACGGCTTGCGTTCCGGCTTGCTCACCCTCGAGCAACTGCAAGAGGTGAGCCTCTTTGCGCGCCATGCCGCCGAAGTCGACGCGGAGTTTCCAGCCATTTCGGGTCGCCGGCGCGTGCATGAAACCATACGGCGCATGATCGGCGCGCTGGTGACGGACCTGCTGGCCGAGTCGTCGCGGCGCATAGCCATTACGGCGCCGCAAACACTTGCGGATGTTCGCGCGGCGCCGGCGCTGATCGCCTTCACCGACGCGATGCAGGCCGAAAATCGAGCGCTCAAGGGATTTCTGCGCGAGCATCTTTACCAGCACTATCAGGTGCTGCGCATGACCACCAAGGCGCGGCGCATCATTCACGATTTGTTCAATGCCTTTGTCGCCGATCCGCGTTTGCTGCCGCCCCAATACCAGGAAATGGCGGCCTCCGGGAGCGTCGAGCGCGCAACGGCCGACTACATCGCCGGCATGACCGACCGCTACTCGATGAAGGAGCATCGCCGCCTGTTCTCGGTCGGCGAACTATGATGCCCTGATGCTGCGTTGCAGCGTCTTGAATTTGGCGGCTATTGACGGTATATTCGCAAGTTCGTCCGCCGTGTTCGGCGGGCAATCCAAGGCCGGGGAGCGGCATCACCCCGGCTTTTTTGCCGGCTACCCCCGGCTTTTTGCCGGCCGTATTCCCGAGGAAAGACAAGATGGTCCTCCCCCAGCGCCAGGGTCTATACGATCCTGCCAATGAGCACGACGCCTGTGGCGTCGGCTTTGTTGCCCATATCAAGAACCAGAAAAGCCACGCCATCATCGAGCAGGGGCTGCTGATTCTGGAAAATCTCGAACACCGTGGAGCAACTGGCTACGATCCCTTGCTGGGTGACGGCGCGGGCATCCTGATCCAGATCCCCGACGCGTTCTTTCGCGAGGAAATGGCCAAACAGGATGTGATTCTGCCGCAGCCCGGCCAATATGGCGTCGGCATGGTGTTCCTGCCGCGCGGCGACGCCAGTCGGCGTGCCTGCGAAGCCGTGATCGAGCGCGCGATTCGCTACGAAGGCCAGGTCCTGCTCGGCTGGCGCGATGTCCCAGTGGATAACTCGGGGCTGGCCCAGGCGGCGAAGGATATCGAGCCGGTGGTGCGTCAGGTGTTCATCGGCGCCGGTCCCGGCATTGCCGATGCCGACGCGCTGGAGCGGAAGCTCTACATCCTGCGCAAGTCGACCGGACACACCATCCAGGCCCTCAAGCTGCCCGATGGCAAGATGTTCTACGTGTCGTCCATGTCGTGTCGCACGGTGGTGTACAAGGGCATGCTGCTGGCCAACCAGGTCGGCACCTACTATCTCGACCTGCAGGACAAGCGCGCCGTTTCCGCCATGGCATTGGCGCACCAGCGGTTTTCCACCAACACCTTTCCGACCTGGGATCTGGCGCATCCCTTCCGCATGATCGCGCACAACGGCGAAATCAATGCGCTGCGCGGCAACGTCAACTGGATGCGGGCGCGCGAGCACGGCATTTCTTCGCCGGTGCTGGGCGAGGATCTGGAAAAGGTCTGGCCGCTGATTTACGACGGCCAGTCCGACTCGGCCTCCTTCGACAATGCGCTGGAACTGCTGGTCATGGGCGGCTACAGCCTGGCCCACGCCATGATGATGCTGATCCCCGAAGCCTGGGCCGGCAATCCGCTGATGGATGAAGAGCGTCGCGCCTTCTACGAATACCACATGGCGCTGATGGAGCCGTGGGATGGTCCCGCCGCGGTGGCTTTCACCGATGGCCGCCAGATCGGCGCCACGCTCGATCGCAACGGCCTGCGTCCGGCGCGCTACCTGATCACCGACGACGACCTCGTTGTCATGTCATCCGAGATCGGCGTGCTGCCGATCGCCCAGGAGCGCATCGTCAAGAAGTGGCGCCTGCAGCCCGGCAAGATGTTCCTGATCGATCTGGAACAGGGTCGCATCATCGACGACGCGGAACTCAAGCGCACCATGTCCACCGCCAAGCCTTACCGGAAATGGATCGAATCCTCGCGCCATTTCGTCGATGAAATGCCCGCGGTCAAGTCGCAGGAAAAGCTGAATGGCCCGTTGCTGAAAATCCAGCAGGCCTTCGGCTACACGCAGGAAGACTTCAAGTTCATCATCGAGCCGATGGCCATCAACGGTGAGGAGGCCACGGGCGCCATGGGCAACGACAGTCCGCTGCCGGTGCTGTCCGACCGGGCCAAGCCGCTGTTCAACTACTTCAAGCAGCTGTTTGCCCAGGTGACGAATCCGCCGATCGATCCGATCCGCGAGGAAATCGTCATGTCGCTGATATCGCTGGTCAGCCCCCATCCGAATCTGCTGGGCGTGGACGAGACCAGGCCGGCGCCGCGTCTCGAAGTGCATCAGCCGATATTGTCGCCGGCCGACATGGCCAAGTTGAAGAAGATCGACGACCTGACGCAGGGAACATTCCGGCCCATCGTCGTCGACATCACCACGCCCGCGGCCCAAGGCTCGGCGGGATTGAGCCGTGCCTTGTACCAGGTCTGTGTCCGCGCCGAACAGGCCGTGGCTGCCGGTTACAGCGTTGTCATACTCTCCGACCGCGCCGTCAACCACGAACACGCGCCGATCCCGGCGCTACTGGCGTGCTCGGCCGTGCATCAGCACCTGGTGAAGATCGGATTGCGCACGTCCTGCGGGCTGGTGGTCGAAACCGGCGCCGCGCGCGAAGTACATCATTTCGCCACGCTGGCCGGCTACGGCGCCGAGGCGATCCATCCCTGGCTTGCCTTCGAAAGCATCGCCGCGATGGCAGGCCAGTTGCCGAACAAGCCGACGGCTTACGAGGCGCAGAAAAACTACGTCAAGGCCATCAACAAGGGTCTGATGAAGGTGATGTCGAAGATGGGCATCTCGACCTACCAATCCTACTGCGGTGCGCAGATTTTCGAGGCGGTCGGCCTTTCGTCCGACCTCGTCAACCGCTACTTCGCCGGCACGCCGACCAAGATCGAGGGCATCGGTCTCAAGGAAGTCGCCGAGGAAGCGCTGAAAACCCACGCCGACGCCTGGAGCGACGATCCAGTGCTGGCCAGCATGCTCGACTGTGGCGGCGAGTACGCCTTCCGCGTGCGTGGCGAAGAGCACATGTGGACGCCGGACGCGATCGCCAAGCTGCAGCATGCGACGCGCTCGGGCAAGACCGAGACCTACAAGGAATACGCCCAACTGATCAATGACCAGGGCAAGCGTCACATGACCTTGCGCGGGCTGTTCGAGATCAAGCCGGCGGGTGCCGCCATTCCGCTCGATCAGGTCGAGCCGGCGAAAGAAATCGTCAAGCGTTTCGCCACCGGCGCCATGTCGCTGGGCAGCATTTCCACCGAAGCGCACAGCACCCTGGCCATCGCCATGAACCGCATCGGTGGCAAGTCGAACACCGGCGAAGGCGGCGAAGACCCCAAGCGCTTCAGAAAAGTCGGCGCTGGCGAGACGGTGGCCGGTGTCATCGGCGCCAATCGCATCGAGCGCGACACTCCTCTCAAGGAAGGCGACAGCCTGCGCTCGGCGATCAAGCAGGTGGCCTCCGGCCGCTTCGGCGTTACCGCCGAGTACCTGGCCAATGCCGACCAGATTCAGATCAAGATGGCCCAGGGCGCCAAGCCCGGTGAAGGCGGTCAACTGCCCGGCCACAAGGTGTCCGAGTACATCGGCTTCCTGCGCCATTCGGTGCCGGGCGTGCAGCTCATTTCGCCGCCGCCGCACCACGACATTTATTCGATCGAGGACCTGGCGCAACTGATCCATGACCTGAAGAACTCCAATCCGGAGGGCAGCGTGTCGGTCAAGCTGGTCTCCGAAATCGGCGTCGGCACGGTCGCCGCCGGCGTGGTCAAGGCCAAGGCCGATCACGTGGTGATCGCCGGCCATGACGGCGGCACCGGCGCTTCGCCGATCTCGTCGATCAAGCATGCCGGCACGCCGTGGGAACTGGGCCTGGCCGAAACGCAACAGACCCTGGTGCTCAACCGCCTGCGCGGCCGCGTCCGGGTCCAGGCCGACGGCCAGATGAAGACCGGCCGCGACGTGCTGATCGGCGGCCTGCTCGGCGCCGACGAGTTCGGCTTTGCCACCGCGCCGCTGGTGGTCGAAGGCTGCATCATGATGCGCAAATGCCATCTCAATACCTGCCCGGTCGGTGTCGCGACCCAGGATCCGGTGCTGCGCCAACGCTTCTCCGGCCAGCCCGAGCATGTCGTCAATTACTTTTTCTTCGTTGCCGAGGAAGTGCGCGAACTGATGGCGCAAATCGGCATTCGCAAGTTCGACGACCTGATCGGCCGTTCCGACCTGCTCGACATGAAGAAGGGCGTCGACCACTGGAAGGCCAGGGGCCTCGACTTCTCGCGGATTTTCTACCGTCGGCCGGAAGTGGCGGGCGTTTCTTCCCGCCACACGGAAACCCAGGATCATGGCTTGTCCGGCGCGCTGGATCACGGCTTGATCGCCAAGGCCATGCCGGCGCTCGAGCGTGGTGCCAGGGTGGTGATCGAGTCACCAATCCGGAACCAGAACCGCACCGTCGGTACGCTGCTGTCGCACCAGGTGGCGAAGCGCAAGGGCCACGCGGGCTTGCCCGACGACACCATCACGGTCAAGCTGACCGGCACGGCCGGGCAGAGTTTCGGCGCCTTCCTCGCGCGCGGCATTACGCTCGACCTGACCGGCGAGGCCAACGACTATGTCGGCAAGGGACTCTCCGGCGGCCGCATCATCGTGCGCCCGCCGTCGGCTTTCCGCGGCGTGCCCAACGAGAACATCATCGTCGGCAACACGGTGCTTTACGGCGCCACCGAAGGCGAGGTGTTCTTCCGCGGCGTCGCCGGCGAACGCTTCGGCGTGCGTAATTCCGGCGCCACGGCCGTGGTCGAAGGCACCGGGGATCATGGCTGCGAATACATGACCGGCGGCACGGTGGCCGTGCTCGGCCTTACCGGCCGCAACTTCGCCGCCGGCATGTCGGGTGGCATCGCCTATGTTTACGACGAGGACGGCATGTTTGCAAAACGCTGCAATCCGGCCATGGTTGCGCTGGAAAAAGTCCTGCCCGACGCCGACCAGGTCGACGACGGCACCCGGCATCGCGGCCAGAGCGACGAGGCGCAACTCAAGCGCATGATCGAGCAGCATGCCCGCCTGACCGGCAGCGAGCGTGCCACGGCCTTGCTCGCCGATTGGGGCAAGGCGCGCGGCAAATTCGTCAAGGTGTTCCCGAATGAATATCGCCGCGCCCTCAAAGAGATCGTGGCCGCGCAACTGAAGGAAGCAGCGTAATGGGCAAGCCCACCGGATTCCTCGAATTCCAGCGCATTTCGGAAAGCTACGAAAAAGCGGCGACTCGTGTCCTCCACTATCACGAATTCATTCCGCATCTGACCGACGATCAGGCCAGGACGCAGGGCGCGCGCTGCATGGATTGCGGCATCCCGTTCTGCAACAACGGCTGCCCGGTCAACAACCTGATTCCGGACTGGAACGACCTGGTCTACAAGGGCAGGTGGCGCGAGGCGATCGAGACCCTGCATTCGACCAACAACTTTCCGGAATTCACCAGCCGCATTTGTCCGGCGCCCTGTGAGGCGGCCTGCACGCTGAACATTCCGCAGACGCCGGTCGGCATCAAGTCGATCGAGCGCGCCATCATCGACAAGGCCGGCGAGAACGGCTGGGTCGTGCCGCAACCGGCAGCGAAGAAGACCGGCAGGAAGATTGCCATCGTCGGCTCCGGCCCGGCGGGACTGGCGGCGGCGCAGCAACTGGCGCGTGTCGGTCATGCGGTGACGGTGTTCGAGAAGAACGACCGCATCGGCGGCCTGCTGCGCTATGGCATTCCCGATTTCAAGCTGGACAAGCGCCTGATCGACTGGCGCATGGCGCAGATGAAAGCGGAAGGCGTCAAGTTCGTCACCGGCACCATGGTGACCGATATGAACAATGCGGCCGCGCTGCCCAAGGGCGTGGTCAATGACTCGAAGAAGACCGTCAGCCCGGCGCAGCTGAAAAAGGATTTTGACGCCGTGGTACTTGCCGGCGGCGCCGAGAATCCGCGCGATCTTCCGGTGCCCGGCAGGGAGCTTGAGGGCGTGTACTTCGCGCTCGAATTCCTGATTCCGCAGAACAAGGAAGTCTCCGGCGGCAGCAGGAATCCGATCAACGTCAAGGGCAAGCATGTGGTCGTCATCGGTGGCGGCGATACGGGTTCCGATTGCGTCGGCACCTCCAATCGCCATGGCGCCGCCAGCATCACCCAGATCGAACTGCTGCCGCGTCCGCCTGAACAGGAAAACGGCGCACTGACCTGGCCTTACTGGCCGCTGCGCATGCGCACCTCCTCGTCGCACGACGAAGGCTGCGGGCGCGACTGGTCGATCGGCACCAAGGCCTTCATCGGCGAGAATGGCAAGCTCAAGGCCATCAAGGCCGTGCGCCTGACATGGGAAGGCAACAAGATGAGTGAAGTGCCCGGTTCCGAATTCGAGATTCCCGCCGACTTTGTTTTCCTCGCGATGGGTTTCGTCAATCCGGTGGGTGGCGTACTCGATGCGTTCGGCGTGCAGAAGGATGGTCGCGGCAATGCCAGGGCCGACACCGAAGGCAAAGAGGCCTACAGTACCAACGTAGCCGGCGTGTTCGCCGCCGGCGACATGCGGCGCGGCCAGTCGCTGGTGGTCTGGGCGATTCGCGAAGGTCGCCAGTGCGCGCGTACCGTCGATCAGTTCCTCATGGGCTCCACTACGCTGCCCCGGTAAGCCGGCCTTGAACGTCGTCATCCTCGCGGCGGGGCAGGGCAAGCGGATGCGTTCCGACTTGCCCAAAGTCTTGCACCCGCTGGCGGGAAAGCCCTTGCTGGGCCATGTGCTCGACACCGCACGAGCTATCGGCGCGACGAAAATCTGCGTGGTGTATGGCCATGGCGGAGAACAGGTGCGTACGGCACTCGACGCACCTGATGTCACCTGGGCCCTGCAGGAGCCGCAACTCGGCACCGGCCATGCGGTATTGCAGGCCCTGCCCGGTCTTGCAAACGCCGTATCGCCAGCGCCGACTTTTACTTTGGTGCTGTATGGCGACGTGCCGCTGATCCGTGCCGCCACCCTGCAGCGACTGATCGAAGTGGCCGGCAACGACTCGCTGGCCTTGCTGACCGCACATGTTGACGATCCGCACGGCTATGGCCGCATCGTCCGGGTCGACGGTCTCGTCACGCGCATCGTCGAGGAGAAGGATGCCGACGACGCCGAAAAACTTATCCGCGAAATCAACACCGGCATCCTCGTCGCGCCGACGGCAGCATTGGCGCGCTGGCTGCCGGCGCTGGGCAATCGCAACGCGCAGGGCGAGTATTACCTGACCGACATCGTCGCGCTGGCGGTGGCCGAGGGCATGCCGGTAGTGACCGCGCATCCGGATGCCGCCTGGGAAACCGAAGGTGTCAACAGCAAGGTCCAGCTTGCGGCGCTGGAGCGCGTGCATCAACGCAACGTGGCCGAGCAGCTGATGGAGGCCGGCGTGACCCTGGCCGATCCGGCGCGCATCGACGTGCGCGGCGAACTGGTCTGCGGTCGCGACGTCAGCATCGACGTCAATTGCGTGTTCGAGGGCAGGGTCGTGCTCGGCGACGGCGTGCAGGTGCGTGCCAACTGCGTGCTCGAAAATGCCGTGGTCGGCGCCGGCAGCATCGTCGGTCCCTTTGCCCGCCTGCGCCCCGGCACCGAACTTGGTCGCGACGTGCATATCGGCAATTTCGTCGAGGTAAAGAATTCAACCATCGCCGACCACTCGAAGGCCAACCACCTCGCCTACATCGGTGATGCCACGATCGGCAGTCGCGTCAATGTCGGCGCCGGCACCATCACCTGCAACTACGACGGCGCCAACAAGTTCCGCACCGTGATCGAGGACGACGCCTTCATCGGTTCCGACACGCAGCTGGTGGCGCCGGTCACCGTCGGTCGCGGTGCCACGCTCGGCGCCGGCACCACGTTGACGCGCGATGCGCCGCCCGACCAGCTGACGGTTTCGCGCGCCAAACAAGTGTCGATTCCCGGCTGGAAACGGCCTGTGAAGAAGAAAGCCTGAGCCATGTGCGGCATCGTCGCAGCCGTTGCCGCGCGCAACATTGTTCCGGTGCTGATCGAAGGCCTGACCCGGCTCGAATATCGAGGCTACGATTCCGCCGGCGTCGCCTTGCTCAACCCGACACTGACGCGCCTGCGCAGCGTCGGCCGCGTCGCCGAACTGGCGGCGCAGGCGGAAGGGCAGGTGGCCCACCACGGCATCGCCCATACCCGCTGGGCGACACATGGCGTGCCCTCGGAACGCAACGCGCATCCGCACGTTTCCGCCGGACTGGCCGTGGTGCACAACGGCATCATCGAGAACTACGCCGAGCTGAAGCAGGAACTGGTGGCGGAGGGTTACGCATTCAGTTCCGACACCGACACCGAAGTCATCGCCCACCTGATCCAGCACACTCTGAAGTCGACGCCCGACTTGTTCGACGCCGTGCGCCTGACCACGCTGCGCCTGATCGGCGCCTATGCCATCGCCGTATTGCAGGAGTGGGACGACCGCATTGTCGTCGCCCGTCACGGCGCGCCGCTGCTGCTGGGCCTTGGTGAAGACGGCAATTACGCGGCGTCGGATGCATCGGCCCTGCTGCAGGCCACGCGCCGCATGATCTATCTGGAAGACGGCGACGTCGCTGAACTCAAGCGCGAGTCGATACGAATAGTCGGCGTTGGCGATACGGCGATGAACGTGCCGGCGGATCGCCCGGTGCATGAAAGCACGCTCTCGGCCGACGACGTGGCGCTGGGCGACTACCAGCACTACATGCAGAAGGAAATCTTTGAGCAGCCGCAAGCGCTGGCGGCGACGCTGGAAATGATCGGCGGCGCGCAGACGCTTACGCCCAACCTGTTCGGCGTCGCCGCACCGGAAATCCTCGCCGGCGTGCGCTCGGTGTTGATCCTCGCCTGCGGCACCAGCTTCCATGCCGGCCTCGTCGCGCGCTACTGGATCGAGCAACTGGCCGGGATCAGTTGCAGCGTCGAAATCGCCAGCGAGTATCGCTACCGCGTTTCGGTGCCGAATCCCGAACAGCTCGTCGTAGCGATTTCACAGTCCGGCGAAACCGCCGATACGCTCGCTTCCGTCAAGCATGCCAAGGCGCTCGGCATGGGCCGCACACTGGCGATCTGCAATGTGCCCGAATCGGCCATCGTGCGCGAATGCGCGCTGCGCTTCCTGACGCGTGCCGGCCCCGAGATCGGGGTGGCGTCGACCAAGGCCTTCACTACCCAGTTGGCCGCGCTGTTCCTGCTCGCCGTGACGCTGGCCAAACAGAACGGACGCCTCGCGCCGGAGCAGGAAGCCGGGCATCTGAAGGCTTTGCGTCATCTACCGGTGGCGGTGCAGAAGGTGCTGGCGCTCGAACCCGAGATCAAGATCTGGGCCACGCATTTTGCCGACAAGCATCACGCGCTGTTCCTCGGTCGCGGCCATCACTATCCGATCGCGCTGGAAGGCGCGCTGAAGCTCAAGGAAATCTCCTACATCCATGCAGAGGGCTATCCGGCCGGCGAACTCAAGCACGGTCCGCTGGCGCTGGTCGACAAAGACATGCCGGTGATCAGCATCGCGCCCAACGACGCCTTGCTGGAGAAGCTCAAGTCCAACCTCAAGGAAGTCGCCGCACGCGGCGGCGAGCTGTATGTCTTCGCCGACGCCGATTCCGCGGTGGACGAAGAAGACGGCGTTCATGTGCTGCGCCTGCCCGAACACTACGGCCTGCTCTCGCCGGTGCTGCATGTGATTGCGCTGCAACTGTTGTCCTATCACGCGGCGCTGGTGAAGGGCACGGATGTAGACAAGCCGCGCAATCTGGCGAAGAGCGTCACTGTCGAATAGTCGGCTTTAGCATGGAACACGCCGAGTCCATGCGCGTCCTCTCCGTCATTCCGCCGCTGACGCAACTCAACACGCCGTATCCGTCGACGGCCTACCTGACCGGTTTTCTGCGCTCGCGCGGCGTCGCAGCGGTGCAGGAGGATCTGGCGCTTGCCCTGGTGCTGCGTCTGCTCTCGCGTGACGGGCTGCTGGCCGTTCGCCAGTGCATTGATGCGGTGCCAGTGCAGCAGCGTACGCCGCGTGTCCAGGCCTTCGACCGGGCCTTCGATCGCTATCTCGCCACCATCGACTGCGCGGTGGCTTTCCTGCAGGGGCGCGACCCGTCGATCGGGCATCGCATCGCCGGCCGCCACTTTTTGCCCGAAGGGCCGCGCTTCGAATCACTCGACGCCTACATCGACGACGAAGGCGGCGATCCGCTGGCCTGGGCCTTCGGCGCCCTCGGCGTGCAGGATCGTGCGCGGCACTTCGCAACGCTGTATCTCGACGATGTCGCCGACGTGCTGCGCGAAGCCGTCGATCCGCGCTTCGAGTTCGTGCGCTATGCCGAGTCGCTGGCGCAGAGCCAGGCCAGCTTCGAACCCTTGGCCAAGGCACTGGCCGCGCCGCTCAACCTGATCGACAGCACCCTGCGCGAACTGGCGCTGGAGGCCGTAGTGCGGCATGCGCCGAACATCGTGCTGGTATCGACGCCGTTTCCCGGCAATGTCTATGGCGCCTTCCGCATCGCGCAGGCGATCAAGGCACACGACCCCGCGATCGTCACCGTGCTTGGCGGGGGCTTCGTCAACACCGAATTGCGCGAACTCGGCGAGCAGCGCGTGTTCGATTTTTTCGATTACGTCACCCTCGACGATGGCGAGCGTCCGCTGCTGGCTTTGCTTGAACATCTGCAAGGCAAGCGTCCGCAGGACAGGCTGGTGCGAACCTTTGTTCGTGCCGGGGAAGACGTGCATTACATCGATGCCGGCGAACCCGACATTCCCTTCGCCGACGCCGGCACGCCGACCTGGGACGGCCTGCCGCTCGACCGCTACCTGTCGCTGTTGGACATGCTCAATCCCATGCACCGGCTCTGGTCCGACGCGCGCTGGAACAAGCTCACCGTCGCCCATGGCTGCTACTGGAAGAAGTGCAGCTTCTGCGATGTCTCGCTCGATTACATTTCGCGTTATGACGTGGTCACGGCGCAGACCCTGGTCGACCGCATCGAGGCCATCATCAAGGAAACCGGCCAGACGGGATTCCATTTCGTCGACGAAGCCGCGCCGCCCAAGGCGCTCAAGGCGCTGGCCGACGAATTGAAGAAGCGCGGGCGGGCGATTTCCTGGTGGGGCAACATCCGCTTCGAGAAATCCTTCACGCCCGAGTTGTGCGCCGAACTCGCCGACAGCGGCTGCATCGCGGTTTCCGGCGGCCTCGAAGTCGCCTCCGATCGACTGCTCAAGCTGATGCAGAAGGGCGTCTCGGTCGACCAGGTGGCGCGCGTGACGCACGCCTTCACCGACGCCGGCATCCTGGTGCATGCCTACCTGATGTACGGTTTTCCGACGCAAACCGTGCAGGACACGGTCGACGCGCTCGAATACGTGCGCCAGCTGTTTGCCGCCGGCTGCATCCAGTCCGGCTTCTTCCACCGCTTTGCCTGCACCGTGCATTCGCCGGTCGGGCAACACCCCGAGCGCTTTGGCATCACCTTGAAGCCCCTGCCCCCGGTTTCGTTTGCGAAGAACGATGTCGGCTTCGTCGATCCGAGCGGTGTCGATCATGATGCACTCGGCATCGCCCTGAACAAGGCGCTCTACAACTACATGCACGGACTCGGTCTCGATCAGGACGTGCGCAGCTGGTTTTCCGGCCGCGTTCCGCGCAGCCAGGTGCCGCGCAATTTCATCGCCCGCGCCCTGAAGTGAGGGCTTGCGGCAGCAGCCCTTACCCCCGGCGGATCAGTTCCCCGAATGCCTCCGTCGGCAGGGGACGGCCGAACAGATAGCCCTGGCAGGCATGGCAGCCGGAACTGGCGAGGAATTCCCTTTGCGCCTCGGTTTCCACCCCCTCGGCAATCACCGAAAGCCCCAGGCTGTGGGCGAGGGCGACGATGGTGCGCGCAATCGCGGCATCGTTGGGATCGGTCAGGACGTCGCGGACGAATGACTGATCGATCTTCAACTGGTCCAGCGGCAGGCGCTTGAGGTAGGACAGCGATGAATACCCGGTGCCGAAGTCATCCAGCGAGAAACTGACGCCGAGTGCTTTCAGCGCATTCATCTTGGCAATGATGTCTTCGACATCTTCCAGCAGCAGGCTTTCGGTGAGCTCCAGCTTGAGTTGCTGCGGCTTGGCGCCAGAGCTATCGAGTATGGTCCGCACCTGCCTCACGAAATCTTTCCGGCGGAACTGGCGGGCGCTGACATTGACGGCCAGTGTCAGATGCGCGGTTTCCGGCTGCCGGGCCCACGCCACCAGTTGCTGGCAGGCAGTTGCCAGTACCCAATTGCCCAGCGGAAGGATCAGTCCGGTTTCTTCGGCCAGCGGGATGAACTCGGCCGGGGAGACCAGTCCGCGTCGCGGATGCTGCCAGCGCACCAGTGCTTCCGCTCCCGTCACGCGCCCCGTGCCGTCGACTTGCACCTGATAGTGCAGCAGCAGCTGGGCCAGTTCCAGTCCCTCGCGCAGGTCGGCTTCCAGTGCGATGCGGGCAGCCACCGCTGCCTGCATCTCCGGATCGAAAAAGCGCAGTGTGTTGCGACCCGCGTCCTTGGCCTGGTACATCGCGACATCGGCCCGTTTCATCAGTTCCTCGATGGTGGTCTCGGGATCGGCGAACAGGGCTATGCCGATGCTGGGTGTGCTGGCGCAGGGGTGACCGGCCAGGTCGTAGGGCTGGTTAAGCGCCGCGAGGATTTTTTCACCGACGTTTTCGGCCTGGGTGGCGGCTTCGTACAAGGCGCTGCTCAGGTCTTCAAGGACGACCACGAATTCGTCGCCCCCCAGGCGTGCCACGGTGTCCCCTTCACGGACGCAAGCGCTCAGCCGGCCCGCAGCTTGTCGCAGCAGCAGGTCCCCGACATGGTGGCCGAGGGTGTCGTTGAGCATCTTGAAGTTGTCGAGGTCGATAAACAGCACGGCCACCGGTTTGCCGCTGCGGGTGCTGGAAGCCAGCGCCTGCTTCAAGCGGTCATGCAGCAGCCTTCTGTTCGGCAGATGCGTCAGGGAGTCGTAGAACGCCAGTTTTTTTATTTCTTCGTCGGTCGCCTTGCGCTCGGTGATGTCGCGCGCAAAGCCCACCGTGCCGAGAAGTTCCCCGCTGTCGTCGAGGACCGGCGCCTTGACGGTTTCAAACCACTTGCGTTCGCCCTCGGTGAGAATCAATTCCTCGACGCTCTTGCTTTTGCGCGAAGCCATCACCTCGCGGTCGTCTGTCCGGTAGCCTTCGGCCATGTCGTGCGGAGCAATGTCGAAGTCATTCTTGCCGATCAGTTCATCGGGGGTGTTGGCACCAAAGACGCGAACGAATCCCGTGTTCACGGAGAGAAAGCGGCTCTCGATATCCTTGAGCCAGACCGCAAACGGGAAATTGTCGAGCAGGGCGCGCTGGTAGCGCTCCTTTTGCTTCAGCGAATCCTCGATGCGAATGCGCTCGGTAATGTCGCGGGTGACCGACATCAGGCATTCAATCCCGTCCACTGTAATGGGATGGACCGACATCAGGCCAACCAGTTGGCTCCCGTCCTTGCGCCGGAAGCGGAACTGCAGGTTTTCGCAGAAACCATCGCGCCGCAATACTTCTATCATGTGCTGCCGGTCCGCCGGGTCGGCCCAGAGATCCAGCTTCAGGGAACTTATGCCCATGACTTCTTCCCGACTCCAGCCAGTCAGGCGCTCAAAGCCCTCATTGGCGTCCACATAGCAGCCATCGACTATGCGGTTGATGTTGATCGCGTCCGGGCTGGTGCGAAAGGCGATGCGATAGCGTTCTTCACTGGCGCGCAGGGAATCCTGAGCCAGCTTGCGCTCGGTGATGTCCTGCGAGACGCCCACGGCGCGCAGCGGCGTGCCATCCGGCGCGAACTCGGGTTCGGTCTGTTGACGGATCCAGCGGATTGCCTTGCGGACCACGATGCGGTGTTCGTAGTCGAAGGCTTCGCCCTTGAGTGCTCCCTGCCAGGCGGCATTCACCACTGCCCGGTCTTCTGCGTGAGTCCTCGCCAGATAAGTGTCGAGAGTTCCCGTGGTGCCCTCCGGCACGCCGAATATGCGACAGGTCTCGGCGGATAGTTGCAGGGTGCCGGTGGCAAGGTCGTATACCCAGCTGCCGACCCCGGCGACGGCCTGTGCCCGGTGCAGGTCTGCCCGGCCCGCTTCCACTTCGGCCGTGCGTTGAGCGAGTTCGCTGCCCACTTTGCCGAGGTCAGCAAGCCGGCTTTGATAGGAGCGCACCAGAAAGACGATCAGCATTCCGGAGACGCCGAAGATGAAGACTTGAACGACTCCATACATCGCCGGCGGAGTGGGCGGTTGCCTGGGCAAGAAGCCCCATGATTCGCCGAGGACGAAGCCGATCGTGGTGGCGGCGGTCAGGACCGTCACGGTCAGCGCCGCGCGGGAACTCACCAGCCAGCCGATCATCAGGATGATCACCGGGTAGGCGATGACCACGGGCGTGCGTACGCCGCCATTGAAGGCGGTTATTGCCGTTACGACCGTCCATATTCCGAATGCAAGGATATTGATGGTGACGCGAATCCTGCCGCGCGAGAGGGAAAACCATGCTGTCGCCGCAACCAGAACCACCATGGCGGGCCCGACGGCACGTAGCGTTTGCTCCGGCGTCAAGATGAAAACGGCCAGCAAAAAACTGAGGGCGCCGGTCAGCAGGGCGCCGATGGCGTACTTCAGGAAGACCAGTGAAGGCTCCCAGGATATCGGGTCGTCGATATCGTCGTCCATGCCGCAAACTCCCTGAAGGGGGCCCACAATTATTATCGGTGCATTATCCGGCCAATTCCGTTGAACCGCAATCGAGGCGCGCCATGCAGGATGAATCTGTTCCCGCGTCGCCACAGCGGCCGTTCGATCCTGTCGTTTTCTGGCAAAGTGCCGAAAGACCGAGAGTATGAAATGAGCGAAGCAGAACCTCCTTACGAAATTCCCGAATCGGAGCTCCACCCTTCCATGCTGGTGCGCATGGCGTTGTGGACCCTCGGCAGCCTTGCTCTGGTGCTCGGCATCATCGGCATCTTCCTGCCCGGCCTGCCCACCACGCCCTTCGTGCTGGTGGCCGCGGCCTGCTATGCGCGCGCCTCGGAACCCTTTTATCGCTGGCTGATCGCCAATCCAACCTTCGGCCCGCTCATCATCGAATGGCGCCGGCACCACAGCATTCCGTATCGCATCAAGGTGATCGCCATCACGCTGATGAGCCTGACCATCTGCGCTTCGATCTGGACGTTGTCGGCCATGCCCTGGCTACAGGTTCTGCTCGCCGTGATCGGCCTGTCCACATCCGTCTGGCTCTGGCGTATCCCCTCGCGCGACCACTCCGCCGCAGGGGACTGATCCGGCCCGCCGGAGTAGAATTTGGCGCAAGACAAACGCTCAGGGAAGTCCGCATCATGGCCAAATACACCACCGAATCAATCCGCGCAGTCGCCCTCGTCGGCCATGGCGGCGCCGGCAAGACCACGCTGGCGGAGGCCTTGCTGTTCAAGGCCGGCGCGATCAACGCCAAAGGCAGCGTGGAGAAGGGCAATACCGTCAGTGATTTCGACGCGCAGGAAAAGTCGGCGGGCCATTCGCTCAATGCGGCGCTTGTCAACTTCGCCTGGGACGGTGTGCACATCCACCTAGTCGATACGCCGGGCTACCCCGATTTTTCTGGACAGGCCACCGCGGCGCTGGCCGGCGTCGATACCGCGATAGTAGTGATCAACGCCCAGACCGGGATCGAGCTGGCGACCGAACGCATGATGCACGCGGCCCAGGCACGCGGCCTGGCGCGGATGATCCTGATCAACAAGATCGACGCCGAGAACGTTGACCTGCCTGGGCTGGTGGGCGACATCCGCGGGCGCTTCGGCAAGGAGTGTCTGCTGCTCGACCTGCCGGCGCATGACCGGCACGATGTCGTCGAAGTTCTTGAACACGATGCCGGCGATGCGGATTTCGATTCCATCGCCCACGCCCATCGCGAACTGATCGACCAACTGGTGGAAGAGGACGAATCCCTGTTGGCCCGTTACCTGGAAGAGGGCAAGGACCCGGACGCGGCGGAACTGCACGCGCCCTTCGAGAAGGCCCTGCGCGCCGGCCACCTGATTCCCATCCTGTTTGCGTCGGCCCGCAGCGGTGCCGGCATCGCCGAACTGCTGCATGTGCTGGCCTCGCTGGCGCCGAATCCCGCCGAGGGCAATCCGCCGCTGTTCTATCGCGGCGCCTCGGTGCAGGCGGGCGTTGCCTTCGATGCGCA